>JAIBDN010000004.1 GCA_024686215.1 Gammaproteobacteria bacterium | reverse complement strand
CGGTGCCAGGGCAATCGCGTAAGCCATGGGGAAGCCCAAAAGCAGGCACAGTAAAGTGGCGATGCCCGCAATTTTTATCGATTTGAGATAGCTGACCCAGTAGAGATTGTCTTCCAGCAGAAAGCGATAGTTGTCCAGGGTCGCCAGTATCTTGCTACCGGCGCTGGCGCCCCAGTCGAAGAACGGCGTAAACGGCGGTTGTGCCACTATCGGGTCGGCAAAACTTATCTTCAGTACGATGGCAAAGGGCGCGAGGAAGAACAGCAGTAGCCAGGCATAGGGGAGTGCGATTACAAAACCACGCCATAGGCGGTCGCGCTTGCCGGGGTTGGCAACCGTTGTCATTCGGTGAGTACCACACTGCAATTGGATTCCCAGCTCAGGAATACCTCGTCGTCCCATTCCAGGAGCAAAGCTGCAGAGCGCTGGTAGTTTTGTGCACTTACCTGGATAACGCGGCCATTTTTCGAGCGCACCCGGTAAATCGAACGGTTGCCGTAGTAGGCCAGGTCCTCCACCACACCGCGGGTGATCGTATGTCCTTCCAGTGTGGGCTGTTGTTTACTGATCAGCAGTTTCTCCGGCCTCACGCCGACCATGCAGCGGCTGCCACTGCTCAGTGGCAGCGCGTGCCGGGTACAAATTTCAGTGCCGCTGCCCTCCAGAGCGACGGTGACCTGGTCTCCCGTGCTGCTGACGACTGTGGCATCGAAGATGTTGATGCTGCCAAAAAAATCAGCGACGAAATGATTTTGTGGAAACTCATAGACCTCGCTGGGAGTGCCAGTTTGAATGAAATTTCCCGCGTTCATCACAGCAATGCGTGTGGCGAGTGTCATCGCCTCTTCCTGGTCGTGGGTGACCACTACAAACGTGATGCCCAGCTGATCCTGCAGGTTCATCAGTTCGAACTGGGTTTGCTCGCGCAGTTTTTTGTCCAGGGCTGCCAATGGTTCGTCCAGCAGTAGCACCTTGGGCCGTTTGATCAATGCCCTGGCCAGAGCCACGCGCTGGAGTTGGCCGCCACTGAGCTGGCCTGGCTTGCGTTTTGCAAGCTCTGGTAGTTGCACCAGTTCCAGCATCTCTGCCACGCGTTGTTTTATTTCAGTCTTGGGCAGTTTTTCCTTTTTTAATCCGTAGGCGATGTTCTGCTCTACGCTCATATGCGGGAATACAGCATAGGACTGGAACATCATATTGACCGGGCGCTCGTAGGGAGGCAGGTCGGTAACGTCAACGGAATCAATCAGGATGCGCCCGCTACTGGGTTTCTCGAAGCCTGCCAGCATGCGCAGCAGAGTCGACTTACCGCAGCCCGAGCCACCCAATATGGCGAAAAGTTCACCGCGGTAGATTTTGAGGCTGACGTCGTCGACCGCGGTGAAATTACCAAAGCGCTTGGTCACCGACTGGAATTCAATAAAGGGCTGTTGCCCCGCGTCCGTCCAGGGCGTGGTACTGGGGGTAGCGACGCTGTCGGGCCTGGCTGCGCCCGTGAGATTGTCTTGTGTAGTCATAGTCCGGTCTTAATTTTGGTCCAGGTTCGAGAGCGGCGGCGCTCAAGTTTAGGTGGCAATATTTTGGATGCGTGCAGGCGCTGCATGGTTTCCCGGTCCGGGTAAATAGCAGGGTCGCTGGTCATACCCGGATCAACCAGCGCGGTAGCACTGCGGTTGGCATTGGCATAACCGATGTAGTTGCTGGCCCGCGCTATGTTCTCGGGCCGCAGCATAAAGTCCATGAACAGGTAGGCGTTGTCGGAGTGTGGGGCATCCGCCGGTATGTACATCACGTCATACCAGTCTGTGCCGCCCTCGCTTGGAATGCTGTAGCCCAGGTCAATATCCAGCCCCACCTCTGCAGCCCGGGCGGTGGCAATCGAATAGTCACCAGACCAGCTCATCGCGATACAGACTTCCTCGCTGGGCAGGTCCAGCAGCATCTTGGTCGAGCTGAAGTATTTGATATACGGGCGCACCGCCTTGAGCAATTGCTCTACCTCCTGCAGATGTTGGGGCTCCACCGAGTTGGCAGGATAGCCAAGATACAACATGGCGGTGGGAATGACCGAGGTGGGATCGTCCAGCAAGCTCACTCCGCAGTCGGCAAAACGCGAAACAACTTCCGGGTCGAAGAGCATGGCAGCGCTGTCCAGCGGCGCCTCCGGCATGCGCTCCAAAATCATCTTGCGGTTGTAGGTGAAGCCGGTCGTGCCCCACATATAAGGCACGCCAGCTATTTCCTGGCCGTAGTTGGCAGCAATTTTTTCTACAATGGCCTGGTCTATATGGTGCCAGTTGCGTAAGCGTGAAGTGTCCACTATCTCATACACGCCAATAGGGATCAGGCGGGCTGAGAAAGAAGCCGCGTGCATCACAACGTCATAACCGGAACGGCCGGTCATCAGCTTGGTATCTACCATTTCGCTGGAATCATAGATGTCGTAATTCACTTCAATGTTGAATTCTTTCTCAAATTCTTCCAGCAGCGCCGGATCGATATAATCTGACCAGTTGTAGATGTTGAGTGTGGCGCTTTGTGCGGCGCTGTGCTGGCCGCTGACGCCAACTGACACCAGGCAGATCAGCAGGAGCATTTTCATTAATTCTTGCCCAGCATGATGTGCTCTGGGAATGCGCTGGCCAGATAGTGGCGGGCAGCTAACCTGGCTTTTTTGCGTGGCAGTCGCCGCGGTGCCACCAGCGTATTCAACCAAAGGCCATCGACCAGGGAAATGTAACCCGCTGCAATCAACGCCGCATCGGCACCGCTATAGCCACCTTCGTCGATAGCCGCCTGGAACAGGGCGGTCATCTCTGCCTCGGATACGGAATCCTGGCGCGAGCAAATGCGCTGGTAGGTGGGTCGGGACTTGGCTTCTCCGAGAAACGCAAACCATACCGCCATTTTGTCCTTGTCGGTGACTGCACTGCTGAAATCGAACTCAAGTAGAGCTTCTATCTTGGCTGCCAGGCTGGTGTAGCTGTTGCTGTTAAAAATTGCGAGCTGCTCGCGAGAGTACTCGTTAGTCACGTATTCCAGAGTTTCCAGTAATAGTCTTTCCTTGCTTTCAAAGTGCAAGTTGGCGATACCCAGGCTCAACCCCGCCTCAGTGGTGACTCTGGCCATAGTGACGCCGGACAAGCCATTGGCTGCAATGCATTTCATGGTGGCACGTATCAATTGTTCCTTACGCACTTCCTTGGGTTGGGCGCGTCGCTTCGTTAGGTCTTTGCTATGCTTGGTTTTGCTCACAGGCTTATCTTATATCGACTTTGGTATCACTGTACTGGCTGGGCGCGGCTTTTGCGACCCCGTTCTGCTGACCATAAACCAGGCGCCTGGTTCTGGCAATTAATGAATGACCGTTCATTCAGGTATGGACAGTGCCCAGGGGGCGTGGCATGCTCGCAAGTTGTGATATTTCCGGTGCCATGCGCCTGGCTCACCAGCGGAGAGAGCAGTGAAAAAATACGATGCAATTGTTATTGGTGCGGGACATAACGGGCTGACCAATGCCGCTTACCTGGCTAAAGCCGGTTTGAATGTCGCGGTACTGGAGCGCAACGCCTATATTGGCGGGGCGACAGTCAGTCGCGAATTGCACAAGGGCTGGACTTACACCAACTGTTCATACGTGTGCAGCTTGTTGCGGCCGGAAATTGCCCGGGACCTCGAGTTGCCGCGGCATGGTCTGCAGGTAGTCCCCTACGGCGGGGGAGTTACTTTCAAGCGAGATGGCGGTTACTACGGCAACTATTACGACCACAATAGACAGTACCGTGAAATGGCCCGGCATTCCAAGCGTGATGCCAATGCCTATGAGCGTTATACCGCTGACGTCATGAAGCAAACGCGGTTGATCAGACCTTTCCTGCTGAAGCGGCCGCCGGACCCCACCTCGCTCAAACTGAGAGACCTGCGCGATCTGACTGAATTCGCGGGTTCGTTTATGGAAATGGGTGAAGAGGGGCTTGCCGATACGCTGAAGTTCTGGACCAAGAGCGTCGGCGACTTTCTGGACGAATATTTTGAAACCGACGTGATCAAGGCTCACCTGGGTGGTACAGGGGTTATCGGTACGGCGCTGGGTGTGTACTCGCCTGGCACCGCCTACGTGTTGCTGCACCATTACATGGGCGATGTGGACGGTAATGTCGGGTCCTGGGGCTTTGCCCGCGGAGGTATGGGTGCGGTGTCCGGGGCCCTGGCCAAATCACTCCTGGGCTACGGCGGCGAAATTATCTGTGATGCGGACGTGGATCAGATTGTGGTTAAGGGTGGCAAGGTCACTGGCGTGGCGTTAAAGAATGGCGATGAAATTCATGCTGATGTGGTGGTCTCCAATCTGGACCCCAAACGCACTTTCCTGGATGTGATGGATGCCAAAGACTTGCCTGCCGACGTGGTGCGCAAGGCGCAGAATTTCAAGATTCGCGGTTCTTCCGGCAAGCTCAATATCGCCCTGGACGGGCTGCCCACCTTCAACGGCCTGGATAAAAGCAGTCCGCTGATGCTGGGCGATATGCACTTTTCTGACTCCCTGCAGCGCCTGGAGCGGGCTTACGATGACTGGAAAGACGGCACCTGGTCTAAAGATCCCTACGTCGATATGTTAATCCCCACCCAGACTGATCCGACGATGGCGCCACCGGGCAAGCACATGATGACGGTTTTCGTGCAATACGCACCGCCCAAGATTCGCGGTGGCGAATGGACAGCGGAAGATAAGGCGGGTTTCGAGAAATCGGTGATTGACCAGATTGCCGCACAGAGTCCCGACTTCAAGGATCTTATACTGCATTGCGAAACACGCACGCCGAAGGAGATAGAGGCGGAGGTTGGCTTGACCGAGGGCAATATTTTTCAGGGCGAACTCACCTTCGACCAGTTGTTGTTCAATCGTCCTTTTCCGGGATATGCCCAGTACCGCGGACCGGTGGGTGGTATGTATATGTGCGGTTCCGGCACCCATCCCGGAGGCGGCGTAATGGCGGCACCGGGTGCCAATGCGGCGCGTGAAATTCTCAACGATCTGCGCCAACCCAATATCGTGCCTGGAGGCTACGCCGATGACTGATAATTATGATGCGGTGATGGTCGGCGCCGGACACAATGGCTTGATCTGCGCGACCTACCTGGCGAAGGCGGGTAAGAAAGTACTGGTACTGGAGGCGAATGCCACTCCAGGTGGCTGCGCAGCGACGCGTGAGTTTGCGCCGGGTTACTCGGTCTCCTCTTGCGCCCAGTGGTTGAATCAATTGCATCCGGCGATCAGTCGCGACCTGGCACTGGAACAACACGGCCTGCAGTGGGCAGCACAGAATCTACCGTCTATTTCTCTGGATGAACAGGGTAAGCACCTGAGTCTGCTGGGAAATAAGGTAGAGGGCGCCAATGTTTCAGCGGAGGATCGTGCGGCCTTCGTAGCCTTCCATGCCAAAACTGAAAAATACGCCAGATTACTGGTCAAGGCCTTTGAGGCGCGCGCGCCCAAACTGGTGGAGTCCAACCTGACCGATCGGCTGACGCTGATCAAGCTGGGTCTGGGGCTGAAGATGATGGGCCGCGATGATATGAGCGACCTGATGCGCATTATCCTGATCAATATGTACGATGTGATGGAGGAAAGCTTTGATAGCGCACAGTTAAAGGGGCTGCTCAGCCTGGACAGCTTGCTGGGGTCACGTATGGGGCCGCGCACGCCCAATACTGTATTTGGTTACCTCTACCGTCGCGTCGGTGAAACACTGGGAAACAATGGACAGGCCCTGGTGAAAGGGGGTATGGGAGCGCTGGGTGAAGCGATGGCTGCCAGTGCGCGCGCCGCGGGAGTAGAGATCCGGCTGCAATCGCCGGTGGCCAGTATCGATGTGGAAGCGGACCGGGCGGTAGGAGTAACGCTGGCCGGCGGTGAACAAATAACTGCGCCACTGGTAGTGTCCAATGCTGATCCGGTGACGACTTTCCAGCATTTGGTTGGTTTCGCCAGGATGGAGACAGGCATGGCACGGCGGGTGAGCCATATTCGTTGTAAAAGCGGTACCGCTAAATTGCACCTGGCGCTGAGTGGGCTACCACAATTCACCGGCTTGGATGATGCGCAACACGGAGCGCGTTTGCTGGTAGCGCCGGATATGAACTACATCGAGCGCGCGTACAACGCGGTAAAGTACGATGAATATTCCTCCGCGCCTGCTCTGGATATCAGTATTCCTACGCTACACGATGCAACGCTGGCGCCTGCCGGTGGTCATGTACTGTCTGCGATTGTGCAGTTTGCGCCCTATGCGCCAGAGGGTGGCTGGGAGGCGCACCGCGAGACCTTTATGCAGCTGGTGATAGAGCGTATTGCCGCATTTGCTCCCGGCATCCGTGAGCAGATAATCAGTAGCCAGTTGCTGACGCCAGCGGATTTGGAGAGCGACTACCGCATGAGCGGTGGCCACTGGCACCACGGGGAACTGAGTCTGGATCAGATAATGATGATGCGACCCTTCCCTGGTGCCACCCAGTACGGCACGGCATTTGATGGGCTGTATCTGTGCGGTGCCGGTGCGCATCCGGGTGGCGGGGTGATGGGGCTGGCGGGTAGAAACGCGGCGCGAGAGATAATCAAGCGGGGGGCTGCGGCATGAGTGCAAAAAGCGATGACACCATGATGCTGACAACACCCTTTCATTCGCGGGTGAAAGAAGCCTGTGGCCTCAATTGCTGGGGCAACTGGATGGGCTACACCACTCCCAACGCCTATGAGGATGTGGAGTTGGAATATTTTGCCGTGCGCAGCACGACCGGGGTATTCGATCTGACGCCCATGAACAAATACCGGGTCAGCGGACCCGACGCCGAGGCCTACCTGAATCGCCTGGTGACCAGGGACGTGAGTAAGATACGTGTTGGTCGTGTGGGTTATACGGTGTGGTGCGACGACGCCGGGCAAGTGATGGATGATGGCACTATTTTTCACCTGGCAGAGAACGATTACCGCATCTGTGCCTACGCCCGCGCGATTGACTGGTTTAACTGGGCGGCGCTGGGTTTTGATGTCAGCATCGAAGACGAGACGGCAGAGGTTGCTGCTCTGGCGGTGCAGGGCCCCACCTCCTGCGCCACCTTGCTGGCCATGGGCCTGGAGGGTCTGGATCAGTTGAAACCCTTTGGCCTGACTGAATTCGAATTCGAAGGCGAGACCTTGATGGTTAGCCGCACCGGTTTTACCGGTGACCTGGGTTATGAGCTGTGGATTGCGCCGCACAAGGCTGAGGCCCTGTGGGATCGCCTGTTTGAGGCGGGTCGCCCCTTTATCATCAGACCTTTTGGTACTGATGCCCTGGAGATGGCGCGCATCGAGGCCGGTTTCCTGCAGGCTGGCGTGGATTTCATGCCGGCTGAAGAGGCGGTGCGCAATGGTCGCTCGCGCTCGCCCTTTGAATTGGGGTTGGGCTGGCTGGTGGACCTGGATAAGCCTGTATTTAACGGACGGCGGGCTCTGCTGCGTGAGCAGGCAGAGGGCTCCCGTTACCGCTTTGCTATTCTCGATGTGGATGGTAATAAACCGGCGCAACATTCGTTTATTCTCAAGGGGGGTAAGCAGGTGGGGACGGTAACATCGGCGGCCTGGTGTCCTACCGCCAAGACGAATGTAGCGTTTGCACAAATTGAAATGCCCCACGGGGCTGTGGGGGAGGAGTTGGTTGCAGAAATTTACTACCAGCGAGAACTGCACTGGACACGAGTGCTGGCACCTTGCAAAGTCATTGAGTCGCCGGTGTTTAATCCCGGACGCCGCCGTGCCACGCCCCCCGCCGGTTTCTAGTGGGCATGTAGATAGCGCAACTGACAAACGGGAATTTAACTATGCAAGTGGCGCCACCTGGAGAACTCGACGCGTTTATCGCCAGCAACCCGGGCATAGAAATGCTGGAAGTGTTGATGCCCGATATGAACGGTATTTTTCGCTGCAAACGCATTCATCGCAGCGAATTTTCTGCACTGTTTAATGGTTCTTTGAAGGCCGTTGCCTCACAGCCCCTGGTGACCACCATGGGTGAGTACAGTGATCAAATCGACCCGGCACTGGTGGCGGGAGAGCCTGACAAAAAATTGCTGCCCATAGCGGGTTCATTGGTGGCTGTTCCCTGGCTGGCATCGCCCACCGGGCAGGTTATGGCCTCTCTGGGAGAGCTTGAGGGTGGCCCCGCCTGGGTTGACCCGCGCAATGTGCTGGCCGCTGTGCTGCAACGGTTTGCTGACGATGGATTGAGGCCGGTAGTGGCCACTGAAATGGAATTTTACCTGGTTGCACCGGGGGAGGGGGTGGTGCCGAAACCGTTGCTGGGTAGCATTCCCGGCACAGGTATGCAGCAGCAGGGTATTCAGTATGCTATGGCAGAAGATCTGTGGGAGCATGACGCTTTCCTCAATGACCTGCGTATTGCCTGTGAGGCGCAGGGTGTGCCGCTGACCACTATCCACTGTGAGTTTGCCCCCGGGCAGTGGGAAATTAATACCCGCCACGTGAGCGATCCGCTATTGGCCTGTGATCATGCCCTGTTACTCAAGCGCATCGTTAAGGGTGTGGCTCTGCAGCATGGCATTTCTGCCACCTTTATGGCCAAGCCGTTTGCCGGCAGTGCTGGCAATGGGATGCACATCCATGCCAGCCTGTACAGCGAGTCGGGTGAAAACGTTTTCGCTGATGACACCAGTACAGCGACACCACCCATTTCTGACATGCGGCGGCATGCCATCGGCGGTATGGCTGAGACCATGCCGCAGGCCATGGCTATTTTTGCGCCGAATGCTAACTCCTATCGTCGTTTTGTGCCCGGGACTTATGCGCCGATGTCGCCTTGTTGGGGGTATAACCATCGCGACGTGAGTTTGCGTATTCCGGTATCCAATCACCAGAACCGCCGGGTAGAGCATCGTGTGGCTGGCGCAGATGCCAATCCCTATCTGGTGGTGGCTGCTGTGTTGGCGGGCATGCATTATGGTATTACCCAGGCTTGCGAGCCGGGGGTCATGGTGCAGGAAAATACTGAGTTGCCAGAGCAAGTGGCGGTACTGCCGAGCCGCTGGGAGTATGCGTTAGACGCTTTCGGAAAGTCCTCAGTGTTGCGTGAATACCTGGGTGATGCCTACTGTAGTGTCTTCCAGACCATGCGTCGCGCTGAGTGTGAGGCTTTTCACCAGCGCATCTCGAATCTTGATTATGAGTGGTATCTGCGCGCGGTCTGAATGGAGATACAGTAAACTGTATGCACGTTTAACTGCTTTCAGTATACTGCTGACAGTAGCCGCTCGACGTTTCTGGGTGGGCGGTGCCAGGTAGAGGTTCAGTAACGGATTTTTCCATGAAGTTTATAGCCACCAGTGTTGACGACTCGACGCAAAAAATGAAGAGTATGGTGCAGGCGGAGCTGCAGCGCCCTGACTATGCCATTGATCAGTACTTCTATCGCTCCCATCTGGTCTATGCAAAAGAATTGGATGCGCTGATATTTCGCAGTTGGCTCTACGCCTGTCATATATCCGAGATTCCCCACCCCGGGGACTACCAGTTGTTCGAAATCGGCGAAGATTCGGTGATTATTTCTCGCGATGCAATGGGAGAAATTCATGCGCTGATGAATGTCTGTCGTCACCGCGGCGCACGTGTTTGTGAAGAGGCCAGCGGCAATCGCAAGACCTTTGTCTGCCCTTACCACGGTTGGGTCTATAACACCGATGGCAGTCTCAGGGCGGCGCGTGAAATGGAGGTCAAGGAAGGTTTCGATAGCAGTCAATATGGCCTGAAAGCGGCGCGTGTAGAAGTGTTCATGGGTATGATTTTTATCAACTGTGATGCCCAGGCTGCGGATTTCCGCGGACCGCTGGAAAACCTGGCCAGATCGCTGGGAGCCTATGATCTGGAACACGCGAAAATCGCACACAAGCAGAGCTACCGGGTAGATGCCAACTGGAAGTTGGTACTGGAGAACTACCTCGAGTGTTATCACTGCGCCACCTCGCACCGGGCTTATGCGCGCATGCATACACTCAAAGACCGGGACTGCAATGTAGAGCATCTGGTGGAGGCCATGCTGGAGCGTACGGAACGGGTAACGGGTGTGCCGGGCATGGGCACAGATTATGAGCGGATTTATCTGGATGCTGAAGGGTTTGGTGCCTGCGCCTATACCATGCGCTACGGTCTCTACGACGGTTATCTCACCGGCAGTGAAGACGGTCAGCCGGTGGCGCCGCTGATGGGGCATATCAAGGGCTATGACGGGGGTGTCGGGGATTTCCAGCTGGGCCCTCTAAGTTTCATGCTGAACTATCCGGACCACTGCGTGCTTTATCGCTTTATTCCTCGCGGGCTTACGGCTACTGACATGGAGGTTGTATGGTTCGTGAATGGCGATGCTCGCGAAGGGGTGGACTACGACCGGGACAAGCTGATCTGGTTGTGGCACAACACCACAATGGAGGACGAATTCATTATTACCCGCAACAGCGAGGGCGTGAATTCACGCTTTTTTGAGCCTGGCCCTTATCATCCTGAATTCGAGGCCACCCTGCAGCAGTTTGTGTTGTGGTACCTGGATACATTGGCCAATACGCCCTGAGTGAACCTGATGAGCATTCGCGATCAATTCAATAAGCATTCTCTGCATCCCTGGGCCGACTTGCCAGCGCTGGGGGGAGACCAGTCAACACCCATTATCGTGCGCGGTGAGGGTGTGTATATCTACGATGAATCCGGTCACCGGATGCTGGATGGCCCTGCAGGGATGTGGTGCATGCAAACCGGATACGGTCGGCAGGAAATTGCCGACGCGGTATCTGCGCAAATAATGCGCCTGGGTTACTCCACGGCTTTCTCCGTTATCAATCCGCTGGAGGTGGAGCTGGCTGCACGTATTGCCGCTAATACACCGGGCGATCTTAATCGTGTTTATTTCACCACCGGCGGTTCAACGGCCGTCGATTCTGCGCTGCGCCTGTGCCAGTTGGCGAATAACATCAAAGGCGCCCGGCAACGCAAGCATATTCTCAGTAGAGATAAGGCCTATCATGGGAGCACCTTTTTATCCGCTTCTGTAACAGGTAAGGAACGCGATAAAACGGCCATGGACACCTTGCAGGAGTATGTGCATTTTCTCTCGGCGCCCTGTCAGTACTACCATGAGCGGGAAATGAGTGAGCAGGATTTTTGCGACTACCTGATCAAGGAATTGGAGGATAAAATTCTGGAGTTGGGCGCTGAAAATATCATGTGTTTCATTGCCGAGCCTATATTGGGTTCAGGCGGTGTCATCGTGCCGCCATTGGATTATAACCGGCGTTGCTGGGAGACGGTGAAGAAGTACGGCATTGTCTATATAGCCGACGAGGTGGTTACGGCCTTTGGTCGTCTTGGCCATTGGTTTGCCTCGCAGGAAGTATTTGGCGTGATACCGGACATTATCGTATTTGCCAAGGGTGTAACCTCTGGTTATGTGCCCATGGGTGGGTTCGCGGTATCCGAGAGCTTTATGCACGAGATCTCCGGCGAGCAGGCGCATGGCAATATTTTCTCCAACGGTTATACCTGGTCGGCGAACCCGGTTTCCTGTGCTGCCGCATTGGCCAGCTGGGATATTATCGAGCGCGAGGGATTGCTGCAGCATGTATTGGAGGTTGGGCCGTATTTTCAGCAACAGTTGCGCACTTTGCTGGATATCCCGCTGGTCGGTGATGTGCGTGGCACGGGATTGATGGCCGCGATCGAAATGCGCCTGGAAAACGATGCGGCGGGTGATGCGCTGTTGGCTCAGGATTACACGATTGGAGAGCTGGTTGATAACTATTGTCACCAGTTTGGATTGCTGGTGAGGCCACTGATTAATGTCTGCATTATGTCGCCCCCGTTGATTATTACGCGGGATCAGGTCGACGATATGGTAACGGCTTTGCGCAAGGCCTTACTGCTGGCGCAGAGTGATCTTGAGAATCTGCGCACGTCGTCGGGAAAGTGAGCCTGATGCTTGCCGTCAGAGTTTAATCGAGCGTCAGCGAATACTTGTAGAAATGTGTGTCACGCTCGTAGCCGAGCTCTTCATAGAGGGCCTGGGCTGAATAATTATCTACCGCGGTCTCCAGGTCGATACGGCTGGCTTTGGTCTTGCGGGCCATTTTCTCAGCCTGTGCCATTAATGCTTTGCCCACGCCGCGCTTGCGTGCGGCATGCTCGACGTACAGATCGTATAGGGTCCAGAAGGGTGCAGCGGCAACCGAGCACCAGCTGGGATACAGTTGCACGAAGCCCAGTGCAGTATCATCCTTATCCAGTGCCAGGAAGATGACAGAGCGCTCCTTGCTGACATTATCCCCGATAAATTTGCGCGCTAATCTGGCGTCGGCGGTTTCCTCATAGAATTGGCGGTACAGGTCAAATAGCTTGCTGGTCTCGTTCACCTGCTGTTTCTCAACGCGTACGATGCGCAGGCTCTTATCTTTGGTGGACAGGCTGCTGCCGCGATTAGTCTGGCTGTCAGGTGCTGCGAACGACCAGGGGAATACGCTGGCAAGAAACGACAGGTAAATATAACGGGCATCCTCGCGGTCATAGTTTTCCCCTGCGTAGAGTATTTCCTGCCATATTTCGTCGATAAGCCCCTGTACAGAATTGGCCATGGCGCGGGCGTTCATATAGTCCTGCTTGCCGCCCAGGTGGATCAGTTGATCGCAGGTCTGCAGGGTAATGCCAAATATCTTTTTGTCCTGGGCGCCGCAAATGCGTTGGTAATCGGCTCTGGCGCGAGCTTCGGAGGCGTAGGCGAACCACACCGCCATCTTTCTCGGTTCGGTTATTTCTGGATCCAGTGCAGCCTCGAACAGGGCTTGTAGTCTGGCGGCTGGGTCATTACCTGCCGCCTCCAGGGCGTGGTCAATGCTTTGTTCAAATTCGTGGGCCAGGTGGGAGAGCGTTTCCAGTAGTAGCGCTTCTTTGCTGGAGAAGTGAAAGTTGACTGATCCCGCGCTTAATCCAGCGAACCCGGCGATTTTTGCCAGTGTCAATTTTGACAGGCCGTGCTCGGATATTGCACTCATGGTGGCGTCGATTAGCAGTCGTCGCCGCTCAATTTGAATTGCTGTATTAATGCCCGATTTTTTTTCACTCATGCGTGAGAATCCTTGCGACTTGCGGCGCGTTCCAAACCTTGGAACTACAGCGCTTAGGTGGCATTATATGCACATTCAAAAAATTAAACATAGATACAGGCGAGCGCCCTAAAAGGACCCTGCAGTAATGAGCGATACAAATAGAGCCAGTTATACCCTGGTGATTTCCTGTCCCGACAAGGTTGGCATTGTGGCTGCGGTATCACAATTTGTTGCCCTGCGTAGCGGATCTCTGGTCGAATCCAACCACCATACCGACGTTGAACAGGGCTGGTTTTATATGCGTAATGTAATCATTGCGGATTCTCTGGCTGTCAGTCTGCAACAGTTCAGGGAAGAGTTCACGTCCCTGGCGGAAGAGTTCAACATGCAGTGGCATGTGCGCGATAATAGCGAACTACAACGGGTGGTGATCATGGCTAGCCACGCTTCCCATTGTCTCGCGGATATCCTGCATCGCTGGAAAAGTGGCGAACTGCCCTGCCAGATTCCCTGCGTGATCTCCAACCATGAAAATCTGCGCAGTATGGTCGAGTGGCACGGCATACCGTTTCACTATGTCCCGGTGCCAAAGGAAGACAAATCCGCTGCATTTGCCAAGGTCACCGAGATCGTGGAGAGGCACCAGGCCGAAACCGTGGTGCTGGCGCGCTATATGCAGATCATCCCTCCGGCTATCTGTGAGCAGTTCTCCGGGCGGTTGATTAACATTCACCACAGTTTCCTGCCGTCGTTCATCGGTGCGAATCCCTATCAGAAGGCGTATGACCGCGGCGTAAAGCTTATTGGCGCAACGTGCCACTATGTGACCGAGGATCTGGACGAGGGGCCTATCATTGAGCAGGATGTGATCAGGGTAAACCACAGCTGTGACAAAGAGGATATGGTGCGACTGGGTCGAGATGTAGAGCAGTCGGTATTGTCGCGTGGCTTGCGTTATCACCTGCAGGATCGGGTGGTCGTGCGTGGTAACAAGACGGTTGTTTTCTCCTCATGAGTTACCCGCTTCCCGGGGACAAGTCGCGTGCCCTGCTGGCCAGGGGCCTGCCACATTTACGCAACGGCCTGTGGTATCGCGGGGCGAGCGAAAAAAGTGCGGGCAAGGGTTTCCAGGCGCCGGCGCAAATGATTGTGGGGCGGGCAGCAGGTGATTATGTCTGGGACCTGGATGGCAACCGCTTTATCGATCTACAAAATGGCTGGGCTACCAACCCGCTGGGTAACTGTCACCCGGAGATTATTGAGGCGGTGCACCAGGCGCATAAACAATACGGTTTTCAGTGGGAGCATCCGCTGCGTATTCCGCTGGTAGAGCAACTGGCTGCAGTGATGCCAGGGCAGGCACTGCCGCGCTTCAGTTTTGAAGTATCCGGTACCGAGGCAGCGGAGTCGGCTATTCACCTTGCCCTGTGTTATACCCAGCGACGCTATATCATCAGTTTCAGTTCCAGTTTTCATGGCGAGGGGCTGGGTACCAAGATGGTCAGCGCCTACAACAGCGATAACAACCTGTACATGGAGGCCTGGGCGGGTGGCGTGCTCAAGGCGCCTTATCCGTACTCCGAGAATATTCCAGCGGGGATGAATCAGGAGCAGTACGTCGAGTATTGCTTGTGGTACCTGGAAACGCATATTCCCGATTTCGTGGTGCCGCCGGAAAATGTCGCTGCCATAATTGTCGAGCCAGGCCTGGCGGAGGGGGGTAACTGGATCCCCAGCCCTGCCTTCCTGCAAGGCATACGCCGCATCTGTGATAAATACGATTGGTTAATGATTGCCGACGAAGTGCTTACCGGGCTGGGTCGGACAGGCAAGATGTGGGCGGTGGAACACTATGACGTGGTGCCCGATATCCTGGTGGCCGGAAAGAATCTTTCCGGCGGAATAGAGGCCTGCGCCGGCGTTGCCGCGCGGGATGAAATTCTCGGTGATAACCCCCGCGCGACTGCAGGCAGTACCTTTGCCGGCACTCCCGGCGGTTGCGCCGCCGCGCTGAAAACCCTGGAGATCTATCAACGCGATAACATTCTGCAGCAGGCGGCAAAGCTGGGCGAATTGGCGGTAGAGCGCATGGCAGGCTGGCCTGCACGCTACGCAATAGTGGGCGAAGTGCGCACCCTGGGACTGTTGATGGGTGTCTCTTTTCGTGCGCCAGAGAGTGTAGCGGAAGATTTCCACGTGGCCAGATCCGTGCGCGATGCCATGCTGCGACGGGGTGTCTGGGCGATCTGCGATAACGAGGCGCAGGTGCGTATGTATCCGGCCCTGAATATGGATAAGGCGGTCCTGCTGGAGGCGCTGGACCTGATGGAAGAGTCCATCGACGAAGTGCAGCGCAAAGGCATCACTGTCGGCGACTATCCTCCCATGCCCAGTGGAAACGTGGGGTTCTGATACAAAATTAATAAGCTGGGTTGCTCTCAGGTGTCCATGCATTCGCCGGGAACTGTTCCCGGCTGCATCGTCTGGGCGCTATACGGATGACACCTTATCCGCAATGCTATGCCACAGGTCCCTGAGTACCCGCATCATTAATTCCCCGTCCTGTTGTGGATAGGACCCGAAGCCACAAATCATCAGCTGTCGATGCAGGTCGTACCAGGCAAACTGGCCGTGAATGCCCAGCATGGCGAATTGGCCTTGCGCCGGGTCGAGCACCCAGAACTGGTCTTGGTACTGACCGTGGGGAAAAACCCTGTCGCGTTCTTGCGCCTGGTATGCGTTTTGTGCCCTGCTGTCGGGGCGTGCGAATTTTTGGGCAAAGTTCTCGGGTAATACCTGTTCCCCTGTGGCGTTTTTACCCTTGTTGCTGACCAGCATTGCCAGGCGCGCGAAGTCACGTAATCTCAGGCTGAGTTGCCCTTCGGTGATAGGAAAACCGAAGCGGTCTGTGTTGAAGTAGCCGTCGGCCTCTGCACCAATGCGCTGATAGAGTTTGCTCTCGAATAATTCGGCAAGGCCACAGCCGTAAATTTTTTCCAGGGCAATACCCAGTATGTTGCTAAGGCAGGAATTGTAGGCAAACACCGTGCCCGGCGTAGCGCAGCGTACCGTGAGGTTCTGTAATATCCATGCCTTGATGCCTATTGCCTGCTCACCCGTCAGTGGCGGGTAATATCCGGCAGCGCGCGCATATTGCCAATAGTGGGCCTGTGGATCGCTGTAATCTTCGCTGTATTCAATGCCCGCCTGCATGTCCAGCAACTGCTGCACGCTTACGTCTTGCCAGGCGGGAATCGCTTTTAGTTCCTGCACGTATTGGCTGATGGCCTGTTCTGGCTGCAAGCGGCCTTCTTCTGCAGCAATTGCCACCAACATGGAGAGCAGCGATTTAGTGCAGGAGTGCAATACATGGCGGTCGCTCGCGCGCATACCGTTGCGGTAGGATTCGTGAACAATCGCCCCGTCATGCAGGACTAGCAGGGCGTCGTTGTACAGGCGCCGATTGAGAAACTGCTCGCCACTCATGCGGCGATCGGCATGCAGCGGGTCGGGGAAGGATAGGGCCTCGATGTCCAGACGGTGTTGGCTTGCGGCTAATTCGCTGACAGGTGGCGCCGTTTCCAGTGCCACGGTAGGAAACAGACGGTGCATGTGCAATTGTGCCATAGCGAGATGCTCGGGCTGGTCCCAGTTGGCGTGTCCGATATCCAGGGCGGGATCAATACTTCCGGTTACTGTGTCGCTGAGGATTCGTACCATCTAAAGCGCTTACCTCTTGGGTACATCCAGCGTCTTAATTGACATCATGCCGCCGCGGGGCTGCACGAAAAGGCCCTCACAACTGGCAGTCATAATGCCGTCAGCAAACATTTCACCGCGTATGATGGTTTTGCGGCCTTCCACTTTGACCAGGGATGCCTCCAGCTTCAATTGTGTATTGACCGGTGTTCTGTTGTGGTAATTCACATGCAGATATCCGGTCATGCCGGGCTGTCCGCCGATGATTTGCGCTACCCCCAGAAACTGATCGAAAATCGCGGCGACCATACCGCCGTGAACGCTGCCCGGTGGGCCCTCGTAGGCCCAGCCACATTCACAGGTGGCGTGGGCGCGCTCTCCGTCAAGCCAGCTGTTCACCGGCGGGGCGATGGGATTACTCCAGCCCGCCAGTGGGTTCAGTTCATGGCTGATCTGGCCGTAGTTGCCGTGCTCGCCGGCTTCAGCCCAGGACTTGCGCCCGAAAATACGCGGCGCCTCACGAAAGTCGGCGCCGGTTGCCTCAAGCTTATCAGCAATGGCGTGCATTTCTTCGATGCTGGGAGAACTGGTGACCAGCGCTTCGCTAAGCTTTCTGATGGCTTCAGCAACCCGGCGTTTGGCCACCCATTCATCGTTGAATGGAGGTGTTATTTCTTCAGAGGAAAACGGGTTGTTGGTAATCATATGCGGCTATAATTTTCCTGCAAAAAAGTGGCACGCATTGTATCCCAGTTACAGAAAAATTAATTGGCCATGATGTATCAGCAATCCGGTGGTGGTGTCTGCCTGGCTCGTTGCGGTGACCAGAAGGGCTTGGTGACGCGTGTGCAGCGCGCGACCTTGCGGTACCAGCGCAATTCTTTCTGGTGATAGACCTCAGCCCAGATCTCGCCGTTTATGTATTTTGGATCGATCAGGCCGTAGGCGATATTGGCTTTGACTACCGGTGACCACATGGCTGAGGTCACATAACCAATTTCCTGGCTGCACTTTTTGCTGCTGTAAAGAATGCTGTGCTCGGCGGGTTTGTTACCCTCGATATCCAGCTTGAACAGGCGCCGGTAATTCCCCGACTCTTTTTCTTTTTGCAGTGCTGCGCGCCCGGTAAAGTGTGGCTTTTTGAAATTCACAATCCACCCCAGGCCCAGTTCAAAAGGGGAGTGGTCGTGATGCAGGTCGACAGTGTGTAGGGAGCCGTGAAAATCCACGTCAGGCGCGATAAAGCCCGCTTCCAGTCGTGCCATATCCAGGGACTCGTCGCCCAGCGGCTGTATGCCGTAAAGTTTGCCTGTGCTGAACAGATCATCCCACAGCTGTTCTGCGTGGCGCGGCTCCAGCCAAAGTTCATAGCCCAGGTCACCGGTATAGCCGGTGCGTGAAATAGTGATCTCACCGTCTGCGTAGGGAAAGCGTACTATCTGGAACGGTTTGCAGTTTTCGATACCGGTAAAGCCCATGGCTTTCAGCAGTGCGCAGGAGGTGGGCCCTTGCAGGGCGAGAGCCGCCACATCATCGCTTATATCGCTGATCTCCAAGCGTTCAAAACCGATCGCGGCCAGTTGGAACCAATCGAAGCAGGGGTCGGCGCAGCACACCATGAATTCGTCATGTGCCAGGCGAAACAGGGTGCCGTCATCCACCACGCGCCCGGCGTCTGTGCACCACACGTTATAGGCTACAGTATCCACAGCTTGCGCGCTTACGTCACGTGTCACCATGCGATCCAGCATGGCTTGCGCATCCGCCCCTTGGAAGCGGTATTTACGCATAGGTGATACGTCAAAAACAGCGCAGGTATTGCGTGTGGCAAAGTACTCCAGGTGGGCGTCAGCGTAGTAAGCTGCCGCGGCATAACCGTTCCAGGGAACCCACTGCTCATTAATATTAAGTGCCGATGTTCGACGGTGAAAGGGCGAGTGAAGTATGCCCTCGTGAACGTGTGCAATATCCTCTGCGTTTTGCAGTTGCGCGGTAAGCGGCATGGCTATTTCTCCTCCAGAATGGCTAGCGCAGCGTTGGCTCCAGCGGCGCCCATTATGCCGCCTCCAGGATGCGCGCCAGCGCCGCACAGGTAGAAACCGGCGATCGGGGTTTTGTATTGGGATGCGCCATAAGTGGGACGGTTCATCCACCAGTTATCAATGGCGAACTCGGCGTGATGCCAGTGGCCGCCGCGCACGCGGTACTGCTGCTCCAGATCGACCGGGGTCAGCAGTTCACTGGCAGCTATCTGTGTGCGAATGCCCGGTGCATAGCGTTCCAGGGTATCCAGAGCATTGCTCAGGAACTGTTCCCGCTGGCTATCCCAACCGCCCTTCAGTTGGTAAGGCGCGTACTGCACCAGGGCGGACAGTACATGCTTGCCCGCGGGTGCGAGGCTGGCGTCGTGCACGCTGGGAATAATCACTTCCATGGGTAGTTCCTGTGCGAACTCACCGTACTTGGCAAAGTCGTAGGCGTTCTCTATCGCCTGCATCGAAGGCGTCAGTAGCATTCTGCCACCGGGGCTATCCAGCCCGGCGAAGGCAGGAAGGGTATCCAGTGCAAGGTGTAGTTTGGCTACATAGCCGTCGCAGCGCAGCCGGTTTATGCGGTGGGTGAACTGCACGTCCAGATGTTGCGCTCCCAGCAGTTTGAAGAAGCTGGTTTTGGGGTCGGCATTGGACACGATAGTGTTGGCGTTAACGATCTCGCCACTTTCCAGTTCTACACCTGTGGGCCTTTGCCCATCCATGACGACATGTGCCACGGGACTGTCGGTACGTATCTCAGCCCCCTTACTGCGTGCGGCTGCGGCTAGAGCGTCTACCAGGCCACCCACACCGCCGGCAGGCAGTGGCAAGTCGCCACCGAAGTCTCCGCTCATCCGGTACAGCAAGGCGAGCACCGCGTTATTGGGGGAGCGCGGGGCCAGTTTACTGCCCACGTTGGCATCCCAACTGAGAGCGGCCTTGAGCAGCGGACTGTCGAAGTATTCGTCCATCAGGTCGCGGGCGGGCAGGGTGATCATGCGCATCATTTCGCGCATATCGTCTTTGCCCAGGCTGCGCAGCTTCCAGCCGAACTGTCCCAGGGTGGTGATATCCTGCAGGCCACCGCTGCCGACCATGGGCGGACGCTTGTGCCAGAAGGGGTTAATCGCCTTTGCAAATTTTTGCATAAGCTGCAGGTAGTCGGCGTAGGCGGCGGTATCTGCGTCCGAGGCCCCCTGCAATTTTCCGCGATGCACGGTGATGTGATTGCCATCGGGCGAGAGGGCGATGGTGGCGAGTGACTCCTGCGCCAGCCTGAAACCGTGCTGGGACAGCTCCAGGTCCTTGACCAGGCTGTTGGTCAGTTGCGGCAGGGTATGCGCCACAGAGGCGTTAAAGCCCGGGGCGAATTCGCGAGTGGCGCCCAGACCGCCCAGTTGGCCTGCGGCTTCCAGTACCAGTACCTTGCGGCCGGCCTTGGCCAGATAGCCCGCGCAGGCAAGGCCATTGTGGCCGCCGCCGATAATAATGACATCGTATTGCTTATTCATCGACATCGTCCTCCGGCACGATATTGGGCCGCTTTAAGTCGAGCAGAATCTCCCGCGCAGAGTTGGCGCCGCAAGCGGAGGAAACGCCGCCACCGGGATGGGTGCCCGAACCGCACATATACATGCCTTTTACCGGTCCCCTGTATTGTGAGTAGCCGGGGAAGGGGCGGTTGAACATCAGCTGGTCTATAGTCAGTTCTCCCTGGAAGATATTGCCCTCGGTGAGTCCTATTTCGTTTTCAATTTCAAACGGTGTGCGCACTTCCATGTGGGCAATCAGGTCGCGAAAATTAGGCGAGTAATTACAGATTTGATCGATCACCGTTTTGCCAAAGGCATCGCGTTTTTCCGGGGTCCAGCCCCCTTCCACCTCTGCGGGGCAGTACTGGATAAAGCACGACACAAAGTAGTTGCCCGGCGCGGCCAGGGTCGGATCCCAGTTCGAGGATTGGGTCATCTCAATAAACGGGTCGTCGGACCAGCGCCCGTGCTTCCAGCAGTCGTAGGCGCGCTCCATGCGCTCCATGGAATCCAGGAACTGGAAGGAGCCGTTGCGCAACTTGTGGCCCCGCGGCAGGGACGGGAAGTCCGGCATGCCCGTGAGGGCGATATTAACCTTGCCGGAAGAACCGCGGATCTTGAAGTTCCTGGCTTTCTTGTGCAGGTCCGCGGGGATATCGTTTTTGTCCATGATGCCGGTGAAGGTGCGCTTGGGGTCCAGATTGGACACCACAATATCGGCGTAAAGCTCATCGCCATTTTCCAGCGCCACTCCGGTGGCACAGTTATTCTTGACGATAATCTGTGCCACCGGGGCGTTGGTGAGGATTTCTCCACCATGCTCCTTGAGGGCCCCGGCAATGGCATTGGAGATGGCGCCCATGCCACCGCGGGCGAGGCCCCAGGCACCTACGGCGCCGTCCACATCGCCCATCACGTGGTGCAATAGCACATAGGCCGTGCCGGGAGAATACACGCCCAGTGCAGTGCCGATGATACTGCTGGTGGAGTAAAGGGTTTTAACCAGGTCGTTCTCGAAGTATTCGTTGAGGAAGTCTCCGGCGCTCATGGTCATAAAGCGGATGAATTCGTAGACCTGCTCCTCGCCCATCCCCGCGAACTTTTTCGCCATGAAAATCATTTCCCCCAGATCCCTGGGTTTGAGCGAGGTGGGGTCCGCGGGAGTGCGCAGCAGGAAGTGGCGGATCAGCTTGGCGTAGCGCATCAGGTCTGACTCATACCTGTGCATGGCATCGGCGTCGCGCAGGGAGTGGCGCTTGATCTCCCGGTACTGCATGTCGTGATCGCCGTACTCGGCAATGTAATCGCCGGTGCGGGTGAAATTGGTGGTGCCGGAGTAGGGTACGATCATCAGCCCGTGACGCGTGAGATCCAGGTCGCGATGGATGGATTGACGCAACAGGCTGCAGACGTAGGAGCAATTGGAGTACAGCCAGCCCTCGTGGAGTTCCCGACTCACAGCGGCGCCGCCGATATAGTCGTTCTTTTCCACTACCAGCACATCCAGGCCTGACTTGGCCAGGTAAGCCGCATTGGTCAGGCCGTTGTGGCCTGCGCCGATTACGATGGCATCGTATTTGGTTTTCATCTGCTGCATCCAGCCCCGCTATATTACTTGCGGTTAAGAGTAGTGTTTGCGGGGTAGATTGTGCAGAGGGTATAGGGGACAATAGGGGGATAGAAAAGGACATAAATCCGACCTTATATGCCCCTATCCGAGATCGTACCGTCCCCGCGTGCCAGTGTCAGGCCTGGGCTGCTTAACAGCTACGAGTTGCGCCTGATGGTACGCGAGCTGAGCCAGCGTCAGGCTTGCAGTAGTGAACAGGTATTGGCCGATACCGGGGTTTCCCTGCGGCAGCTGGAGAATCCGGCGCATGGTCTTACCCTGGAGCAGGAGTTGATGCTGTATACCCGGGTCGCGCGGCTCAACAGTGATCCGCTACTGGGTATTCGCATAGGCGCCCGCCTGTCTCTGACCAACTATGGCATGTTGGGACACGCGATGATGGGTGCCGTCACCGTGCTCGAGGCCCTGCAGCTGCTGACTGAATTTGCGCCGCTGGTGAGTTGGGCGTCGCACAGTCAGCTTGCCAGCGAGACGCATCAGGGGCAGCCCTGTAAGGCCCTCAGCTTTTTTCCAACTGCGGTAGATCCATGTGCCGGTGCATTGGAGGTCGAAAGCACTTTCGCCTCCCTGCAGACGGTGTTCAATGACCTCATGGGCGAGCCGGTGCACTTCGCTGCTCTGGAAATGGCACACAGCGCACCTGATTGTGATCTCGCACCGTATCGGGAAATATTTTCCTGTCCGCTACGCTTTTCCTGTAAGCGCAATGCGCTGCTAATTCCTGCGCCCCTGCTGGCGCGACGTTTGCCGCACCCACAGCCGGAATATTCGCAACTGTTTCGCGATATGTGTCGCCAGAGTATGTTGGCGCTGACCGAGGACCGTGGGCTAATCGCCAGTATCAAGAGCATGCTCCGGGTGGGTGAGGGGGCGGTGCCGACGCTGGATGAGATAGCCGGTCACTTCAAGCAAAGCGCCAGGACCCTGCGGCGGCACTTGCATGCGCAGGGGGTCAGCTACCAGGGGCTGCTGGACGAATTACGCTATGACCAGGCCAGGCGTTATCTGTCTTCAACACAATTGCCGGTGCAGCAGATTGCACAGCACCTGGGTTACGCCGAGGCGCGCAGTTTTCGCACTGCGTTCAAGCGTTGGTCGGGGCGCACGCCGGTTGAATTCAGGCGCGAATCACCGGCTGACTGACGGTGTGCTCTGCACCGCTCGCAATTATGCGGCTAAAGCGCCAGACTACGGCTAACAGGGAATTTTGCTCCGGACACGATCTATATCAATAACCACACGGAGCAGAGCAACCACAATGGGTGCCTATGGGCATAGAAATTGACAGAACCCGGTTTAGCTCCGCCGACTACCAGGCTTTTCAGGCCAGGCTGGAGGAGAATCTCGGTGCCTTGGCAGAGCTGGCCAACGTTCCAGGTTTCGGCTGTGGCCCGCGCTCGTTGGGTGCCGAGTTGGAAGTGTATATTGTCGATGCACAGGGCATGCCTCTGTATGCCAACCAGGAAATTCTGGCTGATGCCGGTGACCCGCAGCTCACTCTCGAGCTGAACCGCTATAACCTCGAATATAATCTCTCTCCGTATGCCTTTGACGCCCAGCCGTTTGCGAGCACCGAGAGCGAAATTCTGCAGCGTTTGCGAAAACTGCGTGCGGTAGCGTCGGGGCACGGTGGGCGCATTGTTCCCATCGGGATTTTGCCAACGCTGCGCCATGCGGATTTTGGTGCCCACTGCATTACTGATCGCCGCCGCTACCATGCCCTGGTGGCGCAATTGATACAGCGACGTGGCGGGCGCTTCAATATTGATATTAATGGCGAGGACCCGCTGCAACTGGAGATGGAAGACATTACCCTGGAGGGCGCCAATACCTCTTTTCAGGTGCACTACCGGGTTAACCCGGAAGATTACGCCGACAGTTTTAATGCAATCCAACTGATGACGCCCCTGGCGCTGGCACTGTCGGCGAATTCGCCGACGCTGTTCGGTCACTCCCTGTGGCATGAGACGCGCATTCCCTTGTTCAAGCAATCTATCGATACCCGGCGAGTGGATCGCTACAGCTGGAACGAACCGGCCCGGGTGAGCTTCGGCCAGGGGTGGGCCCGGCGTGGAGCCGGTGAGCTGTTTCGCGAGGTGGTGCGTATTTACCCGCCGCTATTGCCGATCTGTGCGCCACAATCTCCCGCCCAGGAAATAGCCGCCGGGCGAACACCCTCGCTGGCCGAATTGCGCCTGCACCAGAGTACAGTCTGGTTGTGGAATCGCCCCATTTACGACGATGCCGATGGTGGCATGCTGCGCATTGAAATGCGTGCCCTGCCCGCGGGACCCACAGCTGTGGATATGGTGGCTAATGCCGCCTTTTTGATCGGCCTTGCCGAGGGTATTCGTGAGCAGCTCAGTGAGTTGTTACCGGCGCTTCCCTTTGCCATGGCGGAGTACAATTTTTACCGCGCGGCGCAGTATGGTCTGGACGCCAGGCTGGTGTGGCCGGAGCTGGGGCAGTCCGGCTATCACGAGCAGTCGATTTGCAAGGTGATTGAAAAGCTGTTGCCAGTGGCGTATCAGGGGCTGGCGAATCTGGGTATATCCAGTGAGGAGTCAGCACGTTACCTGCAGATAATTGAAACGCGCCTGGAGCGTCGCCAGACCGGTGCAGTCTGGCAGCAAAGGCGTTTGGCAAAGCTGAAGCAGGGGATGCCGTTGCAAGCGGCGTTGCATCAACTGCTGGAGGAATTTATTGTCCACAGTACAGAAAACCTGCCTGTGGCGGAGTGGCCCCTATGAGACGATTTAAATTTATCCGCGATCCGCTGGCGACCGACATCGGTAATAATGTGGAGGAGTTCCTGCGCCTGCTGGATGGGCCGACGTGCTTCTTTGTCAGCGGCGATGACGACACCAGATGCCGCGCCCTGGTTACCCTGTTGCACGGTAATGAGCCTTCTGGCGCCATGGCCTTGCATCGCTGGCTGAAGAGCGCAGAGCGCCCGGCGGTCAATGTTGTGTGCATTGTCGCGTCGGTGGCAGCCGCATTGGAAGCCCCGTTGTTCAGCCATCGCATGCTGCCCCGGGCCAGGGATCTCAATCGCTGTTTTCGGCCACCTTTCGAGGATGCCCAGGGCGCACTGGCGGAAGAGATTCTGGAGATCCTGCGCATGCACCATCCTGAGGCTGTGGTGGATATGCATAATACATCCGGCTCGGGGCCTTCTTTTGGTGTGTGTACGCATATGGATCGCCAGCACGATGCGCTGGTATCCATATTTACGCAGCGCCTGATTGTCTCCCGCCTGGATCTGGGCGCGCTGATGGATATCAGCGAACACAGCTATCCCACGGTTACCGTGGAGGTGGGCGGCCGCCTGGACGAAGAGGCACACGAATTGGCCTACGAGGGTCTGTGTCGCTATTTCGCCGCCAGCCATGTACTGGATGAGACGGATACCGACTGGGGCCTGGAATTGTTATGCGACCCGATCCGCCTGGAATTGAACGATTACGTAACCCTGACGTATGCCGACGAGCCGCATAACAATTACGATATAACGCTCAGGCTGGATATTGAGCACCATAACTTTGGTGGCGTGACGCCAGATACATTGCTCGGTTGGGCCGATGGTCAGGAGCGCGACCTGTTCACGGCACTGGATGCAGGGGGTCGCTGTGCGGTGACGCGTCTGGTGCGCATAGAGCAGGGCAAACTTTACCCGGCCCAGCCGCTGAAGTTGTTCATGATTACCAATAACGCGGCGATAGCCGAAGCCGACTGCTTGTTCTACGCGGTAGCCGACGACGGCAGTACGGTAGTTAGCTAGAGCGGCGAGATCTAGGCAGACCTGTCGCCAATTCAGGCGGGTTTTCAATGCCCTTCGCGTATGACCGGAATTAATTGCTTTTGGGGCTTGCATTTCGTTTTCAAACCACTGAGTATATATACAGTAGTTTTACTGTATAGCCAGGGGAGCAAAGATTATGGACGCCAACAAAGAAAAAGCACTGGAAGCCGCACTCAGCCAAATTGAACGTCAGTTTGGTAAGGGTTCTATCATGAAAATGGGGGACCGCAGTGCGCTGGATATCGACAATGTATCCACGGGTTCGTTGGGCCTGGATGTTGCACTGGGAATAGGTGGTTTGCCGTATGGGCGAATTTGCGAAATCTATGGCCCGGAATCTTCTGGCAAGACGACGCTAACCCTCAGTGCTATCGCCGAAGCACAAAAAACGGGCAAAGTCTGCGCCTTCATTGATGCCGAGCACGCACTGGATCCGATTTACGCTGAGAAGCTGGGTGTCGATATCGATGAGTTGATAGTGTCCCAGCCCGATACCGGCGAACAGGCTCTCGAGATCTGCGATATGTTGACCCGCTCGGGTGCTGTAGATGTCGTCGTCATTGACTCAGTCGCGGCATTAGTGCCAAAGGCAGAAATCGAAGGTGATATTGGCGATTCACACGTGGGCCTGGCGGCGCGAATGATGTCGCAAGCGATGCGTAAACTGACCGGAAATATCAAGAACAATAACGTATTGGTTATCTTTATTAACCAGATCAGAATGAAAATAGGCGTTATGTTTGGCAGCCCTGAAACCACTACCGGTGGTAATGCATTGAAATTCTATTCCTCAGTGCGTTTGGATATTCGCCGTATAGGTGCGGTAAAAGATGGCGACGAGGTGATCGGCAACGAAACCCGGGTTAAGGTAGTGAAGAACAAGGTCGCGCCACCGTTTAAGCAGGCCGAGTTTCAAATTATGTATGGCAAGGGTATCTACCGCATGGGTGAGGTCATTGACTGGGGTGTGAAGTTGAACCTGGTAGACAAAGCTGGCGCCTGGTATGCCTACAAAGGCGACAAAATCGGGCAGGGAAAAGCCAATGCCGCCAAGTTTTTGGAAGCTAACCCAGCTGTGGCCAGTGAGATTGAACTGGCGATCCGTGAACAGACGCTCAGCCCGCCTAAAGCTGAAGGAGAAGAAGAAGCTGAAGAAGCAAAATCCGAGAAGGCATAAGCCTTCTCTATGTATGAACTCCTATTGAGTTTCTCCATAAGGCGCCGGGAGTCCACTTATCCCACTCTCACACCCGGCGCCTTATTTTTATATGCCTGACAGTTATTCATCTTCCGAGTTACAACAGCTCACTGCAATTAAGCCTGTAGAGGTCCGTATTGCAGCGATGGACCATTTGGCGCGTCGAGAGCACTCCCTGGTAGAATTACGCCGAAAACTCAAGCGGCGTTTTGATGATGAAGAGTTGATTGAGAGTGAACTGCAACGTCTTAAAGATGACAATCTGCAAAGCGATGAGCGTTATGCCGATAGCTTTATACGGCAGCGCAGTGCCAGAGGCTATGGCCCACGCAGGGTTCGCCACGAGATGCGGGAAAAAGGTCTTTCAGGGGCGGAAGTCAGTAATGCTTTTGAGCGTGTAGAAATAGACTGGTATGCATTGGCGGAGGAAGTGATGAGTAAGAAATTTGGTGAGACGCCGGCGGCAGATATAAAAGAAAAAGCGCGTCGGATACGCTTTATGCAGTACCGTGGCTTCAACGGCGAGCATTACCAGGACCCCAGCTAGTTCCATTCCCTTATACATCCGCTCTATAGCGCCTTGCCGTGGAAGTAAAATACAAGTATTTTCTATGCTCTTGGTAGCAATAAAATACAAGGCAGGAACGACTAATGGCTTATGGAGATCATCATGGCGGCGGAATGCATGAGGAACTTTCCGTTGAACACCACGATCCTTTAATCAGGTTCTTGCACATTGTTATACGGATCTGCGTAAAGTTGCTAGCAGTGCTAATGGTCGTGGTTATTATTCTGGGCGTGGCCGATGTGTGCTACGTGCTGTATTCGCGGCTCAGCACTCCGCCCGTAATGTTGCTCAATGTCAGTGATATTTTCAAAATATTCGGTGCCTTCATGGTTGTGCTGATTGCCATCGAAATATTTATCAATATCCGTTTGTATCTGGGGTCAAATACCCTGCCTATCAAGCTGGTAATAGGTACCGCATTGATGGCCATTGCGCGGAAAGTCATCGTGCTGGACCTGGCCAGTACCACGTCCATTTATGTCTTTGCTATCGCGTCGGTCGTTTTGGCTCTAGGCATAGCTTATTGGCTGGTCGGCAAAACCAACAAGACCATGACCAATGGTCATGAGATAGATGACGAGTCCTCTCTCTAATGGCGACTCTGACCTTTCTCGGCGCAGCCCAGGAGGTGACTGGGTCCTGCCATTTATTGGAAACCCTGGGAGGAGGCCGTGTTCTGCTGGATTGCGGTATGCACCAGGGGGGCGACGCGGTACAGCGTATCCAGGATGAACAGTTTGAGTTTGACCCGGCCGATATCGATGCCGTGGTCCTGTCGCATGCACACCTGGATCACTCCGGGCTATTGCCAAAATTGTTTCATGAGGGTTTTGCCGGTCCCGTGATCTGTACCCAGGCTACCGCGGAATTATTGGATGTGATGCTCAATGACTCGGTAGGTTTGTACCTGCGTGACCTGGAGCGAAATAATATCCGCAGCGCGCGGCGCGGTAGGCCGCTTATGGAGCCCGCATTCGATATGGACGATGTGCAGGGCGTGTTGAAACTATGCCAGGGCCACCGCTATGAGGAAGATGTCGCGCTTGGCGACAGCGTGACCCTGCGTTTTCACGACGCGGGTCATATTCTTGGCTCGTCTATCATTGAAATAAAGATCAGTGAAAAGGGTGCACACAAGACCCTGGTGTTTTCCGGTGACCTGGGTAAACGCGATTCAGCGTTGATGAACGAGCCGGCGAAGTTGGATAAAGCGGATGTGCTGCTAGTTGAGAGTACTTACGGCGATCGTGAACACCGTGGCGAGCAGGATTCTCTGGCACAACTGCGCGAGGTGTTAAAGGAGACCTGGCGGCGTGGCGGATCGGTGATGATCCCCTCATTCGCCGTGGGTCGCACCCAGGACATCCTGTTTCACCTGGGGTGTCTGCATCACCAGGGTGAATTGGACAACTGGGAAGTCTTTCTCGATAGTCCCATGGCCATTGCGGTAACCCGGGTATACGATCGCTGGCTCGAGATGCTGGATGATGATGGTGTACGCCAGCTTAGTGATGTGCACAAAAACTCGCTGGAAAAATTCCTGCCCACGCTGAACCTGACGCAGGGTACCGAGGAGTCCATGGCTATCAATCGCATCAAGGGCGGTGCGATTATCATTGCCGGCAGCGGTATGTGCACTGGCGGCCGCATCCGCCATCATTTCAAGCAGCGCATCTGGGACGATCGCAACACCCTTATTTTTACTGGTTACCAGGCCCAGGGAACACTGGGTCGCAGACTGGTCGACGGCGCGCATTCCATTCGGATGTTTGGCGAGGAGTATGTGGTTAAGGCGCGAATAGAAACGCTGGGTGGGCTCTCTGCGCACGCCGGACAAAGTGAACTAGTGAATTGGGTCGCCGGTTTTTCACCCCCGGCGCGAACGGTTTTGGTACATGGCGAACCGCGGGCCCAGGATGGTTTGGCGCAGCGCTTGTGGCGCGAATGTGGTTTACAGGTCGAAATTCCGTCACGTGGGCAGAGTATCGTTATCTGAGTACAACACTACTCCTGGCCGGCCTGGCGTATCCAGTGGCCATGGTCTACGCCTGCAACTGCAACTCCCTTGACGGTTAGTGTCCGGGCATCCCTGCCGCGATAAGAGTCGCCCATGATCACCAAAGCGGTGCGTCCTTGCACCAGCATGGTTCTTCTGCAGCGAGGTAAATCGTCTGCTGCTTAAAGAGCACCAGTGCTATCAGCGCTTTTTCCATTTTGGCGCGAAGCTTGCAGTAGAGTTTTTGTCCCCAATTATATCTATGTTAAAGAAGCCTGTTGTTCTCCAGCCAACACTGGGGCATGTGGTGCTGGGTGCGGAGGGAAACGGCGCCGGTTTTGATTCAGAATTAGTTGCGTAAATCTGCTGACGAAGGATTATGTGTGAAATCTAAGGTAAGCCCCCTGGTTCGCGTTATCCTCGTGGATGATGATCGCGCGCGTGCCAGTGCGGTTGAAAGCAGGTTGCGGGAGGTGGGCTTCGACGTTCTATTGGTGATTTCCACTGCTGCAGGGCTACTCTATCAGATGGCGCAGCAGGAACCCGATGTGGTTATCATTGCTCTGGACTCTCCCGATCGCGATGTTCTGGAAAGTTTGTCTATAGCCTCTTCGCACAATCCGCGCCCCGTGGTTATGTTCTCTGAAGCGGGTGATCAGGACTTTATAGGCGATGCCATCCGCGCGGGAGTGACTGCCTACCAGGCGGAAGATATCAGTCCGGCCCGCGTGAGGGCCGCAGTGGATATTGCAATCGCCCAATTCTCGGCTTTCAATGAGCTGAAGCAGCAATTGGATGACACGCGACGTCAGTTGGCAGATCGTAAGACGATTGATAAAGCCAAGGGCCTGTTGATGGACCTGCATGGTGTCGCCGAAGACGAGGCCTACGCTACTCTCAGGAAGCTTGCTATGGACAAAAACAAAACCCTGGGCGAAACCGCTGGGGATGTTATCGCAATACTGGAAAAAGCCGTCAGCGGCAGGAGGCCGGCATGATGGACGCCCGTCGTCTGGCAGCCGCCGAGAAAGTGCAACTTAAGGTTGGCTATCTGCGTCTTACCGACAGCGCGCCGCTGATCGTTGCACAGGAGCGTGGCTACTATGAGAAATACGGTCTGCAGGTAAATCTGCAGCGCGAGGTGTCCTGGGCCAACCTGCGTGACAAACTGGTGATTGGCGAGCTCGACGCAGCGCAGATGCTGGCGCCACTGCCCCTGGCAACCACCCTGGGCGTGGGCGGTATGCGCGCTGACATGATCACGGGCCTGGCCTTGAGCCTGAACGGCAACGCGGTCACAGTGAGCCCTGGCCTGTCTGCGGGCATTGCTGCGCATGGTGGAGATGCATCGTCAAGCGCCCGAAGTACGGCCCTGGGGCTGGGCGAGTACCTCAGGTCGCAGCCGCAAAAATCCCAGTTGACGTTTGCCTCAGCACACTCTTTTTCCTGCCACACTTTCCTGCTGCAGTTGTGGCTGCGAGCTGGCGGTATTGACCCGCAGCGCGACGTGCGCATCATCGTGTTGCCCCCGGAGCAGATGGTGGACAGCCTCTCACGTGGCGTCATCGACGGATTCTGCGTGGGTGAGCCATGGAACAGTATGGCGGTGCAGTCCGGTCTGGGCACAGTACAGGCCACCGGATACCAGATTTGGAATAACGCTATTGAGAAGGTGCTTGGCGTAACCCAGCAATGGCATCAGCATCATCCGGGTGCGCACCTGCGCTTGCGCCTGGCCCTGATGGAGGCCTGCAGTTGGCTGGCCGAACCTGAGCACAGGGATCAGTGTGCGCATATGTTGGCGCAATCGTGCTATCTGGATATCCCGGTAGAAATATTGCGGCCTTCACTGAGTGGTCAGTTTGTTCTGGCCAAGGGAGGTCCGGCGCTCGATATGCCGCACTTTCACGTATTTGGCCGATTTCAGGCGGGATTTCCCTGGCGCTCTGACGGCGAGTGGCTGATGCAGCAAGCGGGTGAACTGCTGGGGAAATCACTGTCCCAGGAGCACATCAAGTCCCTGGTGCAGCAAACCTACCGCACCGACCTCTACCGGGAAGCCGCCAGGCACCTGGACCTGGCGTCTCCGGCCGGTGATTACAAACCGTTTAACCAGCATCGGCAGGCCTGGGAGATGGAGCCAGGTATGGAACTGGGGCCCGACATGCAGCTGTGCCCGTAAACAGTGCGCAGTGCTGCACAACTGGTTCGATTTGGTGCGAGCGGGGGTATGAGCGCACTGGATGTCACCGTTGATGCCACCCTGGTTACACTGTAACTCTATGATAAATATAAATAACATTAAATATGGCACGGCATTTGTTACATAATTACTAGTTATTCTTCTAAATCACATCTTTCCCTGGGCAATGGCGCCCTCACACATTTGCTGGCAACGGTGACTGTGCGGGGCAGGTTTATGCGTGCCTGCGCAACAGACTATCAAGAGGTAAGTTATGAATTTCGAACACATTTTTTCTTTGTCCCGCCGCCGTTTCAATGCTCTGGCTGTGGGCTCTGCTCTCACCGTTTTTGTGCCCCTGGTGGCCGCTGCCGAACTGGGTGAAGCGGAGAAGGATGAGCTCAGGTTTGGATTTATCAAGTTGACCGATATGGCACCTTTGGCGATTGCCTATGAAAATGGCTATTTCGAGGACGAGGGACTTTACGTCACCCTGGAGGCACAGGCCAACTGGAAGGTACTGCTGGACGGGGTGATCGATGGACAGCTGGATGGCGCGCACATGCTCGCGGGTCAACCGCTGGCGGCAACCATAGGCTATGGGACCAAGGCACATATCGTGACGCCACTGTCCATGGACCTCAACGGGAACGGCATCACGGTTTCCAGCGCGGTGTGGGAGTCGATGAAACCCTATGTGCCCATGGAGAACGGAAAACCGGTGCACCCGATCAAGGCGGATGCCCTTAAGCCGGTGGTAGAGAAGTACATCGACGACGGTAAGCCGTTCAACATGGGTATGGTATTCCCGGTGTCTACACACAACTATGAACTGCGTTACTGGTTGGCTGCCGGCGGTATTCACCCCGGGTACTACGCACCGCACAAGGGTGATACTTCCGGGCAGATAGATGCGCAGGCGCTGCTGTCTGTAACGCCGCCACCGCAGATGCCTGCCACCCTGGAGGCAGGCACTATCTCCGGTTACTGCGTCGGAGAGCCCTGGAACCAGCAGGCGGTATTCAAGGGTATTGGTGTGCCGGTGATCACCGATTACGAGATCTGGAAGAACAATCCGGAAAAGGTATTCGGCATGACCCAGCAGTTTACCGAAAAGTATCCCAACACCACTGTGCGTGTGGTGAAGGCAATGCTGCGTGCAGCCAAATGGCTTGATGAAAACAACAATGCCAACCGTCCCAAGGCGGTGGAAATACTGTCGCGCTCGGATTATGTCGGCGCTGACTACGACGTCATTGCGAATTCCATGACCGGTACCTTCGAATATGAGAAGGGCGATGTGCGTGAAGTGCCTGACTTCAACGTGTTCTTCCGCTATCACGCGACCTATCCCTACTACTCTGACGCCATCTGGTACCTGACGCAGATGCGTCGTTGGGGACAAATTGCTGAGCCAAAATCAGATGACTGGTATATGGACGTGGCGAAGAGTGTATATCGCCCGGATATCTACCAGCGTGCAGCCCGGGCGCTTATCGCTGAAGGTGAGATGCAGGCCAGTGATTTCCCGACGTTTGCGACGGAAAGCGGATTTAAAGCGCCCCAGAGTGAGTTTATCGACGGTATGACGTTCGACGGCAGCAAGCCCAATGCCTATCTGCAGAAATTTGCCATAGGGCTGAAAGGTGACGAGACGCTTTAACTGATATTCCGACGCATCCAGGAACTGAACAAATGACTGATACGGCAGTGACACTTCCCTCGCAGCAGCGATTCGCACAGATGGCGGCGTTCCTGCGACCCTCGCAATGGGTTCCACTACTGCTGGTTCCCTGCCTGGGGATTATTGTATTCATTCTGTTCTGGCAATTTTCCGCCAGTCGCATAGAAACCTCTCTCGGCCAGTTCCCCGGGCCGGTGCAGGTCTGGGAGCAATTACAGAACCTTGGGGCCGAGCATTTCCGCGAGCGCGACAAGGAAGTCGCGTTTTATCAGCGACAGGAAAAGCGCAATGCCGAAAAACTGTCCGCAGATCCGCAGGCCGCTGTGAAATTGCGTAATTACACTGGAAAACCGACCTTTATCGACCAGATATTTACCAGCCTGGTGACGGTTGCCGCCGGCTTTGTGCTGGCCAACATGATTGCCATTCCACTGGGCGTCTTATGCGGTTTAAGTACCGGGGTTTACAAGGCATTTAACCCGATCATCCAGATATTCAAGCCGGTATCGCCGCTCGCCTGGCTGCCGCTGGTGACTATGGTGGTCAGTGCTACCTATAGCGTCGAAGATCCATTGTTTCAAAAAGCGTTTCTCAACTCGGCGATTACCGTGGCGCTGTGTTGCCTGTGGCCCACGTTGATTAATACCACTGTAGGCGTAGCCAGCATCGACAAAGACCTGGTCAACGTTAGCCGGGTGATGGCGCTGTCGCCGCTGGTGCATGTGCGCAAGATAGTACTGCCTGCCGCAATTCCCATGATCTTCACTGGGCTGCGGCTATCACTGGCCACCGGCTGGATGGTGCTGATTGCAGCAGAAATGCTGGCGCAGAATCCGGGGCTGGGCAAGTTTGTGTGGGATGAATTTCAAAATGGCAGCTCCAACTCTCTGGGCCGCATTATGGTGGCGGTTCTGGTGATTGGTGTCATCGGTTTCATGCTCGACAAAATGATGCTGACGCTGCAAAAGCGCGTGAGCTGGGACAAGCAGGCTGTGTTGCGTTAACCAAGGGGAATTGCGATGAGTATCAAATACCTGGATATCACCGGCGTAGGGATCGAGTTCGATACCAATGGGAAAAAGTATCGTGCGCTGCAAAACGTTAATTTGAAACTGGATAAGGGTGAGTTCGTATCACTTATTGGCCACTCGGGCTGCGGTAAATCCACGGTACTGAATATTGTTGCGGGCCTGCACCAGGCGACTGAGGGTGGTGTTGCCCTGGAGGGCAAGGAAGTGCTGGATCCCGGGCCGGATCGGGCGGTGGTATTTCAGAATCACTCGCTGATGCCATGGTTAAGTGTCTACGATAACGTGGCCCTGGCAGTTGACCAGGTATTCCGTAAGACCAAGTCCAGAGCAGAGCGCAGGCAGTGGATAGAGCACAACCTGCAACTGGTGAATATGGAACACGCCATGGACAAGCTGCCCGGCGAGATATCTGGCGGCATGCAACAGCGGGTAGGCATTGCTCGTTGTCTGGCGATGGAGCCCAAGGTGCTGCTGCTGGATGAACCCTTTGGTGCCCTGGATGCATTGACCCGGGCCCAGCTGCAGGATTCGCTGATGTCGATACAGACAGCGTTGGGCAACACGGTGATTATGATCACTCACGATGTCGATGAGGCGGTGTTATTGTCGGACCGCATAGTAATGATGACTAACGGACCCGCAGCGACTATAGGCGATATCCTGGAAGTGAATTTGCCTCGCCCCAGGGATCGACTGGAACTGGCCGAGGATGCGGGTTTTGTTCATCTGCGCCAGCAGGTCCTTGAGTTCCTCTATGCCAAGCACGATAAGCATGAGTCGCAAGCCGTGCAATCCGTTGCTGACAGCTGCGCACAACTCAGCGCAATACCCGGCCCGGAAAAGTCAGTGCTCAGCAGCTCCGGTACCCAGGCCGCCTAGGTCAATCGCGATGTCACAGCAAATCATTATCGTCGGTGCCGGTATGGCCACTGCCTACCTATTGCAGGCACTGGCTCGCCATCAGCATGACCTGCGTATTACGGTAATTGGTGACGAACCCGAAGCCTGCTACAACCGGGTGATGCTGTCTGCGGTGCTGGCAGGCGAAAGTGTCGCGCAGGATTTACAGATGCTCGACACGCAAGTTGGTGCCGGTGCCGTGAATTTTATCACCGGGACCCGTGTTGAATCAGTGCAACTCGATAATAAAACAGTGTGTACCGATAAGGGTGAGACCTTGGGCTACGACCGGCTGGTAATGGCGACGGGGGCGAGCGTGCACAAGCCTGATCTGGAAAATTCCTGGGTTGGTGGCGTTCAAGAATTGCGTACCTTGCGTGATGCCCAGCGTCTACGAAATATAGCGAGCCATGGTGCCACAGCGGTGGTAGTGGGCGGCGGACTGTTGGGGCTTGAGGCCGCCGATGGTTTGAACCAGTTGGGATTTTCTACATCGGTATTACATCGTCGCCCCTGGTTGATGAATCGGCAATTGAATCGCGAGGGTGGCGAGTTGTTGCAGTGCAAGCTGGAGAAAAAGGGTATCAGCTTTCGGCTGGAAAAATCGGTTTCGCGTCTGGTATTGCAGCGGGAAAAACTGGTTGCACTGGAATTGAATAATGCTGAGCAAATAGCCTGTGACCTGCTGGTTTTTGCGACGGGAATAAACCCCAATAAGTGCCTCTCTGCAGCTTCTGGTCTTGAGACAGATCGCGGTGTACTGGTGAATGCATACATGCACACCTCGCAGCAACATTGCTATGCCCTTGGAGAATGTACCCAGCTAGGCCAACAGTGCTTCGGTCTGGTGGCTCCGGTTCGTGCGCAGGCCGAGGTGCTGGCCCGTCAGTTGCTGGATATGGATGGCCCGGGGTTTGAATTAGAGGACTGGCCCACGCAACTGAAAATATCCGGTGTGGATATTTTCAGTGCCGGGCAACTACAGCAACCCGGGGAAGAATTAGTGCTCAGGGACCGTGGTGCTGGTATTTATCGGCGACTGCTGTTACGGCAGGGGCGTCTGGTCAGCGCAGTTCTGGTAGGTGATAAGCGTGACGCCTCCTGGTATCGGGAGTTGATTCACAGTGCACAGGATGTGTCCGGTTTTCGCAATCAGTTGATGTTCGGGCGCACTACATGTGAAGCAATGCAGACGGCTGCGGCAGCCGCCTGAGAAACAGAGGAAAGACAATGGAACAACGCAAGATCGTAGTCGTGGGCAATGGCATGGTGGGCCACCACTTTGTGCAAACGCTGGTTGAGAGTGGCAGTGGTGATGCTATTACCATCCTGGGCGAGGAACCTCGGCCGGCTTACGACAGGGTTCACCTGTCAGATGTGTTTGCCGGCAGGGCGCCTGAGGAACTCGCTATGGCGACCAGGGGAACCTACCAGCAGTGGGGGGTCGATGCCCATTTTGGTGATCCGGTGGTCACTATCGAACGCAATGCAAAGGTGGTGGTCACAGAGTTGGGGCGGCGCTTTAGCTATGACAAATTGGTCCTTGCCACTGGGTCATATCCCTTTGTGCCCCCCGTCCCCGGATCTGATCACAAGCGCTGCCTGACCTATAGAACAATCGATGACCTGGGTGCCATTAAGTCTCGATCCAAAGACAGTACGGTCGGGGTGGTGGTAGGCGGCGGCCTGTTGGGGCTTGAGTGTGCCAATGCCTTGCAAAATCTTGGTCTGCAAACCCATGTCGTGGAATTCGCCCCGGGCTTGATGGGGGTTCAACTCGATGACGGCGGTTCGCGGATGTTGCGTCGCAAGGTCGAGGCTCTGGGTGTCCAGGTGCACACCGGTAAGAACACCCGGCATATAGTTCCCGGTGACGAGCATGCGCTGCGCATGGATTTTGCCGATGAGTCCAGCCTGGAAACCGACCTGATTGTGTTCTCTGCAGGGATCAGGCCCCGCGATAACCTGGCGCGCGATGCCGAGCTGGTGGTGGGCGAGCGCGGTGGCATTGTCATTGATTACAAATGTAAAACCACGGATACGGATATCTTTGCGATTGGCGAATGTGCGCTGTTTGGTGGCCGTATATATGGCCTGGTGGCGCCGGGTTACCGCATGGCGGAGGCAGTGGCAGCGCAATTGGCCGGGGATGACGTGCAGTTCCAGGGTGCGGATATGAGCACCAAGCTGAAACTGCTGGGCGTGGATGTCGGTTCTATCGGTGATGCGCATGGCCGCACCGAAGGGTCAATGTCCTTTGTATTCAGTGATGAGCGAGAAGAATACTACAAGCGCCTGGTGACCAGTGCCGATGGTAAACAGTTGTTGGGAGCCGTGCTGGTTGGTGATTGCACCAGCTACGACACTTTGTTGCAGTATCACCTCAACGGCATCGAGCTGCCGGCTGATCCACAGGGCCTGATTGTGCCAGCATCCGGGGAGCAGCCAACACTTGGTGTCGCGGCGCTTCCGGCTACCGCGATGGTGTGTTCCTGCCACAACGTCACCAAGGGCGACATCTTGTGCGCGATAGACGGCGGTTGTTGCTCAGCGGGTGAGGTAAAGGGTGTTACCAGGGCGAGTAGTGGCTGCGGGGGTTGCTCGGCCATGCTCAAGAACCTGGTCGACGATGAGTTGTTAGCGCGTGGCGTCAGCGTCGATAAGAGTATCTGTGAGCACTTTCCCCATACCCGTCAGGAGCTATATCACCTGGCGCAGGTAGGGGAGGTTAAAAGTTTTGATGCGATGATCGCTGACCATGGCCAGGGGCGCGGCTGTGATATCTGTAAGCCTGCGGTGGGTTCCATCATGGCGTCACTGTGGAACGAACATGTTCTCGACGCGCGCCATGTGCCCTTGCAGGACACTAACGACACCTTTATGGCGAATATGCAAAAAGACGGGACATACTCGGTGGTGCCGCGTGTGGCCGGTGGTGAAATCACACCGGACAAGCTGATTGTGCTGGGTGAAGTAGCCAAGAAATACGACTTGTACACAAAAATTACCGGTGGGCAGAGAGTGGATCTATTCGGTGCCCGCCTCGACCAGTTGCCAGACATTTGGCGGTTGTTGGTAGATGCAGGTTTTGAAACCGGTCACGCTTACGGTAAAGCTTTGCGTACAGTGAAATCCTGTGTGGGCAGTAGTTGGTGTCGCTATGGCGTTCAGGACAGCGTCGCCATGGCGATAGCAGTGGAAGGTCGCTATAAGGGACTGCGTGCGCCGCACAAATTCAAGTCTGCTGTATCCGGGTGTACCCGCGAGTGTGCTGAGGCCCAGTCCAAGGATTTCGGCATTATTGCGACGGAAAATGGCTGGAACCTCTACGTTTGTGGTAACGGGGGCATGAAGCCCAGGCACGCAGATTTATTTGCTACGGACCTTGATGACCAGACCTTGATCAAGTACATCGATCGCTTCCTGATGTTCTATATACGCACCGCTGATCGACTGCAACGTACTTCAGTGTGGATGGATAACCTTGAAGGCGGTATCGAATACCTGCGTGAAGTGGTGATTGAGGACAGCCTCGGTATCGCCGCGGAACTGGAAGCGCAGATGGCGCATGTGGTGGGTACTTACGCCTGCGAGTGGAAAGAGACTTTGCAGGATCCGCAAAAGTTAAAGCGCTTTCGGCAATTTGTAAACTCCGATGAGGCAGACAGTGGCGTGGTTTTTGTCAGAGAACGTGAGCAGGTTCGACCGGCCAGGCCGGACGAGCGTCTGCGCCTGGTAGCAGTGACCAAGTAGGGAGAAGTGAAATGACGGCAGTGGAAAAATTTGAATGGCAGCAGATCTGTGAACGACAGGATCTGGTGCCCGGTTCTGGCGTGTGCGCCCTGGTAGAGGGTGAGCAGGTGGCTTTGTTTTATCTACCCGAAGAAGAACGGGCTGTATATGCCCTGGCCAATCGAGATCCCATAGGCAATGCCAATGTCATGTCGCGCGGCATTATCGGGGATCTGGGGGGCAAGCTGGTGGTGGCTTCCCCGCTGTATAAACAGCATTTCGAACTTGCCAGTGGCAACTGCGTGGAAGATGAGTCTGTGTGCCTGGAAGTCTACAAGGTTCGCCTTGATGGAGATCATGTGCTGATAGGGCGTGGATGAAAACCTGTAACACCACATGCCCCTATTGCGGCGTTGGCTGTGGTGTTACCGCGCAGCGCGAAGAGGGCGGCCTGATCCGGGTTGTGGGGGATGATAGCCATCCCGCCAATGCCGGCCGTCTGTGTGTCAAGGGGACATCGCTGGCAGAAACACTGGTGCGCGAGGGGCGGCTCCTCCACCCGATGTCTGCCGGGCGGCAAACAACCTGGGACCACGCCCTGGATCTAGTGGCGCAGCGTATGCGCAGTGTGCGTGAAGAATTTGGTCCGCAGGCCATTGCATTTTATTTGTCAGGTCAGTTGCTGACAGAGGACTACTACGTTGCCAATAAGCTGATGAAGGGCTTCATGGGTAGCGCTAATGTCGACACCAATTCACGCCTGTGTATGTCGTCCGCAGTGGCGGGCTACAAACGCGCCTTTGGCGAAGACCTGGTGCCCTGTGATTATCTGGATCTGGAAATCTGTGACCTTCTTCTGATAGTAGGTTCCAATGCTGCCTGGACCCATCCGGTAGTGTATCAACGTATCGTCGCTGCCAAGCAGAAGAACCCGCACAAGCGGGTCGTCGTCATCGACCCGCGCCGCACCAGTACCTGTGATATTGCTGATTTGCATCTGCAGCTGGCGTCCGGTAGTGACGCCTACCTTTTCGCTGGGCTGCTGCACTATTTGTGCGTAAAAGACCTGATCAAGCATGCGTATGTTGACGCGCATACCCAGGGATTCACGCAGGCCTGTGAGGCGGTAGCTGATCTGGATATCAGCAAGGTGGCTGACAAGACCGGCCTGCCCGAGCAGCAGATTGAGACGCTGTACAGCTGGTTCGCCGCTACTGAAAAAACCGTTACGCTGTACTCGCAGGGTATAAACCAGTCGGCGACCGGCACCGATAAATGCAACGCTATTATCAACTGTCATCTGGCAACAGCCGGCCTGGGGCGGCCTGGTTGTGGTCCGTTCTCCATTACTGGACAGCCCAATGCCATGGGTGGTCGCGAGGTGGGTGGCCTGGCAAATCAGTTAGCTGCGCATATGGATTTTGCAGAAGAAGATATCGACACAGTGGAGCGCTTCTGGCAGGCAACTGATATGGCCAGGGAGCCCGGTCTGAAGGCAGTAGAAATGTTCCAGGCTGCCGCTGAAGGCAAGATACGTTTCCTATGGATTATGGCGACAAATCCTGCAGTGAGCTTGCCCGACACCGTACAGGTGCGCGCGGCTCTGGAGAAATGTGACTTCGTGGTCGTGTCTGACTGCAGTGCTGATACCGATACCGCCGCCTATGCTGACCTGTTACTACCTGCCGCCGGTTGGGGGGAGAAAGAGGGCACGGTAACCAATTCTGAGCGCTGTATCTCGCGACAGCGCGCGTTGCAGCAGCCAATTGCTGAAGCGCGAGCCGATTGGTGGATAATAAAGCAAGTGGCTAGTCGACTGGGCTATGCAGATAACTTTGCCTACACTTCCCCGGCAGATATTTTCCGCGAGCACGCCGCTCTTTCCGCGTTCGAGAATAGCGGAAAGCGGGCCTTTGATATTGGCGCCCTTGCCGCACTTAGCGCGCAGGAATACGCAAGCTTGCCGCCCACCTATTGGCCCGCTCCAGTCGATGGCATCTCGGGGCGATTATTGGCTGATGGCGAATTTTATACAGCATCCGGGCGCGCCCAATTTATGCCGGTTATCCCTGCTATGCCGGTGCACAGTGGGACAAGTGATCGCGGGCTGTCTCTCAACACAGGGCGTCTGCGCGATCAGTGGCACACCATGACCCGCACCGGTCTGGTACCAAGGTTGATGCGTCATCAGGACTTCTATAGCGTCGCGGTGAATGCGCGAGAGGCATTGCGGCTTGGTGTCAATGCGGGGGATGTTATAGAGCTCAGGGGTAATGCCGCGCGCGTACGTGCACTATTGCTAATCGATGATGGCCTACCTATGGGACAGGTTTTCAGCCCTATACACTGGAGCGATCAGTTTTCCGGTGATGCCTGTATTAGCGCTCTGCTGCCATCGGTCACTGATCCTGTTTCCGGGCAGCCCCAGTCAAAGTTCGCCAGTGTGCAATTGTATGCCCTGTCGACGTCGCTGTGGGGGATATGCTTCAGTCGCGACAAGTTTTTACTGCCCGATACCCTGTATTGGTCGCGAGTGGTTGTGGAGGGTGGTTACCTGACGCTGATGGCAAGCGCCAACGGCGAACTTGCTCCGGAAGTTCTCTCCTGTCTGGGCGCAACGGCGCAGCGCTGCGTTGAGTATACCGACGAGAATCGGGAAGATTATCGCTATATCAGCCAGCGCGATGGGGAACTTCGCTTTGCGCTGTTTATCAATCGCGAGCGAGACGCCTTGCCTTTGCGTAACTGGTTGGGGTCACTTGGTACACAATCACTTGCAGTCGAGTCGTCTCGCCTGCTAGCCGGTATGGACGCTTCTGCAGTTGATAGTGGACGTGTGGTGTGTAGTTGTTGGGAGGTGGGGGAGAACCAAATCATCCAGGCGGTAGAGAAGGGTGCCTGTAGTGTTCAGGATCTTGGCGACGTCTTACGCTGTGGTACGCAGTGCGGTTCCTGTGTGCCGGAGTTGAAACAACTTATCCAGGCTCGCCAGAGTGAGCAAGCGGCATAGTTAAGCTCTGTTTTTTTCACGGCGGCGCCAATCTGGTGCGCTAATGTTTTTCTAAGTACTGTAGTGATGCGCAAGAGCTTGATCTGATCCAACGGGGTTGTCACCCAAAAAAGCCATCAGTTTTTCAGGCTGATGGCAAGCAGGGGTCCTTACTTTGAAAACGGTGGGGCGTTATTCAGTCTTGCGCTGCTTACCTTTATGCGCGCTGCGCTTCTCGGCCAGTTTGGCCTGCTGTTCTTCGGTGAGAACCGCTTGCATGTCTTCGCGGGAACCACCTTGCTCGCGAATTTCTTGCATTTGTGTAACCTGCCCGTCACTCAGCCCCAGGTGTTCCTGCATGCGGCTTATGCGTTGCGCGTGATCGCCCTTACTGTTTTTACGCAGTTCTTTGGCCTTTGCCTGTTGTTCCTCGGTCATTACCGCACGCATTTCCTCACGGCTTCCGCCCTGTTCGCGGATTTCACGCATTTGCTGTAGCTGATCTTCGCTGAGTCCCAGCTCTTGTTGCATGCGGGCGCGGTGCCCGTCTCGATCTCCGGAGCCTCCTTCGCGTTCAGCCAGTGCGGAGGTGGCGGTCATCAGTAGGCCCAGTGTGAGAATGATAGCTTTCATGGATGTTCTCCTGTTGTGTGAACAGTGTGTATTTGAACAGAGCCAGGCGTAAATTTGGGTCGGCTTTGGTAAAGAAATGTTAATGCCGGCTTTGCTCCGCGTGAAACATGCCAGCGCAACTGGTGAGCCAGTTGCGGCGACGGACCCTATGTATCAGGCCTGGCCCAGGGCCTCTTCTATAAAGTCCAGGCGGTCCTGGCCGAAGTACATCTCGCCATCCATGAACAGGGTAGGGGCGCCGAAGCAGCCTCTTGCCACAGCCTCTTCTGTGGCGGCGATCAGGGCGGCTTTTACCTCGGGTTGTTGAGTCAATTCCAGTAACGCCTGGGCATCCAGGTCCTTATTGGTGAGGCAGCGGCTAATCACTTCTACATCGCCCATGTTTTCCCCGGCCAGCCACATGGCGTCGAACGCTGCATCCAGGTAGGCCTCAAAGCAATCCATTTCGCGCGCGCCTACCGCTATACGCATCAGTGTCAGTGTGTTTACCGGGAAGTGTGGGTTGAGCTTCAGCTCAACATTGTAGCGTTTACAAAAGCGTGGCAGGTCGGATTCCAACATGTATTTCCCCTTGGCCGGGATGGCGACCGGGGTGGTATTGCCAGTGGCTTTAAATACGCCACCTAGCAGCATGGGCTTGTATTCAATAATCAGGTCGTATTGCTCGCGCAATTGCTGCAGACGTTTATGGGCCAGGTAGGTGGTGGGGCTGGCGAAATCGAAATAGAATTCCAGGGTCTTACTCATAAGTCACTCCGCGTGAGGCGCATAGTTCTAAAGTGGAACGAAGTATAGTTTCGCGTTCACTGACAGGTCAACCCCTGTTTACGTCCGCTAGCGCTTGACCAGAGCGATCCCTGTGGCACCCTGTGTTTATCTTTTTAAGTCAAAACAAGGCTTTGCCTGCATATGACACAGCACGAATATGTATTTGTGGCGGTCTCGATTATTCTGGGCCTGGGGATTACGCGGCTGCTACACACCGTCGCTGCATTAATCCGCGCGCACAGCCGGGTGACATTCCACTGGTCCACAGCGGTCTGGGGTTTGTGCATTCTGGCTTACAGTCTGCAACTGTGGTGGATCGGATGGGGTCTGCGCGAGGTTTCCGTATGGACCTTTGCTGACTTCCTGGTGCTGATTATAGGATCCATCTGTATCTACGGTGCAGCGGAAATGGCGCTGCCGGTGCCGGAAGAAGGCCGACTGGATTTCCTCCAGCACAGTGAGCGTCTGGGCAGGTTGTCGGCACTGTCCATGTTGGTGTATTTCGCCGTGGGTCCCTACGTCAACCTGACGATGCTGGCAGAGCCAGTGCCATTGTTTGTGGCCCTGGCCTTTCCGACAGTGGGTATTTTGCTGATGCTGCTGATCATGTCCCTGCCGCGCTTTTTTCCGGTGTTTGCTGTGGTGTTTGCCGTCTATACTCTATTGATACTCTACCTTACCGCCTAGTATTTTAGCGTGCGCATGACGCGGTCCAGCACATGATCTGACGCCCGCAAGATGTTTTTACGGTGCATTTTTCGCTGCTGGTCTATAGTATTTCAGTCAACCTTAAATTCAGGAGATAGATTCATGCTGTATGCCATGCCCGGCAGCGAAGACGCGCTGTTTACCTTCAAGAGTCGTTACGAAAATTTTATAGGCGGTGAGTGGGTCGCGCCTGCAGAGGGTGCTTATTTCGAGAATATTACCCCGGTGACCGGCGAGGCCTATTGCGAGATACCGCGCTCCAGCGCAGCCGATTTGAGCAAGGCGCTGGACGCTGCGCATGCCGCAGCGCCAGGCTGGGGCAGCACCGCAGTTGCCCAGCGCTCCAATATCCTGCTGCAGATTGCTGACCGACTGGAAGCCAACCTGGAAACTCTGGCCTATGTCGAAACCTGGGACAACGGCAAGGGTATTCGCGAGACACTCAATGCCGATCTTCCGCTACTGGTAGATCATTTTCGCTACTTCGCCGGCTGCATTCGAGCCCAGGAAGGCAGCGCCAGTGATATCGATGGCAATACTGTGAGTTACCATTTCCATGAACCATTGGGTGTGGTCGGGCAGATCATTCCCTGGAACTTTCCGTTACTCATGGCGGGCTGGAAACTGGCGCCGGCGCTGGCCGCAGGTAATTGCGTGGTACTCAAGCCGGCGGAGCAGACACCCACCTCAATTTTGGTGATGATGGAAATGATCGCCGACCTGTTGCCTCCCGGAGTGGTGAATATCCTCAATGGCTACGGCGCGGAAATTGGTCACGCCCTGGCCAGTTCTGATCGCATCGCGAAAATCGCCTTTACCGGATCCACCGCGGTGGGTCACCAGATACTGGCAAATGCCGCCAAGACCTTGATTCCCTCCACAGTGGAACTGGGCGGTAAGTCGCCTAATATTTACTTCGAAGATGTGATGACATACGAGGACGAGTTCGTCAGCAAATGCGTTGAAGGCCTGCTGCTGGGCTTTTTCAACCAGGGAGAAGTCTGTACCTGCCCGTCGCGCGCACTGGTGCAGGAGAGTATCTATGATGACTTCATCGAGCGGGTGTTGGAGCGGGCTAAAAATATCAAGCAGGGTAACCCGCTGGATACAGAGACCATGGTGGGTGCACAGGCTTCCAAAGAGCAGTTCGATAAAATCATGAGCTATATGGATGTCGCCCGGGCAGATGGCGCCCAGTTCCTGATAGGCGGCGAAAAGGCGGTAGTGGGCAGTGACATAGCGGGTGGCTACTATGTGCAGCCAACCCTGTTGAAGGGCACCAACGATATGCGCGTGTTCCAGGAGGAAATTTTTGGGCCCACCCTGGGCATTACCACCTTTAGCACTGAAGAGGAGGCCCTGGCCATTGCCAATGCCACTGAATATGGCCTTGGCGCTGGAGTATGGACTCGGGACACCAATCGGGCTTTCCGCATGGGTAGGGGCATCCAGGCAGGGCGGGTGTGGATGAACTGTTACCACGCCTATCCCGCGCACGCCGCTTTCGGGGGATACAAGAAATCGGGTATAGGACGAGAGACGCACAAAATGGCGTTGGACCACTACCAACAGACTAAAAACATGTTGGTCAGCTACGACATTAACCCGCTGGGCTTCTTCTAAACAGTAACAGTGACAGTGGCATCAGGCCCACCGCCGCAGCGCTGGGCCTGATGTGCCTTGCCCGGGAAATTCGCTCGGCAAGCCGCGTGCGGGCGAACGAGTTTGATTTACCATACGATCGTGCAGTGATTATTGTGGTGACTTGTTGAACGGTTGCTTGTGGTTCATGCTTTGCCATTGACTATGACTCGGCGGGAGCCAACCCATGCTGTCTAAATTCGACGATTACCCGATTCACCAGACCGCAGAGCCGGTATTCCATACGGCATCCAGCGACCGCTTTCACTACGATCGTTTCTGGTACAACGCCCATGACCGCGATGGCGGATTCTATTTTGGGGTGGGTATGTGCCGCTATCCCAACCTGGGTATTCTGGATTGCAGCCTGAGTCTGGCGATTGATGGCCGGCAATACGCATTCCACGGCTCCTGTCGCGCACCGGCGGAGCCCACGGACCTTACCGTAGGGCCGTTTTCCCTGCAGATTCTGGAGCCAATGGGGCGGCACCGGTTGTTGATCGCGGCTAACGAAACAGGCATAGAATGCGATTTGTTGTTTACCCCGCGCACAGCCTGTATCGAAGAAGGCCGTCAAACTCTGCGCAATGAACGCCATATTGTTATGGATGCTACGCGGCTGGACCAGTTCGGATTCTGGTCAGGCTGGATTCGCTATGACGGCAAAGAACTGCAAGTGGATGGCGCCACCACCTTTGGCCTGAAAGACCGCTCATGGGGTATCCGCCCGGTAGGTGAGTCCTATAACGGCGGAGCGCCGCTGGCGGAATTTCAGGCGCTGCACTTCAACTGGGTGCCTATTCACTGGGAAGACGAATGCAGCCTGGCGGGTTGGTTTGAGGACGACCAGGGCCATCAGTGGCATACTGACCAGGCTTTTTTACCTCACTACACCAAAATGGATGATATTCCCGGTACCAATGATCCTGCCAGTCGAATATGGCAGGGCAGGGTGGGGCACAAGTTCGACATGATCCCGGGGACGCGCCGCGCCAGTTCGGCGGTAATTACCATGAATGACAAGACCGGAGAGAGTCTGGAGATTTCTCTGGAGCCGGTATTAGTGCATCGCATGAAAGGCCTGGGCTACCAGCATCCCGAATGGGGCCATGGTAAGTGGCACGGCGAGCTGGCAATAGGCGGCGAGAACTGGAGCGATAGCGATCTGGATCCTCTGGCACTGGAAAACCTGCATGTGCAACAGATTGTGCGCGCCACCCGTGGTGACAAGGTTGGTCATGGCGTACTGGAACAGTTGCATATAGGGCCCTCTTCCGTTCTGGGTTTTGACGACTGGTTCGACGGGGCTAAATAGCACAGGCATTGCCCCCAGTGATAACCCGTAAAGAGCATTTAACAGCAACCCCATAGCGGCCTATAATGCCGCCCTGTAATAATTTTTGGGGATGGGTATGGCCAGAAAAAAAGGCCTGTTGTATCGCTTTATCCGCGGCTTACTGATTCTGGCGCTAGTGTTTGCAGTAGCCTCGTTGGCCTACATCTGGAACATTGGTGCCTGGCACTTTTTGTTTCCTTCCACTCAGCACGATACGGTTGCGCCCGCGCTTCCCGCGGAACTGCCTGGCCCGGCCGTACTGGTTTTTAGCAAAACCAATGGCTATCGGCACAGGGACGGTATTGCCGGGGGTACTCAAGCCCTCAGCGAGATAGCCAGTGCGCGCGACTGGTCCTACTTTCACACGGAAAATGGCGCTGTTTTCAATGCGCGCGACCTCGCTCGTTTTGACGCCGTGGTGTTTCTCAATGTTACCGGTGACATCCTCGATACGCAGCAGGAGGATGCTTTCCAGCAGTGGTTGGCCGGCGGCGGTGGCTGGTTGGGTATCCACTCAGCGGGAGACACCCAGCAGGTGGATTGGCGATGGTATATGGATGAGTTGATTGGTCCGCGTTTTACCGCACATATCATGTCGCCGCAGTTTCAGCGTGCAACGGTAGTGCTGGAAAATCAGCGACATCCGGCACTGCGGGGTATTCCGGATATTTGGACGCATGTCGAGGAGTGGTATTCATGGGATAGCAGTCCGCGGGAGCTGGGTTTCACCATTCTTGCAACCCTGGACGAGGACAGTTACACGCCGGTACAGAAGGTTCCCTGGTCTGGAACTGAGCGTGATCTGCGCATGGGTGATCACCCGGTGGTGTGGAGTCGCTGTATAGATAGCGGGCGCAGTCTGTACACCGCTATGGGCCATAAAGCGGAAGCCTTTGAGCAGCCGCAATTTCGCTTGTTGCTGGAAAATGCCCTGTCCTGGCTGATGGGCGGTGACACTGACACTGACCAGGGTTGTTGAATCCTAATCTCCGAACGGGGGGCGTTGTCCGCCGCAGAGTACGTCAGTGACTTGCTCGGTATCCATGTATTCCTTTAGTCGCAGCAACTTGCCATCGCTGAATTCAAACAGGAAATGGTAGTCGTTGCTGTAGGTGAGCCCGGAGACGTGTTCGCCTTCACTGCAGGCTTCCACCGCGACCTTGCTGCCTTCGGCGATCATGTCCCTGATGGTGAATTTTAAACCCTGGGGGAAAACCTCAAAAATTGCCCCGGCTGACTCAGCGATCTGCGCCTTGGAAAAGATACCCGAAATCAGCGTGCCACCCATGGTCTCCACGCAACCGTCCTCGGCGTAGGCGTCGACGATAGCATTCGCGTCACCGGCGTTCAGCGCAGCAAAAAACCGGGTGACAGTTGCTTTGTTGTCCTGTGGAGTGCTCATGTATAAATCTCGCTATTGCCTGCAGTACGCTTGTTTATTCGTTGTCTTGCATCTTAGCGGCGACCGCGTTGGCTACCAGTGGTAGGAGTATAGATAGATGGCCTTTCAGCACACGTCATGGGAGATATTTTCAGTCGGTTTAACTATGCGAAAAGCGGGCGGGGCAGTTTTACTCTTGCACCTTGCCGCGCAGGGATTTAACTTTGCCGCGCTGCGTTTTTCTGTCCATGCGTTTCCTCCGAGCATTTTTACTGGGTTTGGTGGCGCGACGTTTTTTTTGCGTAACAGCTGCTCCACGCACGAGTTCCTGCAGGCGCGCGAGGGCGTCTTCGCGGTTTTTCTCCTGGCTGCGAAATTTTTGTGCCTTGATGATGACAATACCCTCGCCGGAGACACGTTGATCGCTGATTGCCAGCAGGCGCTGCTTGTAGAAGTCCGGTAGAGAAGAGGCGCGAATATCAAAACGCAGGTGTATGGCCGAGGACACCTTGTTGACGTTTTGCCCTCCGGCCCCCTGGGCTCGAATGCCCTGGATATCGATCTCGGCGTAAGGTATCGCTACCTGTTGGGAAATTTGCACGGCGTTCATAGCAGCAGGTAACGGGGTACACGTTGCTTATAGCGTAAATAGGTTTGACCATGGACTCTGTCCAGGTAAGCCTCTTCCCGGCGTATCATGGCGTGCACCAGGGCAAAGCCAATGCATGAAAGCACGAGCAATAACATGCTCTTTAGCAATAGGGTGTAGGCAGCGAACAACAACAGGTAGGACACAAAGTACGGGTTGCGACTATAGCGGTAAATTCCCTCTTCAATCAGTGCAGTTTCCTGCTCTTCGATCACGCCTACGCGCCAGGACTTGCCCAGGTCTCGCAACGAAGCGATAGCAACGAGCAGGTTAAGTCCAAGTAACGAAAGACTCAGGCCGGTGATGAGGCCGAATGCCGGGATGCCGTTGCCGCGGTCCGTAGCCGCCAGGTACAACGACAGCGCGATGAACAAGATAAAAAACCCCACTGCCCGGTTGGCTTCCGCATTGTTACCGCGAATAGGCTTTCCCAGTTTTATTTTCAGGCTGATGTTCTTGGCCATGAACAGACCCTGGAACAGTGCCTGGTGTAGCAGGATAATCCAGGTTGCTTCGTTCATTGGCGGCCCTAGCGGTTACGGCCCAGTTTCTCGTGTGCATCCACCCATTCGTTCTTGCGGGTTTTATGATCGATACGTGAGGCTGCTCCCAGGGACAGTTCGCCCGCGACAGTGAGGGCCGCTGCGATCTCGGCCAGTTTCAGCGCTTTGCCAGGGCCGAAGCAATCCATGATTTCCAGGCATTCGCGCTGAGTGGGCAGGGCGGTACCGCCGCCATAGGTTGCCAGGATCAGTGCGGGAAAGGTGATGGAGAAGTAATAGTCGCCTTCGCGGGTGACCTTGTTATAGGTGCTGCACTGGTTGGACTCACCAATGTTGGCAATGTCCTGTCCGGTGGCCAGGTATAGCGCCGCCAGGCCGTTGGCCGGATGCGCCGCATTATTGGATGAGCCGGAGATAAACGCACTCATGGTGCTTATGCCCTGGCCGTAATGCATTTGTGGTGGTGAGATACGCAGGTTCTCGAGCATCACGTCGCGGGGTATAGTGATTTCTGCAGTGACCCGCCGGCCGCGCCCCTTGAGCATGTTGATCGCTGACGTCTTTTTCTCGGTATCAAAATTTCCCGACAGCAGATAGTGCGAAATCTGTGGGAACTCCTTACGTATCCATTCACAGGCGAAAAAGGTCGCTTTGCTGGTCATGTTCTGCCCGGCGGCGTCCCCGGTGCTGTAATCAAAGCGGGTGAAAATCATGTTATGAGCGTGGTACTGCTCGATTTCGTTGAGCTTGCCTATAGAGGTGGTGGACTCCGCAACTTCCTTGATACGCTCAAAGTTGGCGCTCAGCCATAGGCCAAAATCCCGCGCTTCCCTGGCGCTGGGAAATACAAACACCGGCGCGCGTTGCATGGCTTCACCGGATACTGTGGTGATAACGCCACCACTATCGCGTATCACTTTCATGCCGCGGTTGTAACTGGCCAGCATGGTGCCTTCCACCGTCGCCATGGGTACATAAAATTCACCCTGGGCATGTTCGCCATTGACCAACAGGGGGCCGGCAAGGCCTATGGGCACTTGTGCGACGCCAAACAGATTCTCGATATTGCCAGCCATATCCTCAGGCGCGAAAGAAAATTCGCGGGTGTGGTGCAGTTTTGCCGGAGTATTTTCCTCGATGAAGTCCTGGCGTTGTTTGACCGCCTCAGTGCTGTAATCATTTTCGTTGGAACGTGGTATGCGTTTGCTCACGGGATGCTCCTGATAATTTCTCTTGGGCTGAAGCTACCCGCTTCCTCGTTCACGGTCAATCGGTGCGGTAGTTTGATAGATCAGACGGACTGCCAGAAGTTGCAGTGGCGGGTGAGGAAATAGTAATACCCATGAATTACAAAAATGCATGCTGTGCTACATTGAGCATTCTGTAGGGGCACACTGGAGAGTCATGATGTGCAGGATCAATTACTTAGTACTGCTGTTTATAGCCTTGCAAGCCACGCTGACTGCAGCGGCTGAACGCCCCAACGTGATCATAATGGTTGCGGATGATTTGGGCTGGAGTGATGTCGGATTCCATGGCGGGGAGATCGACACGCCCTCGCTGGACAGGCTGGCAGCGGAAGGTGTGGAGTTGTCGCGATTCTATACCACGCCGATTTGTTCGCCCACCCGGGCTGCGCTGATGACCGGGCGTGACCCCATGCGCCTGGGTGTTGCCTATGGCGTGATAATGCCGTGGATGAATATTGGCATCCACCCGCAGGAACATTTTATGCCCCAGAGTTTTCAGGCGGCAGGTTATCAGACGGCAATGGTGGGTAAATGGCATCTGGGACATGCGCTACAGGCCTATCATCCCAACGAGCGTGGTTTTGATCATTTCTATGGCCACTTACATACGGAAGTGGGATATTTTCCGCCATTCGGGAATCAGGGGGGCAAGGACTTTCAACTAAACGGTCAGTCTATAGAGCGTGACGGCTATGAGACCTTTATCCTTGCGGAGGAAGTGTCACGTTTCATCGTGCAGCGGCAACAGGACCGTCCGTTTTTTATCTACATGCCCTTTATCGCGCCACATACGCCGCTGGATGCACCGCCGGCCCTACAGCAAAAATACGCGGAACTGCAAGATACACGCCTCCCGGCGCGCAGCAAGAATACGGATGAAACCCGAAAAATGCATAAGTTGATGCTGCAGCCCAGCGCGCGGCCCATGTATGCCGCGGTCGTCGACGGCATGGATCAGGCCATAGGCCAGGTGCTGGACACGCTGGATGAGCAGGGGATTGCCGAGAATACAATAGTACTTTTCTTTAGTGATAACGGCGGTGCAGCGTATGCCAGCGGTGGCGCGGACAATGTGCCTCTGCGCGGTGGTAAGGGAGAAACCTGGGAGGGCGGCATTCGTGTGGTGTCGCTGTTGCGCTGGCCGCAGCGCCTGGCAGGTGCGCAGCGTATGGACCAGATCATGACCGCAATGGACGTGTTTCCCACGTTGGCGGCGGCAGCTGAGGTAATTCCGGGGAATGACACTTTCGAACTTGACGGCCTCAACCTGTGGCCCGCTATCAGTGAAGGCAAGCCGGCGCCGCGGCAGGACCTGGTGTTCTTTGCCTCGGAGACCCCCATTCGCGGATCCTTTATGCTCACCGCGTTTAACGATCACTGGAAACTGGTACAGGAGGTGCAGCAGGGCTTGTTGTCAGCCAGTGTGACCAACTACTTGTTTAAAATTTCCGAAGATCCCCACGAGTACAACAACCTTGCATCCGAACATCCCGCCGTCGTGACGCAAATGGCCGCAGCAATTCACCAATGGCGCACCATGTACCCGGTGGCCGGCACCCGCTCGGAACTGGTTCCACCCCCCGGTTGGCGCGCACCCCGTGACTGGAGCAGTTATCCGCGTTCCATAGAAGAAACCCAGGATCAAGCAGCACCGGGAATGCCGCCGGCGTATGCGATCAAACCTCTGGACTGGCAGCATGGAGAAGCCGGGCGCTTGATTTACAACTGTGAGCCCTACAAGTTTGCCGGCGGGGGTCTTTGTCGATAGGGTCTAGGCGGCAGACAGGTGCTGTTCGATGACCTGCAGGAAACTACTGCCATATTTATCCAGCTTGCGTTCCCCCACGCCGGTGATGCGGCCAAATTGCGAGAGGCTTTGCGGTAGCTCCGTGCACATCTCCTGTAACGTGCGGTCGTGAAAGATGACATAGGGCGGCACACCCTGTTCTTCTGCCAGCTCGCGACGGCAGTCACGCAGTGCTTCCCATAGTGCTATGTCGATATCCGTGGGCAAGTTTGATTTTGTTTGTCGCTTGCTGCCTGTTTTGGTTTTGACGTCACGGCGTAACTGAATATTTTCCTCTCCGCGCAATAGTCCGCGGCACTTTTCTTCCAGACGCAGGGCGCCAAAGCGTTCCATGTCCACACTGAGGTAGGCACGGGCAACCAGCTGTCGGAACACCGAGCGCCACTGGTTATTGTCCAGGGCCTTGCCCACGCCATAAGTGGGCAGTTGATGGTGATCGGACTGGAATATTTTGTCGTTTTCAGCGCCGCGCAGTACGTCGACTAAATGCGCCACCCCAAAACGCTGGCCGGTACGGTATACAGCACTCAATGCCATACGTGCTGCCTCGGTACCGTCCCAGGTATCTACAGGTTCCAGGCAGGTATCACAGTTACCGCAGTTTTCCGTAAGCTCGTCGTCGAAATAGTTGAGCAGCGCCTGGCGCCTGCAGCTGGTGATTTCGCATAATCCCAGCATGGCATTAAGACGCTGCTGCTCCGCGCGTTTGTGCTCCAGGCTGCCCTCGGAAGACTCCATCATCTGGCGCAGTTTAATCACATCCTGCAGGCCATAGATCATCCAGGCATTAGCCGCTTCACCGTCGCGCCCGGCGCGGCCAGTTTCCTGGTAGTAGGCCTCTATCGTTTTAGGCATGTCGAGGTGCGCTACAAAACGTACATCGGGTTTGTCTATGCCCATCCCGAAAGCGATAGTTGCGACAATAATGACCGACTCCTGGCGCAGGAAGCGCGACTGGTGGTCGGCACGCACGCTCGCAGGTAGCCCCGCGTGATAGGGCAGTGCGTTATAACCCTGCTCCTGCAGCCATGAGGCCACATCCTCAGTTTTCTTACGCGACAGGCAATAGACGATGCCCGCGTCCCTGGGGTGCTCTTCTTTGAGAAAGCGCAGTAATTGTTGCTTGGCATTATGTTTGAGGGTGATGCGATAGCGGATGTTGGGCCGGTCGAAACCGGCGATAAATTGCGCGGCTTCACCCAGATCCAATCGCGAGATGATTTCAGTACGTGTGCGGGCGTCTGCGGTGGCTGTCAGGGCAATGCGCGGGATATGCGGGAAACGCTCATGTAGCAAGCTCAGCTGCAGGTAATCTGCGCGGAAGTCGTGCCCCCACTGGGAAACGCAGTGGGCCTCATCGATAGCAAACAAACTGATGGGCGCTCGCCCCAATAACTGCAGGGTGCGCTCCTGGGTCAGCCGTTCTGGCGCGATGTAGAGCAGGTCCAGGTCTCCCTCGAGCAGGTCCTGCTCTATCTGCCTTGCTGTGGCGGGGTCCAGCGTCGAATTGAGGAAGTTGGCTTTTACACCCAACAGGCGCAATGCACTGACCTGGTCTTGCATCAGGGCTATCAGTGGCGAAATCACCACGCCGCACCCAGTGCGCGCCAGTGCGGGAATCTGATAGCACAGAGATTTTCCGCCCCCGGTGGGCATCAATACCAGGGCGTCACCGCCCTCAATCACAGTCTCGATGATACGATCCTGTGGTGGGCGAAAAGTGGCGTAACCGAATACGCTATGCAGGATGTCTTGGGCGGTGTTCATCGCGGCGCAGTATACCTCAGTGGCCGCACTTAATGGGTAAGCAAATGCGGTCACTGGACAGGAATCTTTCGTGCCCGTTCGTTTAAGGAAAAATGTATATAATGATCGACTGATCCCTATATCAAGACGGAAGCCCGTGCGTACTGCTCAAGCGTTTATTATTTCACTGCTCATGCTCGTTTTGCCGCCACCTGCGCTTGCTGAAGAAGCAGCTGCGGAGCAGGAGTGTGTGGTCCTGCTGCATGGGTTGTGGCGGACTGAACTGTCCATGAAGTGGTTGCAGTGGGCACTGGATGACGCCGGTTTCTCCACTTCTAGCCCTACCTACCCTTCACTGCGCTATCCCATTGAAGAGCTGGCGGTGAGGGCTGTGGAGCAAGGGCTGTACGAATGTGGTCTGCATCAGCCGCAGCGGATTCATTTTGTTACCCATTCCCTTGGGGGTATTCTCATTAGGCAATATACCGCCCACCATGATATTCCCGGGTTACACCGGGTGGTGATGTTGGGGCCCCCCAATCAGGGGAGTCAGGTGGCGGACTACGTGTATTCCCTGGACCTGTTGCAGCCGCTTTCCCCGGATGCTGTGGAGCAGTTGGGTACGGGTGAAAACTCGGTCCCCCTGCGTTTGGGGCCGGTATCATTCGAGCTGGGGGTAATTGCGGGAACCGCGAGCAGTGGAGGTGTTATTCCCGGTACGCCAACAGAGGCCAGCGATGGCACGGTTGCTGTTGCCGAGACCAGGGTGCCGGGCATGCGGGATTTTCTGGAATTGCCGGTGGGGCATACTTTTATGATGTGGAGCCCGGCAGTGCGAGACCAGGTGGTATATTTTCTGCGCCGCGGACAATTCGACCGCTCTGTAGTGACCACGGTACAGCCCTAGCCTGGCTTACAGCCGCTCCGCCTTTGATTAGCAGGGGCAGAAGTCCTGTAATTCAACTTTCGCGAGAGTTGATACAGCGAAAGTGGTAGAATCTCTTTGATTTTTTAAACGCAGATATAGCAGACAGGAGCAATAGTATGGCCAAGACAGATGCGGAAATTCATCAGGAGTGCACACGCCGCCTTATTGATCTCGCCAATGAGATAAAAGACGAAGGTGTCGGTACTAACGTGGTGTCCGCCGGCCTGATGACGGCCTCTGCAGTTTATGCAACATTTGTTGTGGGCGGCAATACAGGTGGCCTTACAGATTCCGGTGTCGAGAAGGTTACCGCGGCATATAAACAGCAGTTGGAGCAAGTACAGCGGATGAAAAAAGATGAAAGCGATCGCCGTCAGGCTGAGGCTGAAGCCGAATAGAAAAACCGACCTCAGCCCGGGCCGATATTGCTGATCTGCTCCCGGAAGTAACCAGGCGATAGCATTGGTACCAGCTCTTTCGCCGGTACGGGTTGACTGAACAGGTAGCCCTGAATGACATGTGCGCCGTGCTGCCTGAGAAAGTGGTACTGTTCGGGGGTTTCCACGCCCTCGGCCACCAGTTGCAGGTTCATGCTGCGGCCCATGGCAATGACCGCGATAATTAAACTGGCATCATTCTGGCTTTTATCGAAATCGATAACAAAGCTGCGGTCAATCTTCAGTTCATCCAGCGGGAAACGGCTGAGATAGCTTAGAGATGAGTAGCCGGTGCCAAAGTCATCGATGGACAGACTCACTCCCAGGTCTTTCAATGCCTCCAGCGAACGAATGGTGGCTTCGGTATCATCCATCATGATGCCTTCAGTCAACTCCAGCTCCAGCCGGGAAGGGCGCAGCGCGGTTTCCTGCAATACTTCGCCAACGCGAGCGATAAATGCCTTGTTGAATTGTAACGGCGAGACATTGACGGAAACCTTTGGCAGATCCAGTCCCATACCCTGAAATTCAATCATCTGCCGACAGGCCTCCTGCAAGCCCCAGTCACCCAAGATGCCGATCAGGCCCATTTCCTCTGCCAGGGGGATGAATTTGAAGGGGGGTACCAGGCCTTGCTCTGGGTGCTGCCAGCGCATTAACGCTTCTGCACCAATCACTGAGCCGGTAAGCGTGTCTACCTGCGGCTGGTAATACAGCACCAGTTCATTGCGCTCGATGGCCTTGCGTAAATCGGTTTCCAGCGTCAGACGATCGACACCGGCAGCGTCCATGTCACTGTGATAGAAAAGGAAGTTATTTTTACCTGAGTTTTTAGCGTGATACATAGCTGTATCGGCCGCCTTCAGCAGTCCTTCCACGTCCTCGGCATCCTGTGGTGCGATGGCGATGCCAATACTTGGGGTGACTACCAGCTCATGCCCATCGATAATCATGGGTTTAATCAGTGTATCGATCAGGCGCTGTGCCACCATGCCAGCTGATTCGGCGCCGTCAATCTGGTTAAGTACCACGGTAAATTCGTCCCCGCCCAGTCGGGACACATCAATTCTGGCAGTGGATTCCACATAGTGGGCCACCACATCACTGTCGCGCACGCAGGCGCTCAAGCGTTTCCCTACTTCTCTCAGTAACAGGTCGCCAGCGCTGTGGCCCAGGGAGTCATTAATGCGTTTGAAGTTGTCCAGATCCAGAAACACCAGGGCCAACATTTCCTTGTTGCGTTTGGCCAGCCTGAGTAACAGATCCAGCTGTTCGGTGAACAGGCGTCGGTTGGGGAGTGAGGTCAAGCTGTCGTAATAGGCCAGTTGCCGCAGTCGATCCTTGGTTTCAGTGACTTCCTTAACCGCCTTGTTAAGTTCAGTATTGCGTTTGGACAGTTGTGCCGTGCGCTCGTCCACCTTCATGCTCAGCAATTGGTGATCTACGTCCATTTTGGTTTTATAGGTGTTGATGTTGCCGATGATGGTGTTGAGCAGGGAGAAAATCTCCTTGAGCTCTCCGCCATCTTCCACCTTTACGGCCTGATCAATTTTTCCCGCAGAGATATCATCGGCCAGTCGTACCAGTCGGGAAAACGGTGCGGTAATACGCCGGGTGATAGTAATACTGAGCGCCGCGCACATTAGTACAAATAGCAGTGCGATGACGCTAGCAATCGCTGCTGCTGGCAAAGTTGCGAGAATCACTTCCATGCGCTTGATACCCAGGTGCATATAGCCAATGACGTGGCGACTGCCCATTTTCTCCGGCGCAGCCAATGCGGCACCAAAGGTACTGCGAGATACATCTTTCTCCAGGGGGTTGATCAGCGACAGAATGGGCAGGCTAAGGTCAAATACCCGACCTCCAAGCCCGAGAATACCCGCTCCATCGTCATCATGACTGGTCAGCGTTTGATCCGCGGGTGATGCATTGCGGCGGATTTCACTAAAAGCGTATGGACCATCGAAGCCCGCAGTTGTATCCCCTTTGGCGGCAAGTGTTTTACCGCTGGGGTCCAGTACCTTGGCAAAAACAATAGCTGGGGAGCTGTCGATAAAGGCTTGTAACGTTCTATTGAGTGCGCGTGCATCGCGATAATAGATGTCGAGTTGTAGCTGTGGCTGACTTAGTACACTGGCCGAGGACTGTTCGATGATGCGGTCCAGGGATAAACGGTATTCACTCTGAATTGTGTGTGCGGTTAGCAAGCAGCCCGCTGTCGCGGCGATGGCAATGACCAGTGCATTGATCTTTCCGGCAACAGTCAAGACTTACAGCTCCCGTGAGAGGCCGTATGCTGCCTGTGAGCATCGCGGATCTTCATCATTGCCTTACCCCGTTTTCGGAAGCAGCTCTGGAGTTGCCTGGCTGCTTTGCCCTGTATTCGCCCCGAAGGCCTTTGCGGCATCTGGAGGGCGTTTGAATACTCCGTTACTTGGAAAATAGCACGACTGGTGCGCGCGGCGCAAACTGTAATAAAAACAATCCCTTGGCGTCGGGCCGTAATCTAATTTCGCGGTGGTAAGCGGGGTGCCAGAGGAATGAAGTTGAGCTTGATTGCAGCGCGGCGGTGTGGCTACAGGGCCTGGTAATCACGCTCAGTTACACCAAGCCTTGGCTGTATGTTCAGATGGGAACTTGAAGAATAATGGTACCGAAGGTCGGACTTGAACCGACACGCTCTTGCGAGCATCGGATTTTGAATCCGACGTGTCTACCAATTCCACCACTCCGGCATTAAAGGGTTGGAAACGATTCAAAAATCGCCCCATTGGCAAGCGCGCGATTATAGCAACCAGAGTCCAAAGTACAATAAATTTTCCCTTAACCCGACGCTTATTTGCCTGTACACTCCGCGCCAGTTTGAATGTGAAACCCGGTTACGAGAAACTGCCCCCACAGGGCGGTGATCTGAGTACCTTAAAGGAGAAAAGACCATGGCCATGAAGTTAGTGAAGAAAACGGCTGAATATACTGTCTATCAGCGCAGTGACGATCGTTATGCGGTTCAGGATGCTTACAAAAATCCTGTCAATGGCGACGAGAAAGTGCGTATTCTGTTGGCCGAAGAGCTGATTAAGGTGGCCGCGCCAGCGGAGCCCGAGCCTGAGCCCGAAGTTGCCGAGGAAGAGCCTGTCGCCGAGGAAGCTGAAGCGCCTGCCGAGGAAGAAGCTCCTGCCGAGGAAGAAGCTCCCGCCGAGGAAGAAGCTCCCGCCGAGGAAAAAGACGACAAATAGGTCCCGGGACCTGTCATCTGCAAGCCGGCCGCGTGCCGGCTTTTTTGTCTATGAAACGTAGCGAATTCGCCTACCATCTGCCTTCCGAACTGATCGCTCAGCACCCGCTGCCCGAGCGCAGTGCCAGTCGTCTGTTAGTTCTGGACGGACCTGGCGGTGAAGTGAGCCACCATCGTTTTACCGAGCTGCTGGACTACTTGCGTTCGGACGATCTGTTGGTGTTTAACAATACCCGAGTCATTCCGGCCCGCCTGTGGGGTAGAAAGCCCACCGGCGGCCGCCTGGAAATTCTGTTGGAGCGTATCACTGGAGCCACTACTGCCCTGGCGCATGTGCGCTGCAGTAAGTCGCCCAAGCCGGGTACCTTGATCGAGTTGAGTGCCAGCGATGGCGCGGAGTCGGGGCCTTATCGGCTGCGCGTTACCGGGCGCGACGGCGCGTTGTTTGGCTTGAGCACTGAAAATGATGTGCCACTGGCGGAGATTCTGCAGGACATAGGGCATATGCCACTGCCGCCCTATATTGAGCGCGCCGACGCCGCCGATGACAGGGAGCGCTACCAGACTGTTTTTGCCCGTCGTGATGGCGCCGTGGCTGCCCCTACTGCAGGCCTGCACTTCACGCAGCAGATGCTGGCGGATATCGACGCGCGCGGTATCCGTCGGGTGAGCGTCACCCTGCATGTGGGCGCGGGCACCTTTCAGCCGGTGCGGGTTGATGACATTGAACAACACGCCATGCATGCAGAACTGGTAGAGGTCGATGAGGCCGCATGTGCAGCTGTACGTGAAACACGCGAGCGCGGTGGTCGCATCGTTGCTATAGGTACCACGGCAGTTAGGTCGCTGGAGAGCGCCTGCCTGGCCACCGGGAGTATTCAGCCTTTCCATGGCGATACCGATATCTTTATTTATCCCGGTTATCGGTTTCGCGCGGTCGATGCCATGGTGACTAATTTTCACCTGAGCGAGTCCACCCTGCTGATGCTGGTGAGTGCTTTCGCTGGCAGGGATTCTATAATGGCGGCTTACCAGCAGGCGATCGCTCACGGCTACCGTTTTTTCAGTTACGGTGACGCCATGTTCCTCACCGCCAAACCCCAGGAGAGTAGTGCATGAGTCGGCAGTGCCATATGCAGTTTGAATTATCCGGCAGCGACGGTAATGCCCGGCGTGGTCGCCTGAAATTTCCTCGTGGCACGGTGGAGACACCCGCCTTTATGCCCGTGGGCACCTATGGCACGGTCAAGGGTATGTTGCCCCGTGACATTCGGGGAATTGGTGCCGAGATTATCCTGGGAAATACCTTTCACCTGTGGCTGCGCCCGGGTACGGATATTATCGAGCAGCATGGAGACCTGCACGACTTCATGGGCTGGGACGGCCCTATTCTGACTGACTCCGGTGGTTTCCAGGTGTTCAGTCTTGGCGATATGCGCAAAATTTCCGAAGAGGGTGTGAAGTTTCAGTCGCCGGTCGACGGCTCTCGTGTCTTTCTCGATCCGGAAAAGTCCATGGCCATACAGCGCAGTCTGGGGTCGGACATTGTGATGATTTTTGACGAATGCACCCCTTATCCAGCCACTGAGGTCGAAGCGCGTGACTCCATGGAGCTGTCATTACGCTGGGCGCAGCGTTGCAAGGATGCCCATGGCGATAGCACAGCTGCGTTGTTTGGCATTGTGCAGGGTGGCATGTATGCCGATTTGCGTCAGGCCTCCCTGGATGGCTTACAGAATATTGGTTTCGATGGCTATGCGATAGGTGGTCTTTCCGTGGGTGAGCCCAAGGAGGAGATGATGGCGGTGCTGGATGTTATGCAACCGTCGCTGCCTGAAGATAAACCGCGCTACCTGATGGGTGTGGGCACGCCGGCAGATTTACTGGAGGGGGTGCGCAGGGGAGTCGATATGTTCGACTGTGTGATGCCTACCCGCAACGCGCGTAACGGCAATATTTTCACCTCAAGGGGAGTGCTGAAACTGCGTAACGCACGCCATAAAACCAGCACACTCCCTCTGGATGAACACTGTAGTTGTTACACCTGTGAAAATTTCAGCCGGGCATATCTGCATCACCTGGATAAGTGCAATGAAATCCTCGGTTCGCAATTGAATACCATCCATAACCTGTATTTTTATCAGCAGCATATGGCCGGGATACGGCAGGCGGTTGAGACGCAACAGCTGGATGCTTTTGCGCTTACCTTTTATGAGCAACAGGCGCAGGGTGTGTAAGTGTACAAGCTAGGATTTTATGTCCCAGCCTCGCACCTGGACGTGGTGAAAACTGCGCTGTTTGCGGCCGGTGCCGGGCGTATTGGAGAGTATGAGAACTGCTGTTGGCAGGTGTTGGGGCAAGGGCAGTTTCGCCCGCTTGCGGGTAGTACTCCGTTTCTTGGAACACAGGGTGAACTGGAGCAGGTGCCTGAGTATCGCGTGGAAATGATCTGTAACGATGAGAAAGTGAAAGCGGTTGTTCTGGCTCTGCGTAGCGCCCACCCCTACGAACAGCCGGCCTGGGATCTGGTAAAGCTGGTGACGGAGCTGCCCGACTCGTGACGACATCCCTGGATGTGTTTGAGCGTCTGGCGTCGGGCTTGCCACTGCATGTTCGCGATTGGGATGCACCTGGCGCTGCGGCCCAGGTACCACAGGCTGCGGTGTTGGTGGCGCTGACCAACGGGCCCCGGCCCGAAGTGATTCTGGGGCGCAGGGCCATGCACCTGCTACTGCATCCGGGCGAGGTTGCTTTTCCCGGTGGCAAGCGCGAACAGGAAGACGTTTCCCCCTGGATGACCGCGACACGTGAAGCGCTGGAGGAGGTAGGCCTGGGCGAGGAAATGGTGAGCCCCCTGGGTGAGTTGTCTCCCCTGATCACCCGCACAGGCTTTGAGGTTCACCCCTGCGTGGCCAGAGTTCCCGCTGAGTTGGCCCTGGTGGTCGATCCCGGAGAATTTTCCAGCGTCTTTCAATTACCGCTGGCAACCTTTGCAGATACCGGGCTGTTTCGCCTGGAAGAAATGTGGGACGGTCAGCGCACGCGCAAGGTACCCCACTACCAGGTGGGTGATGACAATATTTGGGGTGTCACCGCGGCGGTACTGGCGCAGTTGGCGAATGTGGCCTACGATGCGGGGCTTGATCTACAACGAAACTGGAAACTGAAACCATGAAATATAGTCTGGGTGATGTGCAGGTAACACTGTTGGGTGAAGGGCATTTTATTGCGCCCAACGCCGCTGTTATCGGTGATGTGACCTTACACGAAAATACTAGCGTGTGGTTCTCCTGCACCTTGCGTGGCGATGCGGATCGCATCGAAATCGGTGCCGGCAGCAATATACAGGACGGCACGGTGATACATGCCGACCCGGGCTTTCCCACGGTCGTGGGTAAGAATGTCACCGTTGGGCACAATGCCATGTTGCACGGCTGTAGCATCGATGACGGGACCCTGGTTGGCATCAATGCGGTGGTGCTTAACGGTGCAAAAATAGGTAAAGGCTGCCTGATAGGCGCCAATGCCCTGGTGACCGAAGGTATGCAAATACCCGACGGGTCATTGGTGTTGGGGTCCCCGGCGAAGATACGCTCGCAGCTCTCACCAGAGCAGCGCCTGGCACTGACACATAATGCCGATCACTATGTGGCTAACGCTTTGCGCTTCAGTCAGGTACTGGCAGAGCAGCCATGAGCGAGGTAGAGCCCGAATCACCTTGCATATCGGTCTGCCTGTTAGACGACAAGGATATCTGTGTGGGCTGTTACCGTTCGGCCGATGAAGTCACCGACTGGTTTATGGCGGATGCGCAGGGCAAGCGTGAGATTTTGCAGCGCGCCCGTGAAAGGCTGGAGGCAGCGTCCACTATTCGTCTGAGCTAGGTTCTTCGTCGACCACTTGCACCCTGGCCGCCTGCACCACATTTCCTTGAAGCTCCAGAATCTCCACTCGGTATTTGCCTATCGCCAATCCGGTATTGGCATCCGGGAAAGACTCGAGGTATTCCAGAATCAGTCCGGACAAGGTTTTGGGGCCGTCGGTGGGCAAGTCCCATTTCAGTGCCTTATTGAGCTCGCGCACGTTTGCAGTGCCGTCAATGATGAAGCTGCCGTCGCGCTGGGGGTAAATGTCTTCTTCGGCGTCCGCCAGGCTGGAGGTGAATTCGCCGACAATTTCTTCGAGGATGTCTTCCAGTGCCACCAGGCCCAGTACATCGCCGTATTCGTCTACGACCACCCCCAGCGGCTTTTTCTTTTGTTGGAAATTGCGTAATTGCGTGTGCAGTGGAGTGCTCTCGGGTATGAAGTAGGGCTTTTCCATCTCCCGTTCCAGGGCATCGCGGTCCAGTCCCTGGGAGTCGATTACCCGGCTGATACTGCGCATGTGGAGAACGCCGGTAATGTTGTTAATGTCTTCACGCCATACCGGTAAGCGCGTGTGGGAGCTGGTCTGGATACTGCGCAGAATGTCCTCGTCGCTGTCGTCAATGTCGACGCCATACACCTCGTTGCGTGGCACCATAATGTCGTCCACGGTGACTTGTTCCAGGTCGAGGATATTCAGCAGCATGCCGCGGTGTCTTGGGGGAATGAGTTGTCCGGCATGGGTGACAATGGTGCGCAATTCGTCCGAAGAAACATGCTCATCGCTACTCCCGGTCGGGTCGAACCCCAGCACACGCAGCAGGCCATTGGTGACGCCATTCACCAGCGCCACAATGGGGTACATGAGTTTCATCAGGGGAGCCAGCACCAGGCTGGCGGGAAAGGCGACTCGTTCCGGGTGCAGTGCCGCGATGGTTTTCGGTGTGATCTCCGCAAAGATTAGAATGACCAGGGTCAGTGCCACCGTGGCGATGAAGATGCCGGCATCACCCCACAGGCGAATGGCGATTAGCGTGGCTATGGCAGAGGCAAATATATTTACCAGGTTGTTGCCGATAAGGATGAGGCCGATCAGCCGATCGGGCCTGTCCAGCAGTTTACCGGCGCGAATAGCACCACGGTGTTTGTTTTTCTGCAGGTGTTTCAACCGATAGCGGTTGAGCGACATCATGCTGGTTTCTGAGCTTGAGAAGAACCCTGAGAGAACGATGAGTGCAGCAAGAATTGAGAAAAGTAGGCCCAGCGGTGCTTCGTTCAACGCTGCTGTAAACCTCGTGCTTGATAAGAGCGCCTAGTTTGAAGAAAAAGGGCAGTGGGGGCAAGCCCCATTAAGCCGATCATGGGCGTTGCAACACCAACTCGAGCACCAGTTTTGAGCCGAAAAAAGCCAGCATCAACAGGAAGAAACCGGCCAGGGTCAAGCGCACTGCGGTCTGACTGCGCCAGCCCAGTTGATAGTGCCCCCACAGCAGCACCGAGAACAATACCCAGGCGATGATGGTCAGGATGGTCTTGTGCACCAGACTCTGGGCGAAAATATCGTCGATGAAGACAAAGCCTGAGACGATCGCGATGCTTAACAGGCTAATTCCAATCCACAGTAATTCGAACAGCATGCTTTCCATTAACTGCAGTGGTGGCAGCATTTGCACGATACCGCGGGTATGGCGCTGCTTGAGTTGATAATCCTGTGCCGCCAGTAGCGCTGACTGTATGGCAGCCAGGGTGAGAGCCGCGTAAGCGAGAATAGAGCTGCTGATGTGCAGCAGCATACCCGGGTTGAGGTCACTGGATACCGGTGCGGTATCTGGCGCAAAGGTGGCAACCAGTACCGCCACTGCGGAAAGTGGAAAAAGAGCGATCAGCAGGTTCTGCAGGGGTCGACGCGCCAGCGAGCTGATGCAGGCGACGTTGATGACCAGGAATATCAGCGCGGACACCTTGTAAAAGCCCAGGTTTACGCCGACGCCGGCGAAAACGCTGTCCCAGACCACGATCGCGTGGCATAGCAGGGCGCTCAGGCTGAATGCGATCACCGCGCGGTTGACCTGCTGGCGCTGCTGGGAAACGTGCAGTAATAGCAGTCCCGCAGCGGCCAGGTACAGTAGGGCGGCGATCGGTGCGATGAGGGTGGCTGACATGTGTTTGGGGGATGGGCCCGGGTAAAGTATACTGCGCTCCTTTGTACCGACTTGTCCTGTCATAATCAATAGCGACGCGATCTGCCGTCTATATATAGCCCCGAGAGAGCCCCATGTTTCAAAGCTTGAGTGATCGACTATCCCAGAGCCTGCGCAATGTCAGCGGTAAGGCCCGGCTGACTGAAGAAAACATCCAGGAGACCTTGCGTGAAGTACGCATGGCGCTGCTGGAGGCCGATGTGGCGCTGCCGGTAGTGAAAGATTTTGTGGAATCGGTCAAGCAGCGCGCAATGGGACAGGAGGTCATGCAAAGCCTTAGTCCGGGTCAGGCTTTCCTGAAAATAGTGCAGACTGAGCTGGAAACGGTAATGGGCAGCGCCAACGAGGGGTTGAACCTGACTACGCAGCCGCCCGCGGTAATCATGATGGCGGGCCTGCAGGGTGCGGGAAAGACCACTTCGGTGGCCAAGCTGGCCAAGCTGTTAAAGGAACGTGACAAGAAAAAGGTGACCGTGGTCAGTGCTGATGTGTACCGCCCGGCGGCCATTAAGCAGTTGGAGGTACTGGCGGCAGAGGTTGGGGCGGATTTTTTCCCCAGCAGCGTAGAACAGAAGCCGGTGGATATCGTCAAAGCCGCGATCGACCATGCGAAAATCCAGTTCAGTGATGTGCTGATAGTCGATACCGCCGGTCGCCTGGCGATAGACCAGGATATGATGCGCGAGATTGCCGAACTACACGCCGCGGTCAAGCCGGTAGAAACCCTGTTTGTGGTCGACGCCATGACCGGGCAGGATGCCGCCACTACCGCCAAGGCTTTCGATGAGAGCCTACCCTTAACTGGTGTGATTCTTACCAAGGTCGATGCCGACACCCGCGGTGGTGCTGCGCTTTCCGTGCGCGCAGTGACGGGCAAGCCGATTAAATTCCTGGGTGTGGGCGAGAAAACAGCAGCTCTGGATCCGTTCCACCCGGATCGCCTGGCATCGCGCATTCTGGGTATGGGCGATGTGATGTCGCTTATCGAGGAAGTCGAGCAGAAAGTAGACAAGAAGAAGGCCGAGCGCCTGGCGCGCAAGGTAAAGAAGGGGCAGCGTTTCGATCTGGAAGATTTCCGCGATCAGTTGCAACAGATGAATAACATGGGCGGTATCACCGGCATGCTGGACAAGCTGCCTGGCATGGGCAATATGGCCCAGGCGGCGCAGAACCTTGATATGAAAATGTTCTCCCGTATGGAGGTCATGATCAATTCCATGACTCCGGATGAGCGTCGCCGACCGGAGATCATCCAGGGGTCACGCAAGCGCCGTATTACCCAGGGGTCGGGTACCCAGGTGCAGGACCTCAATCGTTTGCTCAAGCAACATAAGCAAATGCAGAAAATGATGAAGAAGATGAAAGGCGGTGGCATGGAGAAAATGATGCGCGGTCTTGGCGGTATGGGTGGCCCCGGCGGTCCTGCTGGCGGCATGGGCGGTCCGGGTGGTCCGGGCGGTCTGCCGTTTCGCTAGCATCCAGCTAAGGTGCGGAATTTACTAAATAAATTCTGCACGCGGGGTTTAAATACCCGCGTATTTTCCGTATGATACGCCACCTTTCCGGCCTGCGTGTCGGTTTTTGTCGTGGACGTTGTTGCAAGATCGCAGCATATCCCCACTAATTTTTAGGAATTAACGAACAATGGTAACAATTCGTCTAGCTCGTGGCGGTTCCAAGAAACGCCCATTTTATCACCTGACAGTCACCGATAGCCGCAAAGCGCGCAACGGTCGCTTCATTGAGCGTGTCGGCTTCTTCAACCCGGTTGCTCGCGGCCAGGAAGAGCGCCTGCGCGTCGATAACGACCGCATTGAATACTGGCAGGGCCAGGGCGCGCAGTTGTCTGAGCGTGTAGCCAAGCTGGTTAAGGATTCTGCTGTAGCGGCCTGATTCAGGCTGAGTACAGGCGGGTATGATGAGTGAGCCCGAAGCCAGTGCGGTGATTACGGTCGGTAAGATTACCGGCTGCTATGGCATCAAGGGCTGGGTGAAGATTCACTCGTATACTGAACCACAGGAGAATTTTCTGGGTTTTGGTCAGTGGATGTTACGCCGGCGTGGGGCTCTGGAGCCCGTCGACTTCGATCTCATTCGCCCTCAGGGTAGAGGTCTGGTCGCGCATATCGCCGGGCTTGATGACCGTACCCTGGCTGAATCCTACAAAGGACTTGAGGTCGCGGTAAGCGCTGAAAAGCTGCCGCAGCTGGAGCAGGACGATTACTACTGGCACCAGCTTGAAGGTATGCAGGTGTGGTGCACTGAAGACGGCAATCGGGTGTTACTGGGTACAGTCGACTACCTGATAGAAACCGGCGCTAATGATGTGCTGGTGGTAAAAGCCAGTGCGGACAGTATTGATGATACGGAACGCTTGATTCCCTATCTGGTCGGCGACGTGGTGACACGGGTAGACCTGGAGCAGGCGCTGATAGAGGTTGACTGGTTCCTAGAAGAATAGGGGGCCGTGCGGAGACAGGACAAGATGCAAATTGCACTGGTGAGCCTGTTTCCCGAGATGTTCAGCGCAGTGTCCGACTACGGGGTAACCGGGCGGGCAGTGACAGACGGGATTGTGGCCATAAGCCACAGTAACCCGCGCGATTACACCGTGGATAAGCATCGCACGGTAGACGACAGACCCTATGGCGGTGGCCCGGGTATGTTGATGAAGATAGACCCCTTGCGGCAGGCGATAGCCGCGGCGAGGGAGGCGGTAGGGCAGAAGGCCAAAGTCATCTACCTGTCGCCGCAGGGTCAGTGCCTGAGCCACGCGAAAGCGGTGGCCCTTGCTGCAGAGCAGGCGTTGATTCTGGTGGCCGGTCGCTATGAAGGTGTGGACGAGCGTCTGATAGAAGCCGAGGTGGATGAAGAATTGTCCATTGGCGATTATGTATTAAGCGGCGGAGAATTGGCCGCGATGGTAGTCATCGATGCGGTGACACGCCAATTGCCCGGTGTATTGGGGCACGAGCTGTCGGCGCAGGAAGATTCGTACGTCGACGGGCTGCTGGATTGCCCGCACTACACCCGGCCAGAAGAGTACCAGGACAAACGGGTACCGGAAGTATTACTCAGTGGTGATCACGAAAAGATTCGCCGCTGGCGCCTGAAGCAGGCACTGGGCAGAACCTATGAGCGGCGCCCGGAATTGCTGCAGGGCAGGGCGATGACGCCCGAGGAACAAAAATTGTTGGCTGAATACCAACGCGAACACGAATTATTAACTTGATAACTAGCTGTGAAGCTAGGCATGACACCAACAGGAGCACACCATGAGCACCAACAAGATCATAGCGCAGATTGAAGCTGAGCAAATGCAAAAGGAACTGCCTGAGTTCGGCCCCGGTGATACCGTGGTTGTTCAGGTAAAGGTTAAGGAAGGAACGCGTGAGCGTCTGCAGGCCTATGAAGGTGTTGTTATCGGCAAGCGCAACCGCGCCCTGAACTCTGCTTTCACTGTACGTAAAATCTCTCACGGTGTGGGCGTTGAGCGTACTTTCCAGACGTACAGCCCGCTGGTTGACAGCATCCAGGTCAAGCGTCGCGGTGACGTGCGCCAGGCCAAACTGTACTACTTGCGTGACCTCAGCGGTAAAGCGGCTCGCATCAAGGAAAAGCTGACCAGATAGTCAGCGCTTTTCCAGGATGTATCGAAAGCGGTCCTGGTGGCCGCTTTTTTGTGCTTGTTGGTTTTCTATATCGAGTTTTTCAGCAAGGGCGTGGTATTACCCTTTCGGGGACCGCTACAAGCACATCCATGTGCGCTCGGCCTCAGCCATCCATGGCCTCAGACGCCCCCGAAAGGGTAATACCACCCCCTCGCTTCATCCGACTATTGCCAAGCTATACCTGTTGGAAGGCTGCCACCGATTAATCCCTACTGTACGTCACCCAGTTTGGGGTTCAGGGCTTTCGCCTTCGCCAGTTCCTTGCGCGCTTCCTCCAGCTTGCCCTGTTGTAGCAGCATTTTCCCCAGTTGGTCGTGGGCGGTCGCATTGTCGGGGTCTGCCTCGATTGCGGCCCGCATGCTGGCGACGGCTTCGTCCGCTCGGTCCTGCTGCCACAGGACAATCCCCAGGCCGGTATAAGCCTGGCTATTCGGAGCCTTCTCCAGGACTGCGCGGAAGTGGGGCTCTGCTGCGGCGAATTCGCCGCTGCGGGTCAGGGACGACCCCAGGTTGTAATGAGCCACTGACGACTCTGGGTCCAGCTCCAGTGCTTTGCTATAGGCCTCTGCGGCCTCCTCGGGTAATCCCTGACGCTCTAGTGCGAAGCCGAGGTCGTTGTAGATTGCGGGCTGCGGCTTGATCGCCAGCGACTCCCGGTAATGGGCTTCGGCCATCTCAAACTCGCCGATGTCGATCGAGGCCAGTGCCATGTTGTTGTGGGCCTTCCAGTGTTTGGGGTCCACAGCCAGCGCTTTTCCCAGGGAGACAACCGCTTCCTCGCTGTTGCCGTGTTGGAACAAGGCGAAGCCCTTGGCGTTCAGCAGCTCGACGTTGTCGGGCTCGACTTCCAGGCCGCGCTCGTAGGCTTTGACAGCACCGGGGTAGTTGCCAGTGCGTTCATTGGCCATGCCCGCGCGCAGGAATGAATAGGCGTCGAGGAACTGCTCCTTGATCTGTGCTATCGCCTCAGCGGGCAGCGGCACGAACTCCGGGATGTTGGCCGCGCCGTACGTCCCGGTAAAGCGGTCGAGTACTACGGGCGGTGTGGAGTTGCCTTCCTCATCGATATGGGTAAGGAATAATTGGGTGTAGGGTGTATTGGCCTTGGACGAGAACACCAGCCAGCGCCCGTTCGACGAGAAGCTGTGCCAGGAGTTCATACGCGATGTGTTGGCGCGCAGGCGTCGGGCCTCGCCCCCAGCGGCAGGGACGATGTACAGCTCGCTGTCCGGCATTAGCAACATATAGTTCTCTGCCATGGTGAACACGATCCATTTCCCGTCCGGCGAGAACTTGGCGAAGAAGTTGCTCATGCCGTTGTGCGAGGCGCCTTCTATAGGCTCGGCCTTGCCCCCGCGGCCCTCGTTGAACGGTACACGGTACAGGTCGAATTTGAACGGTTCCTTGTCTTCGATGAACTCGGGTACGTCATTCTCGTTCAGCAGGATAGTGTTGGCGTCGGCGATAGAGTCCTTCTGGTAGACCTCGGTGCGGGCGAAGACGATCGACTTGCCATCGGGGCTCCAGGTCGGGTTGCTCTGCACGTAGGCGGGGTCGTCTGCGCCGGGCAGGGCCGTGTAGGCCTCGGTCACCGTGTCGTAGACCACCAGAATGCCCTTGATCGGGAAGAACAACTGGGAGAACTCGATCCCGGGTGTGGCTACAAATACCGCCCGGTCCTTGACCGTGCTGATCACGTAGCGACCGTCAGGAGACACTTGAGAGAGGAGTCCGAAGGTGGGCTCGCCATCGTCTTTTTTGTAGTCACTCCAGGTAATGATTTTCTCGTCGTTCAACTCCATCTGTGGAGAGACGGGAAGGATGGCGTAGCCGCCCTTGTCGTTGCCGTAGTCGACGTCCAGCCCCAGGACTTTGCCGTCGCCAGAAAAGGAGTGGCAGTTGCCACAGACCGGCAGGTTCTCCAGAACAATAGGCGGCTGGTCTACTGAGTCGACCGACCCGTAGCGCCAGCGGATACGCGACGGGTCCTGCACGGCGGTGATAAAGGGTAGCGGCACCTCGCGATAGAAGATCGAATCCCCCACCGGGTCCGTGGACGTGCGGATGTGGATGCTCGCGGAGGAGGCGGGGCGACCGTCCTGGTCAAGGCCGACGACCGCCACCTGGGCGTCGTGTGACGTGGAGCGTCGCTTGATTTCGGCCCAATCTTTCTCTGAAGGGCGCCAACTCGGCTCCGCCGTCGGGAATTGCAGCACTTCGTTGTCACCCTCGAAGCGCAGTAGAACCTTCCACGCCTGCGCGCTCTCGGTCTCGTCATTCCAGTTAAAGGTCGGGGCGACAATGTCGGGCGGGAACAGCGTCTCATCGAGGGGGTAGGTGATCTCGAGGCTGCGAGATGGCGCGTCGGGAAATGCTGGCGCCGCCTCCGCCCCCGGTCTGGAGTTTTCCTCGCAGGCGCCGAGGGTCAGCACTGCGGCGAGCAGAAACAAGGCCCTGCCGCAGGTCGTCAGTTTGTTGCGGGCGATTGCACCCGATTGATCTGTATATCGCGAGGCCATCACTG
>JAIBDN010000018.1 GCA_024686215.1 Gammaproteobacteria bacterium | reverse complement strand
ACGATACCGGAGCCGGCAAAGTCAGAGAAGCCGAGGTCACCCAAGGTATACATGCCAAAGACGGGGTTGCCGCCCCAGGTCCAGCTACCTTCCATCGGGTAGATGAAACCGGTCATAACCACAGCGAAGAGCAGGAAAGCCCAGAGCTTCATACGCTCGGCAACCGCACCGGACACAATGGACATGGCCGTGGCAACAAACACCACCTGGAAGAAGAAGTCCGCCGACGGCGCGTAGGTCGCAGGTTCTTCCGCGCCGGCTACACCATCACCGGTAATCGTGGACAGGAAAGCGTCGCCACCGTACATGATCATGTAGCCGCAGACCATATACATGGTGCAGGCTACCGCGTACAAAGCCACGTTTTTAAGGAGGATTTCAGTCGTGTTCTTGGAGCGGACAAGACCGGCCTCGAGCATTGCGAAGCCCGCCGCCATCCACATCACCAGTGCGCCACAGATCAGGAAATAAAACGTGTCCAGGGCGTACTGTAGTTCGAAAATATTGTTTTCCATGGGAATAACTCTCTACTTACAGTTGTGGGGGGTTAAATGGCTTCTTCGCCTGTCTCACCGGTACGAATCCGGATCACCTGCTCCAACGGGGAGACAAATACTTTGCCATCGCCGATTTTGCCGGTGTTGGCTGCCTTGGTAATTGCTTCGATAGTTTGCTCTACCACTGCATCTGCAACTGCCACTTCAATTTTTACCTTGGGTAGAAAGTCGACGACATACTCGGCACCGCGATATAACTCGGTGTGCCCCTTCTGACGACCAAAGCCTTTTACTTCTGTAACTGTGATGCCCTGAACGCCGATTTCAGACAGCGCTTCGCGCACATCATCCAACTTGAATGGCTTAACAATGGCCGTGATTAATTTCATAGTTTTCTCCTGAATTGGAGCCGACCGGGGACCCGGTCGGCTCAGTACTGCTAGCCGGTGTTACAGGCTCTTGGCAATGGTGAATACAGCGGTGTCGTCAGCCCAGTCGGTGCCGAATACATCGTCATCGTCCAGATCCGTGCCCACGTAAGCCAGGGAGAAATCAACACTCGCCCAGCTGTAGGTGACAGTGACTGAATAGTCTGTGTACTGGTCTTCATCAGATGACAGGAAGCCGCCGTCCTCTTCGAGCATGTTGTAACCAACATGCAGACCAACGGTGAAGTCTTCAAACACGCTAAAGCTGTAGTCGCCAGAGACGTACCAGAACTCGTCGGTCTCTGCGTAGTAATCGTCAGAGTAATTTACCTGAAGGGACAGGTCCTTCCAGGAAGTGCCAATGTAGAATTCCTGGTAATCGCCCTCATCGCCACTGTCTCCGGGGTAGTCGTAGTAGATATAACCCACGTCAATGCCGAAATCGGTATCGCCGATGGAGTGGGCCCAACCACCGTAGTAATCCAGCTCCAGGCTACCGTCGTAGCCGTCGTTGCTGTCGAAATCGACACTCGACCCCCATATACCCAGATAGAAACCGGGGCCGAATTCGGCGTCAAAACCGCCCTGTACGGCGAGATCTTCGTCGGATTGAGAAATTCCGCGGAAACGGTAGTCGGTAACCAGTGCAACATTGCCGCTGATTTCAAAACCACCGACCAGGGAATCACCGGTCACAATGGCTGGTTCATCAGCCTGGGCCATACCGGCACCAGCCAACAGGGCAGTGGTGACAGCGGCGGTAAGTATTTTCTTGTTCAACATATTGTATCTCTCCATGGTTTGTTTCTGGTTGTGCAGAATATGTGTCGCGTCATCTTGCTGCGGGCGCATTGTGCGCGCACTACATGATCTGTCATTGCTAGTTTGCACGGCGTGTGCCAGATATATATTACTTTATATATTTCAGTTAGTTAGGCGGTTTTTGCCCTGACAGGGCAGCTCCTGCGCCCCATAGCAGCACACTGTTCACGCACCAAAAAGGTGCAGCGCACCTCATTGACGCACCATCCTGCGCTGTGCCTCACCACTGAATTCCTCTAAAATCCCTGCCATGCATTTTTATTGAAACGGCGGCTAGAAGATGGCACTGAAACCTCCCCCACCCCCCTGGGAAGTACTACAGCAGGTTGGCGAACTGATCGGCGCAAGCGGACTGGGGGGCGAGATGGACAAGAGTGCGCGCACCCTGGCGCAATCTGCACTGGCGCGCCTGGATGTGGTCAATCGAGAAGAATTCGACGCCCAGACCGAGATCCTGCAGCGCACCCAGGCCAAGGTGGTGGACCTGGAGGCTGAATTGGAGCAACTTACCCGGGCCCTGGAAGACATCAAACCCACGGACTGATAGCCACCCCATAGGGTGTTCACTATCCCGCTCACGGATGAGCCATGGATCTATCAATTGTTTACAGCAGGGCCCTGACCGGACTGGAAGCGCCCTGTGTAAGGGTGGAGACCCATTTATCCAATGGTCTCCCCGCATTCCACATTGTCGGCATGCCAGAAACCGCGGTGCGCGAAAGCAAAGACCGGGTGCGCAGCGCCATCCTTAACTCGCATTTCGACTTCCCCGACAGGCGTATCACCATCAACCTGGCCCCAGCAGACCTACCCAAAGAAGGCGGACGCTTTGACCTACCCATTGCCCTGGGTATCCTCACCGCTTCAGGCCAGGTCCCGGATACCGCCCTGGCGCAGCATGAGTTCCTTGGCGAACTGGCTCTGGACGGCAGTTTACGCCCGGGACCGGGCACATTGAGCGCAGCACGGGCAGCCATGGCGTCAAACCGCGCACTGGTGGTGCCTGCCGAGGCGGCACCACCGGCAGCTCAAGTGCCAGGCAGTTCAATTATTGCAGCACCGGACTTGCTCAGCCTGTGCGCGCATCTCAATGGCAGCCATCTTATAGCGCCCACCACAGCCAGCAACGTTAAAACGCGTCTGGCATACCCGGATCTGCGGGACGTTATTGGGCAAAGCGCTGCGCGCAGAGCGCTGGAAATTGCGGCAAGTGGTGGCCACAACCTGCTGCTGTGCGGCCCTCCAGGTACCGGCAAGACCTTGTTGGCCAGCCGCCTGCCCGGGATTCTTCCACCCGCCACGGCAGAAGAGGCCCTGACCGGACTGGCCCTGCGTGATATTTACCACAACAATGAAACGGCACAGGGCTTCAGCCGGCCTTTCCGCAGCCCACATCACACCGCCAGCGCCAGCGCCCTGGTGGGTGGCGGCAGCAAACCCCGCCCGGGGGAGGTCTCGCTGGCACATGCAGGCGTACTGTTTTTGGACGAACTACCGGAATTTTCGCGGCACAACCTGGAGGCACTGCGCGAACCCCTGGAGTCCGGAGAAATCAGCATTTCACGTGCGCGCCAGAAAATTACCTATCCGGCCCGCTTCCAGCTGATTGCCGCCATGAACCCCTGCCCCTGCGGCTATCTGGGCGACCCGCAACGCAACTGCCGCTGCACACCGACCCAAATACAGCGCTATGGCGCACGCATCTCGGGCCCCCTGCTGGACCGTATCGATATGTACGTAGCGGTATACCGCATTCCCCCAAGAGATTTGCTCAGGCCAGCTACACAGGCAGAAACTTCCGCGGCAGTGCGCGCCAGAGTGCTGCGCAGCCGCGAGCAGCAGCTGCAGCGCCAGGGCGTGGCAAATTCACAGCTTAAGCCTGAGGTATTAGCCGACATTTGCTTACTGGGTAAGAAGGAGGAGTCGGAGCTTTCATTGGCGGCACAGGGCATGCAACTGTCCGGGAGGGGGCTACACCGGACACTAAGAGTGGCGCGTACCATTGCCGACCTGGCAGGAGAAAAGGCGGTGCAAAGCGAGCATATCAGTGAGGCATTGGCCTACCGCACGCTCAATCTGCAGCAATAAATCCGGGCTAGCTGCGGCGCAATCGCGCTTTACCCCGCAGACTGACTGTGACACAATACACTACAAACTAATAGTCATTAGTTAACTACTGCCAGCAACGCTGCAACGCTAATTGGAGGCCTCTATGAGCCAGTGTCCATTTGCCAACTTACTTGACCCGGAAACCTATGCCGGGGGCATGCCCTACCAGAAGCTTAAGGAGATTCGCGAGGCTGGCCCGGTGGTGCACCTCGAGGACCCGCTGACCAATGTGCCCTACTGGGTTGTCACCCGTCGCGAAGATCTTGACCTGGTGTGTAAAAACCCGACTCTGTACTCCTCCGCCGCCAGAAGCGCCTTCCCCATGGAATACGAGCAAGAAATGGTCGACGGCATTCACTCCAATACCATCATCAATATGGACCCTCCCCAGCACCAGAAGGTACGCCGCATTGTGCGCAACGCCTTCACCCCCAAGCGGGTAGAGTCCTACGAACCGAAATTTCGCCAGCATGCTAAACGCATTGTCGATGCGGTGGCCAATCGCGGAGAGTGTGAATTCGTCGAAGAAGTCGCCGCTGAACTGCCGCTAATTGCCATCCTGGAGCTACTCGGTGTGCCCCTGGAGGATCGCAAACAGTTCTTCGACTGGACCAATACCATGATCTTCGCCGACGACCCGGATATGTCTATCTCGGAACTGGAGGGCCAGATGGCATCACTGGAAGTCATCCAGTACTCCATGCAACTCGCGGCGCAGCACCAAATAGAACCTATGGACAATATCACCGGCGCACTGCTGGATGCAGAATTAAACGGTGAATCCATTTCAGACGATTTGTTTGCCTGGATGTTTATTCTCATTCTGGTGGGCGGCAACGAATCCACCCGCACAGTCATTGCGCAGGGCATGCGCCTACTGATGGAACACCCCGAACAGCTGCAATACCTGATAGACAACCCGGACAAAATCGGCGACGCCTGTGAAGAAATCCTGCGCTACAACACCGCCTTCATTTCCATGCGTCGCACCGCCATGGAGGATACTGAGCTGGGCGGGCAACACATCAAGAAGGGTGACAAGATCCTGCTGCACTACCACACCATCAATCACGATGAAGACGTATTTGGTGCCGATGCCATGGACTTCGATGTTACCCGCGCCCAGCGTATGCCCGATCTGTATAACCAGCTGCGCTCCTTCGGCATCGGCCAGCATTTCTGTATCGGCACCCACCTGGCCCGCCTGGAGCTGCGCATTATGTTTGAGGAAATTATTCCGCGGCTACGTCAGCCGCGATTCAAGGAAGAGCCGAAATTCGTGCGTTCATTTTTTGTCAATGCGATGAAGGAAATGCACATAACTTTCGACTCCGAAGCAGCCGACGCCAACGTCGCCTGACATCAGGCAAGGCCCAGCCTCGGTGTCCGCCGGGGCCTTTCCAGCACTTAGCCCGGGGGACCGGCTAGCAGGATAAGAGCACCCGCGGCTGTTCCCGCGATTAAAGCACGTAACAACACCCTGGGTGTGATTTTCGACAGTTCTGCCAGCGGGTCACCACTGCTGCGGGTGCGCGACACTACTGGCCACTCGATAACAGCGGCAAACACAAAACTCGCCACTGCGCCCGCAAGCACAGCGGCGCGGCCCGGACTGACAATCGGCAATGCATACCACAGTAGCAGCACCGCCACCGCGCCGCCTACGCTGCCCGCCACGCTCATCTTGTAAAACTGACGGACATTATTCTCGGCGAAGTGCCAGTCATAGACGAACAAGCCGGCCTTTGCGGGAATGTGGTAAGCACCGCCGGACAACCTGGCGCCCAACAAATGAAACCACTCATGAATCAGTGTGCTCACGGAGATACCCACCAGCAGCGCTGTGACGATAGACAACATCAACGCCAGGCCCAGCCCTGTCAGCATGTACCAACTATCCGCGGCGGCATACAGCCCCAGCGCCACCAGCACCAACAGCAGGTGCAGCGCCGCCTGTCGGGTCAATAGCAGTCCCGGGGTCATCTCTATACTGGCTTCAGTAACGCTGGTTGCCTGCTCAGGAGCAGGCTGTACTGCCTCCTCAGCCACAGCAGCCACCGCTATATTGTGCAGGCAGGTTCACCGCCAACGCCCGTGGGGATTGTGTTACCTCATGGTCTGAGCGTGGCATCGAGCTTGCTCCCTGGCAGATTATTATTTTTATACGACAATACCACCGGCAAGGATCATTTGTAACAGGCGCCTTCACCCCCACCAGGACTGACACCTGCTGCTAGCTCAAGCACAACTCAGGCGAATGTTTTTCCCTGGGCCGCCATATCCAGCAGCAATTGCGGCGGTTCGAAGGCTTCGCCGTAAGTCTGCGCCAATTGCGCGGCGCGCTCGGCAAAAGCCTGCACCCCGTAGGCGTTAACGCACTGGTACACCCCGCCGGTATGCGGCGGAAACCCGATACCCATAATCGAACCGATATTGCCGTCGCCCACACTGCACAAAACGCCCTCCTCCATGATACGGATCGCTTCCAGTACCTGGGGAAAGAGCAGGCGGTCCTTAACATCTTCGTAGGGCACATCGGCATAGCCGTCTTTGGCAAACAAGTCCTTCAGGCCGGGCCAGGTCGCAATCTTCTTGCCTTGCTCATCGTAGTCGTAGAAACCACCGCCCTTATGCTGACCGCGTCGCTCCACGTCTTCGAACATTACCCGAATGACCTCGGCCTGGGGCCCGGTTTCCGCCTGTTCTCCACGCGCCTCGGCATCTGCCTGACCCTGCTTCATGGCATGGTAAGCGCTTTCTATGGAGATATTATCCAGGGTCTCCAGCGGCCCCATGGGGGAACCGTTAAAGGCCGCGGCATTTTCAATCAACGCCGGGTTTACCCCCTCTGCCAACATCAACTGGCCCTGGGCGATCGTCTGGCTAATCACCCGAGTAGTGAAGAAGCCCGGGGAATCTTTGACCACGATGGGCTTTTTACCCAGCTTCTGGGACAGGTCGAAGGCTTTAGCCAGCGCCGTATCGCTGGTCTTATCACCGGTGATGATTTCTACCAGCGGCATTCTCTCCGCCGGCGAGAAGAAATGCATACCAATAAAGTTTTCCGGGCGTGCAGAGGCCTGTGCCAACTCAGTGATCGGCAGGGCCGAGGTATTGGTGGCGAAGACCGCCGTATCGGCCAACACCGCTTCAGCCTCGCGGGTCACGCTAGCCTTGACCTCGCGGTCCTCGAAGACAGCCTCAATCACCAGATCACAATCGGCCAGGTCATTGAGGTCTGCGCTGGCCTTGATGCGTGACAGAATTTCCTGTGCCTGGACCTCATCGATGCGCCGGTTCCTGGCGCAGGCGGCAGCGGCATACTGCTTGCCTTTATCCGCGTTTTCCTGGGAAAGATCCTTCAACACCACATCGATACCGACTTTAGCGGCGTTGAACGCAATGCCCGCACCCATCACCCCCGCACCCAGAATGCCCAGCTTGCGCACCTCGGTCTTTTCCTCTCCCTGAGGGCGAGAGGCGCCCGCATCCAGTTCATTCATCTGTACGAAGAAGGTGGTCATCATATTGCGCGCCACCTGGTCGAGCAGCAGACGCTGGAAATAGCGTGCTTCTATCTTGTGTGCGGTATCGTAATCCACCCGCGCCGAATCGATCACCGCCGCCATAATCACCTGTTGCGCGGGCATATTGCCTTTGGTTTGCACCATCACATTCACCGGGCCGAAGTAGGTCAGGCCCTGGGTGGCGGGATCTTGCGGACCGCCGCCAGGAATGCTGTAGCCGGGCTGTTCCCACGGCTGCCTGGCCTCGGGATTGGCCTTGATCCAGGCCTTGGCTTGCAGCCCCATGTCTTCTTCGGAACTGGCCAGTGCATGCACCAGGCCTTTTTCCAAAGCCTGCGCGGCTTGCAAACGCTTACCCTGGGAAATCAGGGTCAACGCGTCCTGCATACCCAGCATGCGCACCATACGCACCACGCCACCCGCGCCGGGCATCAGTCCGAGCATCGCCTCGGGCAAGCCAATCTGCACACTGTCGTTATCCAATGCAATGCGGTGATGACACGCCAGGGCAATCTCGTAACCACCCCCCAGTGCGGCGCCGTTTATACCTACCGCAACCGGCACTCCCAGCGCTTCCAGCCGACGCAGGGGAGCCTTGGCCTCGAGAATACCCTCGAACATACGCTGTCGTTCGGGGTCGTCGGGGTTGAGGTCCATGGCCATCATCTGGGTGATATCACCACCGGCAAAAAACTGCCCCGGCTTGCCACTGCGCACATAAACGCCGGTAATAGTCTCTTTCTGCGCTTCCAACTCGTCCAGTATCCCGGGCATCTCCCGGGCGTATTCATCACCCATCACGTTGACGGATTTGCCTTGCTGGTCGAAGATCAGTTCCACTATGCCGTCGGCATCTTTTTCCAATCGAATGTGTGTCATTTCCTGTCTACTCCAATTCTGTCTTCGCTCAAACGCGCTCGATGATAGTGGCGATGCCAATACCACCACCGGCACACAAGGTCACCAATGCGGTATTCAGATCCCGGCGCTCCAACTCATCCAGAACGCTGCCCAGAATCATGGCACCGGTAGCACCGATAGGATGACCCATGGCAATCGCACCGCCATTCACGTTAATTTTATCGTCGGCAATATCCAGCAACCGCTGGTAGCGCAGCACCACAGAGGCAAAGGCTTCGTTGAGCTCGAACAGGTCGATATCTGAGGTGGTCATGTTTGCCAGCTCCAGGGCCTTACGGGTCGCCGGGGCCGGACCCGCCAGCATGATGGTGGGCTCACTGCCAGTCACCGCACAGGAGACAATACGCGCCCGCGGCTGCAGGCCCTGGTCTGCTCCGGCCTGCTTGTTACCCAGCAACACCAGCGACGCGCCATCGACAACCCCGGAAGAGTTGCCGGGCGTGTGAATACACTCCACGCGCTCTACCTCAGGATATTTGAACTTGAGAAAATCACCGTGGCCATAGTCGTTGAACATGGTGAAAGACGGCTTGAGCTTGCCCAGGCCATCCAGGTCTGTAGGTCGAATCAGCTCATCGTGACCCAACACGGTCACACCGTTGAGATCCTTTACCGGCACCATGGATTTATCGAAATAGCCGTTATCCCGGGCATGTGCCGCCCGCTGCTGGGACTGACAGGCGTAGCGATCCACATCCTCGCGGGTAAAACCGTCCTGTGCGGCCATCAGATCCGCTCCCAGGCCCTGGGAAATACCGTAACTGCGCATTGCCACCCAGGCGTCACCGGCGGCCGCACCGCTGGCGCCAATACCCAGGCGGGACATACTCTCAACACCGCCAGCAGCCCCCATGGACTCCATGCCGGACATAATCTTCATGGCAATCGTATTCACCGCGTCCAGACCGCCGGCACAGTAGCGATGCAGCTGCGCTCCCACGGTGATGTCATCCCAGCTGGAGTAGACCAGCGCCGTCTTGGCGATATTCTGCCCCTGCTCGTTAACCGGCTCACCGGTAGCCAGAATCACGTCTTCAACCTGGCTGGTATCCAGGTCGTGCCGCGATTTCATTGCCTCCAGCAAATTGCTCACCAGGTCGATGGGCTTGACCTCGTAGAGGCCACCACCTGGCTTGCCTTTGCCCCGCGGGGTGCGCATAGCGTCGTAGATAAAGGCGTCATTAGTCATGGCTTATCTCTTTTGTCCATTGCATGGGTGCCGCAGCACTGCCATTCTGAGGGCTGCCAACATACCGGATGGGGCTACAAGCTCAAGCTACCGCGAACAATACAGGGGGGGTGTATGGCCATTTAAACTATGCCCGCCAGGCGACTGTATCCTGCGGCCACAAAGCGCTGACATATTCAGCCAACCACCGCAGAACAATTATTTTCCAGCGCAAGTGCTTTTCCTTTTCCCTTCGGTGCCGAAAAAGGGGAGAATCCCCGCGCCACGCCTGATCCCGCTTAACCCACCTGTGGCAAGGAGCCTGCATGTTCGACATCAATCAGTATTTCGACGGTCAAGTCGCCTCTATTGCCTTTCAGAGCGCAACCCTGCCCGCCACCGTTGGTGTGATGGCCGTCGGCGAATTCGAATTTGGCACCTCGCAGAAGGAAACCATGACGGTGGTCAGTGGCGCTTTAACGGCAAAGCTTCCCGGCAGTGAGCAATGGCACACGTTTAACGCCGGAGACAGCTTCATCGTTGCGGCCAACGAAAAATTCCAGCTCAAAGTCGCGGTGGAAACCGCCTATTTGTGCACTTACCAATAGCCCAACTGCGCATACTGATCCCGTGACTAAACTCAACCCCCGCCAACGCGAAGCCGTCCGTTATATAGACGGCCCCCTGCTGGTACTGGCCGGTGCCGGCAGCGGTAAAACCAGCGTGATCACGCAGAAGATCGCCTACCTGGTAGAAACCTGTGGCATCAAGGCCAGCCGTATCGCGGCGGTGACCTTTACCAACAAGGCCGCCCGGGAAATGAAAGAGCGTGTGGGTAAAATCCTCGGGGGCAACGCCTCCGAGGGATTAACCGTCAGCACTTTTCACCAGCTGGGTCTGAAGATCATTCGCACCGAGCGCAAACTACTGGGACTGAAGAACGGTTTCTCTATTTTCGACAATCAGGATACCCAGACCCTGATCAAGGACCTGCTGATACAAGAGCACGGCGCCGAGGGCGATCAGGCAGGCATCATCCAGCAGCGTATATCCAATTGGAAGAATGACCGGATACTGCCGGAACAGGCGCTAGCCACTGCCAAAAGTCCCGCCGACATACTCTGTGCCCAGGCCTATTTGCGCTACAAGCGCGCGCTGAAGGCCTATAACGCCCTGGATTTTGACGACCTCATCATGTTGCCCACCGTGGTGTTCGAGCACCACCCTGAGATCCTGGAGAAGTGGCAAAACCAGATACATTACCTGCTGGTGGACGAATACCAGGACACCAATTCCAGCCAGTACCTGTTAGTAAAGCAGTTGATCGGTGTGCGCGCCGGGCTCACCGTAGTAGGCGACGATGACCAGTCCATCTATGCCTGGCGCGGCGCAAGGCCGGAGAACCTGGTGCAGTTGCAGGAAGATTTTCCGGGACTGAAGCTGGTGAAGCTGGAACAAAACTACCGCTCCACATCACGCATCCTCAAGGCCGCCAACACCCTGATTGCCAACAACGCCCACGTATTCGACAAGCAACTGTGGTCAGAAATCGGCTACGGCGACCCGCTGCGGGTCATTCGCTGCAGCGATGAGCAGCACGAGGCTGACCAGGTAGTGGCTGAGATACTGGATCACAAGCTGCGCAAGCGCACCCGCTTTGGCGACTACGCAATACTCTACCGTGGCAACCACCAGTCCAGGCTTATTGAGCTGGCGCTGCAACAGCAGCAAGTGCCCTATCACCTCAGCGGCGGCACCTCTTTCTTCGCGCGCAACGAGGTGAAGGACATCATGTCCTACCTGCGCCTGGTGATTAATGAAAATGACGACAACGCGTTCCTGCGTATAGCCAATGTTCCGCGGCGCAAACTGGGCGCCTCTACCCTGGAAGCGCTGGGCAATTTCGCCAATACCCAGCACTGCAGCCTCAACCAGGCCTGCGGGCGCATCGGTTCGGAGCATGTTCCCGAAGCGGGACTGCAGCGACTGCGCGAGTTCCGTAACTGGATGGATAACATACGCCGGCAATGTGACGGCAACAGCAGCGTGTCCGGCGTGCGCCAGATGGTTCGTGACATGCAGTACGAGGAATGGCTGAACCAACTGAGCTCCTCCGAAGATGTGGCCCAGCGGCGCATGGGTAACGTGCATTTCCTCATAGACAGCCTGCAGAGGGTGATGGACGACGACCAGGTGGGCCTGGACGAAGCCATATCGCGCCTGGTACTGCGCGATATGCTGGAACAACAGGAAGAAGAAGATTCCAGCCCGGACAATGTGCAGCTGATGACCATGCACTCCTCCAAGGGTCTGGAGTTCCCTCACGTATTTATCATTGGTATGGAAGAGAACCTGTTACCCCATCGCGCCAGCGTGGAAGAGGGTAATATCGAGGAGGAGCGGCGCCTGGCCTATGTAGGCATCACCCGGGCGCAACAGACACTGGCCATGACCATGGCCACAAAACGGCGTCAATTTGGTGAAACGATCAATTGCGAGCCCAGCCGCTTTATCGATGAACTGCCCCAGGATGACCTGCAATTTCAGGGCGGTGGAGCGGAAACCCAGGAAGCCAACGAAGAGCGCGGCCAGGAAACGCTGGCTGGACTTAAAGACCTATTCGCATAGCGTGAGCCCAGCAGCATGCAGTACTATGCGTATCAACAACACTTAAAGAGAAGTCATTTGCCATGCCCATAAAGAATATAGCGTTTGTCGCAATGTCATGTTTTCTGCTGCTCAGCGGCCCCAGCTTCGCGCGTACCCCTGCACCTGAGGGCGCTGCCGTTTACATTATTTCCCCACTGGATGGCGCTACCGTCAGCAATCCGGTCACCGTGCGTTTTGGTTTATCTGGCATGGGCGTAGCCCCGGCGGGTACTGATCGTAACAACACCGGACACCACCACCTGCTGATTGATCTGGCCGAGGTGCCCGCTCTGGACAAGCCGCTGCCCGCGGATGCACAGCACGTGCATTTTGGCGGCGGTCAAACAGAAACGACCATTGAGTTAACGCCGGGGAAACACACCTTGCAGCTATTACTGGGAGACATGACCCATGTACCCCATGACCCCGCCGTGGTTTCGCAGAAAATCACCATCACGGTGCAATAGAAGCGTAACGCTCGCCGGCACAATGCCAGCATAAATCAAAGGTAGCAGGACTGGCATTGCCACATTGTGCGCATTGCCAATCCGCTTCTTGCGTGGCGACCGATAGCTGCTCAACAATGCGCGCTGCCATCTCGTAGTCCCGGTCACGCATTACCCAGAGCTCAGGCCAGGTATCGATAGGGGCCAATTCCCCCAGTGCCCCGGAGGCGTATTCATTGCGCATGCTACATTTTATTCCCGCCATATCCAGCGCACTGCGCGCCTGCGACACAATAATGTGACTGGGATGGGTATAGACCAGCTTCATGGCGGACACATAAGCGTTAGGAAGCGGAATCGCCAGGCACAGACATACCCAGCTTGCGCTTAAGCTTTTCTCTAGTGCTTTGCACAATGGCGTAGAAACCAGGGATAAAGAATGTACCGACCAGTAGGGCAGCGAGCATACCGCCGAATACGGTAATCCCCAGCGAGCGTTGCCCGAAGGCGCCAGCACCGGTAGCCAGTACCAGCGGCATGATACCGAGAATAAAGGACACCGCAGTCATACATACCGCACGAAAACGCAGTCGCCCCGCCTCGCGTGCAGCCACCAGGATTTCCTGGCCGTCGCGCTCGCGCAGCTGTCTGGCGAATTCGACAATCAAAATCGCATTCTTCGCCGCCATACCAATCAGCAGCACCACACCGATTTGGGCATACAGGTTAAGCGCCACGCCGGTCATCAGCAACGCAGCCACAGCCCCCCCAATTGCCATCGGTACCACCAGGATGATCGCCACGGGAACTGACCAGCTTTCATACTGGGCCACCAGGAACAGGTACACGAATATCAGCGCCAGGGTGTAGGCAAAAATTGCTGTCCTGCCTGCCTCTTTTTCCTGGAAAGCCATGCCCGTCCACTCAATGCGGTAGCCGGCTGGCAGCACGTCGGCGGCCAGTTTCTCGAAGGCAGTCATCGCCTGGCCAGTGCTATAGCCGGGGGCGGTATTGGCGCGTACCGAGGCGGCGCGATACAGGTTATAACGCTGCGCCACATCTGGACCCAGGATCGGGTGGGTGGTGACCAGCGTGCTCAGGGGTACCATGTGGCCATTGGATGATTTGACATAAAAATGATCCAGGTCCGACAGGTCTGAGCGATAGGGAGACTCGGCCTGCATGATCACCTTGTAGGTCTGGCCGAATTTATTGAAATCGTTGATATACAAAGAGCCCATCTGCGCCTGCAGTGTGGCGAATATTTCCGACAGGGAGACGCCCAGGGTCTTCGCCTTTACCCGGTCCACGTCAATAAAGTATTGCGGGACGTTAGCCCGATAGGTACTGAATACGCCCTGCAAACCGCGCGTCTGATTACCGTCGACGATGACATTGTTGAGCACCGCAGCAAGTTCTGCAGGCGGTCGCGCCAGGGTGTCCTGCAGCATCAACTCCAGGCCACCCACCGCCCCCATACCAGGCACTGCCGGTGGTGCCATCGCAAACACCTGGGCTTCCGGTACCTGGGCAAAGGCCCGACCGTTGATCCGCCGAACCACATTAAATACCACGTCCTTGCGCTGCGTTCTCTCGTCCCAATGCTTTAACACCACGAACAGGGTGCCGCCGTTACTGGTCATAGCGCCGTTAAGCACCGAGTAGCCGGTAATGGACGTCACCGACTCTACCGCAGGGTCCTGTGACAGTATCGCGGTCACCTTGTCTACCGCATGCTTGGTCCGCGACAAAGAAGACGCATCCGGCAGTTGCACATTGACCAGTAAAAGTCCCTTGTCCTCACCGGGCACAAATCCGGTTGGTGTATTGAGGACACCCAGGCCCAGCGCACCCATCCATGCGAGGAATATCAACCCCACAATGAGCAGCTTGCGCAACACCCACTGCACACCTTTGTCGTAGCCCAGGGTTATGCGCTCGAAGAATCCCAGGAAGCCCCGGTACCAGCGCGCGTCTTTTCTCTCGCCCGGTTTCAGTAGCAGGCCGCACAAGGCGGGGCTAAGGGTGAGCGCGTTGATAGAAGAAAATACCACGGCAACACAGATGGTCACCGCAAACTGGCGATACATTTCGCCGGTAATACCCGGCAGCATGGCCACCGGGATAAACACCGCCAGCAGCACCAGTGTGGTCGCAATAATGGCTCCGCCGACTTCACGCATGGTAATCAGAGCAGCTTCCCGGGCGCTCATAGTGGGGTCGGCGCGCATATGTCGGTCACAGTTTTCAATCACCAGAATCGCGTCGTCCACCACGATACCGATCGCCAGTATCAGGCCAAACAGGGTCACCGTATTAATGGACATACCGACGGACAACAGCACCGCAAAGGTGGCCACCAATGACACGGGGATCGCGACGGTGGGTATCAGCGCAGCGCGCCAGTTGCCAAGAAATAGAAACGTAATGGCGATCACCAGCGCCACCGCCTGAAACAATGAGATCACCACCTGATTCACCGCTGTAGAAACATAGCGAGTGGTGTCATAGCTGATAATGTATTCCAGCCCATCGGGGAAGTACTGGGCCAGTTCCGCCACCCGGGCGTCCACCGCCGCACCCGCGGCCAGGGCATTGGCGTCCGCCAGCAGATACAGCGCTACATTTACCGCCGGCTTACCATTGATCTCACCGTAGAAATTATATTCCGACTGCCCCAACTCGATGCGCGCAACATCGCGCAGATAAATCGCCGAGCCGTCGTCGTGGGCGCGCAGCACGATATTTTCAAACTCACCCACTTCCTGCAGTCGCCCCTTGGTCTGCAAGGTATATTCAGTTTGCAACTCACCGTCAAAGGGGGGAGCACCTATCTTGCCCGCGGCCACCTGGATATTTTGCTCACGCAAGGCGTTGCGTATATCCATCACCGACAGGCCGAGATTCGCCATCCGGTTGGGATCCAGCCACAGGCGCATGGAATAATCGGCCTCGCCAAGGATATCAGCGGATGAGACACCGTTTATCCGCGCCATGGCGCTCTGCACATTGATCTTCACGTAGTTGGAGATGAACTTGTAGTCCAGGGACTCATCCGGCGAGGTGAAGCTGATGATTTTCAGCATATCCGGCGAGCGCTCTTCAATATTCAGGCCCATGGCGGTCACTTCCGCCGGCAGCGAGGGCTCGGCCAGTTTCACCCGGTTCTGCACCCGTACCAGGGCCATGTCGGGGTCAGAGCCCACCGCAAAGGTGACGGTCAAACTGTAGCTGCCATCGTTGGCGCTTTTAGAGGACATATAAATCATATCCTCCACGCCATTCACCGCGTCTTCTATGGGCGTGCCTACCGTGGCTTCTACCACATCGGCAGAGGCGCCCGGATAGACCCCACTGACACGTATGCTGGGCGGCGATATGGTGGGGTATTCAGTGATCGGCAGCATGTAGATCGACAGGCCGCCCGCCAGGGTCATTACAATGGCAATAACCAGGGCAAATTTGGGGCGCTCAATGAAAAAGGCACTGAACATGCGCTAGCCCTGGTCTTGCTGGGGAGCGAGCAGCGACTTGATTTTTACCGGCATGCCGGGGCGCACCTGCTGCAGACCCCGCACTATCACGCGATCGCCCTTGTCGAGTCCCTTGTTCACCAGCACCTTGTCATCGTTGCGCGCACCCAGATCCACGTTGCGCCGCACCACGGTACTACCACCATCCACGGTCAGCACAAAGCTGCCCTGCTGATCGGCCTGCACCGCAGACTGCGCCACGAACAAACCTTCGAGCAATTCCGTGTCCTGCAGGATAACCCGGACATACTGCCCCGGCACCAGCAGGGAATGGGGATTGGGGATCAGCGCGCGTGTCTCCAGGGTACCGGTGCTTTGATCTATGCGGTTGGCGAAATAATCGATCTTACCCACTTCCGGGTAGAGCAGACCGTTGGTGAGTTCCAGGCTCACTTCGATACGACGCAGGGACGTTACATCCAGTTGATTGCCCAGTCCACGACCGATCGCCGACACATAGGTCGCCTCGCTGATCTGGAACAGGGCTTCAATAGGGTCAATACTCACCAGGGTGGTAAGGCTGCCAGTGTTGGGGCCTACAAGGTCGCCGACACTGGCCTTACTGCGACCAATGCGCCCGGTAATCGGCGCATTTATCGTGGTGAACCCAAGATTCACTTCTGCACTGGTGACCTGCGCATTAGCAGACTCAATACGTGCATCGGCATCCAGCTTTCTGGCCTCAAGGTCATCCATTTCCGCCTCTGATATGGCGCCTTTGGGCAACAGATCCTGACCGCGTTTGTAATTACGTACCGCGTTGGCCTGGTTGGCGACAGCGGCCGCCAGGTCCGCATTGGCCCTGGCCAGCGCCGCCTGATATTCCGATGAGTCGATGGTGTACAGAAGATCCCTTGCCTGCACCAGTTCGCCTTCGGCAAACTCGCGTGACAACAGGTAGCCGGTCACCCGCGCCTCGATGGCCACATCATCCTGCGCCTGCAGGCGACCCACATACTTTGACTTGGGGCGGTAAGGCTCCAATACCACTTCGTCCACAACGACTTCGACCACGCGTGGCGGCGGCTCGTCAGCAGCACAGGCTACCAGCAGCAACGCTAGGAAAGAGACGGAGAATACGGCCTTGATCACTGGGGAGCTCCCTGAAGCAGTCCGTGGACTCTAGCAGACTGGTGATAGTGGGTCATGGACAAAAAAAGCCGCAGGGTTTTCACGCTGCGGCTTTCTAGCTGACGGCGAAGATGTTACTGGCTGCCGACTACCATGTAATCTACGGCGGCGTGAACCTCTTCGTCGGAGCAGTTCATGCAGCCACCTTTTGCCATCATGCCGGTGCCGGCAACACCATTGACACCGCTGCTGTACAGCGCGTCGTTACCTTTAGCGATGCGCTCAGCCCAGGCGGCAACATCACCCACCTTGGGGGCGCCACCGGCGCCAGTGCTGTGACAGGCCATACAGGCGGCGTTATAGACGTCTTCACCAGAGCGCGGCCCGCTGCTGGCAACCGCTGCCGCAGCACCGCCACAGCTGTTATCGCCCTGCATGCAACTTTCGCCAACGGGCGCGATTCGCGCTTCGATCTCGGCGCGCTGACTATCGGTCAAATCTACTGCGAAGGCACTGGCTGCCAGCAGCACGGCTATACAACTGAATACGATACGACTCATCACTTTACTTCCTTTACTAATCCGGGGCGCATTATAGCCAGATATCGCCCGTGGGAAAACTGAGGATTCAAGTGATTTATACGGGCGCTTGCTCGCGCCAACTGGCGCGCCGGCGTAATTGCGCCTAATATTGCCCCCCTAATTGTCCCTTTTCACTGACAAAACACCGAGGTTAAGCACCGTGAAACTGTATACCTACGACCCTGCACCCAACCCCAGACGCCTGGCCCTGTTCATGCAGCACAAGGGCATAGAGATAGAGTCACAGCAGATAGACATGATGTCTGCAGAGCAGCTGGGCGACGCTTACCGCGCTATCAACCCCGAGGCCACCGTACCCGCCCTGGTCCTGGATGACGGCACCGTACTCACCGAAGTGGTGGGTATTTGCACCTACCTTGAGGAGTTGTACCCGGAGAAGCCGTTGCTGGGCACCAGCGCACTGGAGAAAGCCCAGGTCATCAGTTGGGACCACAAGCTGTTCCTGGGCTTGATGATGTCCATTGCCAGCATGTTACGCAACAGAAGCGATGCCTTTCGCGACCGCGCTCTGCCGGGGGCTCTGGACGTACCACAAATCCCCGAACTGGTGAATCGCGGCCAGCTACAGTTGCAGGATTTTTTACCCAAATTAGACGCCCATCTGGCCAACAATACCTGGTTGGCCGGTGACAACATGACCTTCGCCGATATCGATTTGTTGGTCAGTGTGGATTTCATGGCCTGGGTAAAGCAGTCCATCCCGGAAGACTGCGTCAACCTCAAAGCCTGGTACGCGCGCGCGAGTGCGCAACTGAACTAAAAATACCAGGCCAACTGGGCGAAAATGGACGGCCCGACCTCCAGCGTCAGGTCATCCACCTCTGTCTCCAGCCCACCATATTCCGTACCACTGGGTCCCAGCGGCACCGCCAGGGACCCCAGCAATTGCCAGTTCTGGGCCACATCCCATTGCAGCACCAGTTGCGTCAATACGGAGCCATCACCCATATTGACAAAAATGTTGGGCGTGAGGTTAACCAGCGGCGTTAATTCCACCAGCAACGAACCGGCCACGTAATGCCGCCCCAGGGTAAACAGCTCACCGCGCGCCAGCCGCTCCAGTAAATCCTTGTCCTGGCGGATTTTTTCCTGTGTATAGTCGGATTCACGCAAACCAAAGCCATTGAAGAAGTACTCTGCCACGCCACTGACATTGTGACCGCCCCACACCCAGGAGTAGGACCAGTTTGCTACCAGACTGGTCTCCCAGCCGTCATCGGCATCAGTCACAGTGATATCTCCGCGCACTACCGCCTCACCCACGTTGACCAGACCACCCGCGCCCACGATGAACTGATCGAAATGCTCGGCGAGCATCAGGTCAAACTCGCGCTGGGTGCCAAAGCCATGGAACTTTAGCGCATGGGAGCTCACCTTGCTGTCCACGTGCCCATCAGCGTCGCGCCGCTGTACCGAAACAAACTGGTAGTCACTGCCACTGTCCAGCAGGTACTGGCCATACAGCATGTCGTCACCCACCTTATACTCGGTATCTACCGCCGCGGGGTCAAAGGGGTTAAAAAAGTCCATTGGGGTGTAGATCAGGCCGTTACCCCAGGTCACTGCCTGGCGACCAAAACGCACTACCGTCTTGTCGCCGCGAAAATCCAGGTGCAACCGGTCCAGGCGCTGCGCCACGATGCGCGAGTCATTATCACTGATGGTATCGGTCAGATCCCACCACCTGCGCTCATCATCGGGTACCGACGCTGGCACCAGGAACAGGCCCTGGGCCTGCTGTGGTATCTCCAGACTGTCGCCAAACTGGCCCAGCAACTGGTAATCGGCACTCCAGCCAAAGCGGCCCTGTTGCGCAGAAAATTTCAGGCGCAGGTCGGCGCCCTGGTCATAGGCCCAGTCACCCACCACCTGGTGGAATGCGCTGTCATCGGGATACTGCGTGGCCAGGGCGCGCAATTTGGTATGTCCACCCTGCAACCAGGGAATCTCAGCCCACAGCTGCGGGGACAACAGGAGCAGGGCCATAACATACGCCAGGCGCATCGCTTACTGCGCCATCGCCTGGGGTTGTTGCCGCTCGTCGGAGACAATTTTTCCGTCGCGCATGCGAATCAGTCGCCGGGCGTAATTCATCACCCGGGTATCGTGTGTCGCGATCACAAAAGTGATACCAAGATCCCGGTTGAGGCTGACGAAGAGATCCATCAACTGGGCCGCACTGCGGGTATCCAGGTTAGCGGTGGGCTCATCTGCCAACACCAGTGCCGGCTGGTTGGCGATGGCCCGCGCCACGGCGACCCGCTGCTGTTGCCCGCCCGACATTTCCCCCGGCAGGCGCCCCTCCAGACCCTGTAAACCCACCTCTGCCAATACCTCTCGAACCCGAACACCGCGCTCTGCCGCGGGCACCCCCTGCACCTGCATAACAAACTCCACGTTCTCCCGGGCAGACAGAACAGGGATAAGATTGTAAGCCTGGAACACGAAGCCAATACTGTGCAGGCGCATATCCGCCAACTCACTTTTAGAGAGCTGGTCGACCCGGTATTGACCCACCGTAATCTCGCCCTCATCGGGTGTATCCAAACCACCCATAGCATTGAGCAGCGTGGTCTTCCCGGAGCCCGACGGACCGGACAAACACACGAAAGAACCTTCCTCAACGTCCAGGTCAACCTGGTCCAGACCGATAATGACTTCTTCTCCCTGACGGAAAGTCTTGCACAGCCGACGGCAGGATATGGCGCTCATTGCTCTATCACCTCTTCAAATAGTATTCAGCGCGCGGACCGGGTCCAGGCGCGCAGCTCGCCAGGCGGGCAGCAAGCTGGCCAGCAGGCCAAGCACAATCACTACCGCGGTGGACATCAGCATATCCTGCACCGACAGCACCGGGTAAAGAATGGATCCCATGCCCATCATTTCCATGCCCTGCGCAACACTGGAGATATCGATACCCGATTCCAGAGGCTTAATGCTCAGCAGCGCCAGCAGGTTTCCCAAGGCCAGACCCAGCAACAGCAGATAAAGGCTCTCCAACAGTAACTGCCCAATAATCATTGTCGGCGGCATCCCCAGCGCCTGCATCAGCCCGATTTCACGCACGCGCTCGAACACCGCCATCGCCAGGGTATTGACCAGGCCGAAAGACAGCACCAGGAAAACCACCACCATAAAAATCAGCGAAAACCCGTCCTGCACGGATAAGTAAGTCGCGAGAAAGCTGTCCAATTCGGTCCATGGCATCACTTCCAGGGTCTCCCCGGCTGCGCTGGCTAGTTGCGGATACCACAGGGGCACACCGCGATAGTCCCGCGCTGTCACCGCTATTTCCGAGACCTGCGCGCCAATACCCAACTTTTGCTGCACCAGGCTGCGGCCGGCATAAACGAACTGCTCCTCGGTGCTTTCGAGTCGGGCGCGGTAAATACCCACCACCCGCATACCCCAGTCGGCGACATCGTTGCCCGGATCCTGCGACATCAATACCACCCGTTTACCCAGGCCTGTCTGCAGTTTCTGCGCCAATTTCATGCCGATCACCAGGCCGCGGTCGTGCTCGTCCTGCAGGAAACGCCCCTGCACAATTTCCTCGGGCCATGCACCCAGCAGTGCCTCGGTGGCGGGATCCACCCCCAACAGCGTTACCCCACGGCTGTCACGCTCACTGGCAATAACCGCCGGCACCCGGACCCGCGCCGACCAGGCCTGCACCGGTGCTTGCTGCAGCGCCTTGGCCAGGGCACCGGATGGCAGTGCCATGCTGTTCACCACACTGGGGTCGGCGCGGTAGCGCAGGGCGTGTATCTGCACTTCTCCCGGCAGATTGTGCAGACCATTGTCGATCATCTCGTCGGTCATGCCGCGCATCAGGGCAGACATAAAGATCATCGCCCAGACACCTATGGCAATCGCCAGCAACATGATCAGCGTGCGCCGATGGTTACGCCACAGGTTACGCCAGGCCAGAGTGCCAATAACCCGCAGCGGCACAGCCATTACGCCGCCCTCATAGCGGCCACCGGAACCAGGCGCAGCAGACGCAAGGCCGGATAAACAGCCGCCAGCAAACCACCGAGGAATACCACGGCGGGCCCCCACAGCAATGACAGCAAACTGACTTCGGGGTACATACGCCCCGGCATATTGAATTTGGCACCCAACTCTTCCATCCCCGGATAGGCAAAGCCCGCCACACTGAGATACCAGGTCAGTACGCTCCCCAAGGCCACGCCCAGCGCCATGCCCAGGCCCGACATCAACAGCGTTTCCATGCCTATCAGCCGCGCCAGCTGCACCGGGCGCATGCCCAGGGCCAGCATTACTCCGAATTCCCGGGTGCGTTCCAACACTGACATCAACTGGGTGTTGAGCACACTAAAGGCCACCAGAATGATCAGCACCGCGTACATGAACCAGCCGCTGGCCATGTCCGAGGCAATAGCCTGGCGCAGGCCGGGCTGCATTGCGTCCCAATCGTGTACTACCAAATCCGGGCTTTTCTCCACCAATGTCCAAGCTGTTGCCAGCGCAGCGGGAACCTGTTCCAAGCCAGGTAAACGCACCACTACCGCGTGGCCGCCCTCCCCCATGCTGAACATCTGCTGAAACCAGGCCAGGGGAACCTGGGCCACGCTGCGGTCGATCTCTTCCATCCCTGACTCCAGGATACCGACCACCACAGCCACACCGGCGGCGAATGAGCCATCGCGACCACTGCCAATAAAGGTGATCTCATCCCCCAGACCCACCTTTAAATTCTGCGCGAGCACCGCACCGACAACAATGTGCTCACTGTCGCCAGGGTTCAGGTAACGACCCTGGCGGATCAATCCCGGGAAGGTGGAAACACCGGGTTCGTAGCTGGCCTGCACCCCGCTGAGCAACACACCGAAGGAGCGTTCCCGGGAAGACGCCAGCGCAAAGGCCATGCCGCGTGCCGCGACGTCACCCTGACCCAGCGTGGTGCGTAATTCATCCGCCAGCGCACTGATCTCAGGTATGCTCTGACGCATCCGTTGCTGCTCCAGATAGCCCCGGTGCTGTATCTGTACGTGCCCGGTATAGGCGGCGAGGCTGTTATCGATCATCATCTGGTAAGAGCCCAACTGCAGGGAGATCAGGAAGATCAGCAGTACATTGCAGAACACCATGGCACCCACCGTCAGCCAGGTGCGACGGCTATGACGCCAAAGGTTGCGCCAGGCCAGGCGCCAGGTGAGATTCACTATCGCGGGTTTCTCAAATTAGAAAGAGTGAACAGGTTTTCCGGCAGCTCGATATCAAAATCTACCAGAGTCGTGCGCACCTCGGTCCACTCATCTGTTGCGTCCTCCTTGCCCATACGTATGACTGTCGCCACGTTGCGCCCGTCCATCTCCCGGATTTCCAGTGTGCGCAGAGTCTTTACGCGGGTGTCATCCTGGTCCCAGAACTGGTGTTCCAGAATGACCCAGTCGTCACGAATATGCAGAACTTCCTTGCCCCAGACTACCGCAGCTTCTTCATGGGGTATGGACTGGATTACAAAGACATGGTGGCCGTCCTGCTCATAATTGCCTACCAGTTGATGCTGGTACTGGTCGATAATATCGGTGTCTTTGCTGACATCTTTATTGGAAAAATCACTGCCCATCCAGTTCTGGCTCATCATTGAAGCCGGGACCTTAATCACCCGATTAACCTTGGGGCTGTAAGTCCACATATTACCGTCCACCGAAAGGGTGCCATTACCGGCATCTTTGGCCGGCGCAGTGACCCGCACCAGAGTGCGCTTGTCGCCCTCAGTCCATGTGTTCATGGCCATTTCGCGCTGCCAGTCCTGGCGATGAATAGTCATACTCATCTGCCCATGCGAGGTCAGCCCACGGTAATTGTCCATGGCCTTGCGAATGACGTCATCCGCAGTGATTTCCTGACTCACCGCCGTTGCGCTGCATAGCAATACAGCGCCAGCCACTACTGATTTCCACATGACAAACTCCTCTTAGAGCGACAACCCTAGTCTAAACAATAATATACTGGCAAGCGCGCGCGGATATGGTGACGCATATCAAGAGGGATTAAGGTATAACGGCTGCTGCGAACCGGGAGTTAAGCGGTGCACAGATTAAACACATCGTCGATAGTAAGGGTATTCTGCAGCGTAAGCGCGTGTGTCGCCGCGGTATTGCTGAGCGCATGCCAGACAGACAATGCCGACGCGGTCTACCAAAATTACCTGACACGCCTGGGGCGCACCCTCGAGATCGAGCCACCAGCGGTGGTCAGGGCAGCCATCCCCCGCGCACCAAGACCGGCAAAGCTTAAACTGCCGGTGGCATCCTCCAGCCTTGACGCACTGGACTTTCTTGCCATTAGCGGTTGCGCGGTACAAGTCACTATTGGCAAGCGCAACAGTAGCCTGGGGCGCATGGCCCGTGACTCCCAGCGCCTGCTAATGGATCTGGAATACCTGGCGTTAGCCCCGCAGTGCATCAGCTATCAGCGCGAGCAGGGCAAAACACCGATCGCCGACACGCTGCAACAGGCGTGGGAGCAAAAGCGCCAGCAGCTACCCACACTTATCTATAACGCCACACTGGCCAGTGTGGAATTTCGCCATTTTTGGCGCAAGCCCACTGCCCAAATCCACTACCCGGCTACCTCTGGCAGCCAGGTGATTACCGCGCTACAAGCTATACATGCGCATGCCACACGCTGGCTGTCTGGTGATTACCAGGCCGACAATCACCAGTTCGAGATATTGCTTGGTAGTGTCGCCGGTGGGGATGGCGGAGAGCTGACGCAAGCGCTGGCCAGGCAAAGCAGTTGGCTGCAGGCGGCCGATGACTTACTGCAACAGCGCATGGCCAAAGGACCGCTATGCAACGCTGCCACGCGACCTGCCGCTGCCGAGATCCTGCCCAGGGTGGTGCGCAAGTACTTCATCGGGGAAATTCAGCCGCAGTCTGCCGTTCTGGGTCGGCGCTACCACGACCTGACCCCGGAGATTCGCCAACTGGAAAATCTGTTACTCGACACCCTGCCCGCACCGTATCGAGAGTGGCAACACGCGAGGATTGCGCAAATGGACGTATTCCAGGCCGCGCCACTGCGGCACGTAGAACAGATCAAGATTCTGCAGCAGCCCTGCACAGCACAGCCAGATTCAGGGGCCTGAACGATGGGGATTACACTGCAGGCAGAAACATACGACAATGTGCCTAATACTAATCAACTCAGCACCGCCCACCGGGACAAAAAATTGACCCTGAAGTTTTTGCAAAAGCTGTTCATTATCGCGTTGGCGCTCTTTCTAACGGCCTGTGCCACGGTTGATTTCGACGCGCCAAAATCCGCGTCCCAGGCAATAACAGACACTGCAGACACACGCATAGGCAGAATGTTTGCTCACTATGCAGACAAGCCGAAAAACGAATCTGGTTTCTACATTGTCACCGACAGTATCGACGCGCTGGCAGTGCGCCTGCTAATGGCGAAGTGGGCAGAGCGCAGTATTGATGCCCAGTACTACATGATTAATAACGACATCATCGGCAAGGTGTTCTTCGACTCGCTACTGCGCGCGGCTGACCGTGGCGTGCGCGTGCGGCTGCTCATCGACGATATCAACACCGGTGGCATGGAGCACAAGCTCGCTGGCCTGACTGATCACCCCAATATCGAGCTGCGCCTGTTCAACCCCTTCGCCAACCGCGGCGTTCGCGCCTTCGATGCGTGGGATTTCGGTCGCATAAACCGCCGCATGCACAATAAATCCTTTACCGTGGACAACCAGATCACCGTGATTGGCGGGCGCAATATTGCCACCGAATATTTCGCAGCCAATAACGAGTATAACTTTGGCGATCTGGATACGCTGGCCGTGGGCCCGGTCGTACGCGACACCTCGCGCATGTTCGACGTGTACTGGAATCACCGCAATGCCATACCATATCAACAGCTGTCGGGTCAGAAAAAGGACGATGGCCGCCGCCTGCAGGCGGTAAGAGATACCCTGGAAGATAACGCAGACACTTTACGCGACACGCCTTATGCGGTGGCGGTGCGTGACTCACTGGAAGAATTCGTTGACGGTGAAGACAAGAAGTTTTCCTGGGCACCTTACCAACTGGTGTTCGACTCCCCGGACAAATCCCTGGGCAAAAAAGAGGCCGAGGAAGCCCCGGGCATTATGACACCGCTGTTGCGCTCGGTGCGCTCTGCCCAAGAGTCACTGCTGGTTGTTTCGCCCTATCTGGTGCCATTTAGTAGTGCAGCCACCGGCTACGAGGCATTGCAGGACAGTGGCATACAGATCGACATCCTGACCAATTCACTGGCTTCCAGTGACCACATTCTGGTACATAGCGGTTATGCCTCGTCACGCAAGGCGCTGCTGGAACACGGCGTGCGCCTGTACGAGCTGCGTGGCGACCTGCGCATAGATGGCACGCGGAGATCCGGCCACAGGAAAGCCAAGAGCAGCCTGCACACCAAGGCCTTTATCGTCGATAAGCACTACTTTTTTATGGGCTCATTCAACTGGGATCCGCGCTCTGCAGACATCAACACCGAGCTGGGCATCATTATAAAATCACCGGAAATTGCCAGCCGGCTGGCAGATCGTTTTTACGCAAGGGCCCCCGAGGCATGCTACATTCCGTTCCTCAACGACCAGGGTCAACTGCGCTGGCGCGCAAGCAACGACGGAGAGACAGAGATACTTTCCAAAGAACCCGATACCAACGCCTACCAGCGATTCAAGGCCAACCTGGGCCGCATCCTGCCGGTGCGCAGCCAGCTGTAAGCAGCTGGTGCCAGAGAATGCCAATACGTGCCTAAATTGGGTACACTGCCCGCCTGACCACGCACCTGTGGCTGCCATTTTTCGGAGATGCTGATGATAGATAACAAAGGGAAAATCCAGCGCGGCTTTATTCTGCTGGCCCTGACCACCCTGCTAATAGCCTGCGCCAGTGGACCGCCAAAACCCACGGTGGACTACAAGCAGGACTATAATTTCATCGGCGTCAAAAAAATAGGCTTCTTCCGCGAATCCGGCCAGGTCACGGGGGACAACCCGCTGCAACTCAGTGACATTCAGCGCGAGCGCATTGACACAGCATTAACCTACGCCCTGGGCAACCGTGGCTTCCAGATAGTAGACAATCCCGCTGACGCCGACATGCTACTCAGTTGGCACCTGGTAACCCAGCACAAGACCGACGTGCGCACCTATGAGACACCTGCCTACGGCGCAGGATATGGCGGAGGCTACGGGCGCTACGGTTACAACCGCTACAGCGCTTACAACTGCTGGAGTTGCGCGCCAACACGCACCGAGGTATCGGTACAGAACTACACCCAGGGCACCTTCATCGTGGACATGATCGACCCGCAGATGAAAAAATCAGTGTGGCGTGGGGTGACCCAGTCACGTCTGAAAGGCAAACACAGTGAAGACCAGGGCAAATACAATGAGGCAGCCACCGCCATTTTTGCCTCATTCCCTCCACCCTAGCAGCGGGAGCGGTATCCACCCCATCTTGAGATAATACGGTTCAGGGGCGCAGTTGCAATTCAGGAGCCATGCGCCTAACACGAGCCAGTCTGGCTACTTCTTCCACTCAGGCAGTTCGCGCATCATTTTTATATCATTGATCATGGCCAGTGCCTGCCATTCTTCAAGGGGGAAGTGTATCCCGCCCTCCTCCTCCCCGTATTTTTCCTTCATCGCTTGTTCTATCTGCTTATTGAAATCAAATGCACCGATTCCACGCATGCCCCAACCGCCAAATAGACGTGCATCGATAATACTAAACCCTACAATACTAAGGTCTGAGTGTCTCTCATCCCGGCATATCCGCCTGAACACCGCGTTCACATCTTCGAAATTACCCTCTATGGCCTGCATGAAGTGCGAGCGGCTGGCCAGCAGTATGCCAGTCAGGCCAGCGGCTGCGTTATTACGTTCGCTAACGCTAGTGATGCTGCGCACTATTTCCCAGTTCAGCGGCTCAACACTGCGGCTGCGGTATATCATCCTGTACATAAGGTCCCCTTATCGGCTGTCTTGAATGTAATAATAGACCCTATTTCGCATTAAGCGCGATGAGCAGCTTGTCTGCCACCAACTCCGAGGAACCCGGGTTTTGCCCAGTGATCAGCTGTCCATCAACCACTGCATGCGGATGCCAGTCGTCACCTGCGCTGTAAACACCACCGAGCGCCTGCAGACGGTCCTCCAGCAGGAAGGGAACCACCTCGGTGAGGCCCACCGCCGCTTCTTCACTGTTACTGAAGCCAGTGACGGCACGGCCCTTGACCAGAGCATCACCGTTGGCTGCAGTGACATTGACCAGTACCGCGGGCGCATGACAAACCGAGGCCACAGGCTTGCCCTGCTGTATAAAACCCTCTATGAGAGAAATTGAAGCGCCATCTACCGCCAGGTCCCAGAGGGGCCCGTGGCCACCAGGGTAAAATACGCCATCGTAGTCCTCCGCGCGCACCTCGGACAGGCGCACGGTATTGGCGAGGATACCCTGTGCATCTGAGTCCGCGTCAAAGCGCCGGGTGGCTGCAGTCTGCGCATCAGGCTGGCTACTTTTCGGATCCAGCGGAGGCTGACCACCGGCCGGTGATGCCAGCGTCAACTCAACACCCGCGTCCAACAGCCGATAGTAAGGGGCGGCAAATTCTTCCAACCAGAATCCTGTTTTCTCGCCGGTATCACCAAGTTGATCGTGGGAGGTGAGAACTAGAAGTACGCGCATATTTTGATTTCCTGAATTGAAAGCATGACAACAAGTATACGCTACAAATCCGTCGGCAGATTCACTCCCCAAGAAACCAGAAGCCCGCCCAAAGTCCAGTGTTCTAGACTCATTTCGGCAAGACGGGTATTATGCGCGACCCAAATCCGCCCGTAGCTCAGCTGGATAGAGCGCTGCCCTCCGGAGGCAGAGGTCAGAGGTTCGAATCCTCTCGGGCGGGCCATATCTACGCCGACTCATAAAGTATACCCGCGCTCACAAAATTGCCCCCGCGGGGTGCCTTGAGTTCGCCCATCTGGTATACACCCACTGGCAACAACACAAGCACCAGTTTTTAGTTACAGGAACCACACCCATGACGGAAAAAATTCAACCTTACACACAGAAGCAGGAAAAATACGGCAGTTGGATTATTAGTAAGGTAGGCCGCTGGCAGACGACAGTCTATGAACTTACCGGTGGTCGTTTATGGAATACATTCCTGGGCGGCCCGGTTGCTATTCTGACCACCGTGGGACGTAAGTCCGGACTGGTGCGCAAGGTACCCTTGCTCTTTCTAAAACACGGAGACAATGTCGTGATGACCGCCTCCAAAGGGGGAATGACTAAACTGCCCATTTGGTATCACAACGTGGTGGCGGCTGACACTGTCGATATTCAAATTCGCAGCGAGAAGAAAACCTATCGCATGCGCGAGGCCACGGAGGAAGAAGAGACTACGCTGTGGCCTCTGCTGGAGAAAATGTATCCTGATTACAAAGAGTACAGAGCCCGCACGGAGGGGGTGCGCTCCATCCCTGTGCTGATCTTTACGCCGGCTGTGGCTTAACTTAAGCGGATGGGAGTGATCGCAGCGTACTTTGACTTGCACTATCCATTAGTGAGGAAATTTATAAAGATGGCCGACGAATCGCAATGCAAGGCCTGACCCCATCCCGCGAGCCAATAAGCGGTATGTGCTGCTGTGATCGCGCTGGATTGCTGAGATGAATGGGCCTTTCTTTTATCTGCTCGCCGCGGACGCGCTGTTGTCGCTCCATATCATGTTCGTGGCCTTTGTGGTTCTGGGCCTGCTTTTTATTTTCACCGGTGCCGCGCTTTCATGGGCGTGGATACGCAATCCGATATTTCGTATCGTTCACTTATTGGCCATCATGGTAGTAGCTGTGCAGGCCTGGCTCGGGGTCGTCTGTCCACTCACTGTTATAGAAATGAATTTTCGCACCAGAGCGGGCGATGTAGTTTACAACGGGACTTTCATTTCTCATTGGCTGCAGGAACTTCTTTACTATGACGCGCCGGACTGGATATTTAAAGTTTGCTACACAGCGTTTGGTATGCTCGTCATCATTAGCTGGATTTTGATACGACCAGGGCCACTGCGCAAGCAGCAACCGCCGCCGCCGCCGGGGAATTCGATCTAACGATTTTTTCAAAGCTACTGTAGGGTACCGTCATCCAGTGCCACGCGTAAAAAACGGCTCCGCCCCATGTGCATCAACACACTCAAATTCACTCTCCGCACTGATGGGCGCGATTGGCGTTGCTGCAAATGAGCCTTGCTTGTGCCTGATGAAGGCTCTTCCTTCAACCGTAGCGGCGCTGGTGCTTGCGAAGAACCAGTTCGCAACGCCCCCCGGCCTTGCGTATGCGGTCGCCAAGCGAGGCCCCACCATTAGTCTCGGCCAATAGGGTGCCGGAATGCGCTGCACAGAGATTTTCAACATCGCCCCAGGCCTCGGTGAATTCCGCCGCCCATTCCCTGAACTCCGCTGCGGCCCCCTCGCGCTTTTCCAGCGCCATCGCTAGTGTCGGATGAAAGCCAACCCGGTCGCGCAAACCCACCAGGCTCAGGAGTCGCGGCAGACGGATATACATCAGGGTATCATCTACGTGGATGGTCCCTGACGCCCGGTGGTAGGCCAGAACGGATGCAAAGTGCACGTTTTCATTGGCGGAAATGAAATCCACGCCTCGCGGGATGGTAAATTCGAGATCGTCGGAGTACCACTCATGGAGTTCCTGATCTTCGCTTCGCACCTCCTCCCAGGGCAGTTCGGGAAATCGGTCCAGGTGCCGCTGGGTCCCATAAAGAAGTGCCTCGGGGAACAATTCGTGCATACGCTCCACGTGTATTGTGTGGAAGGGATGCAAGTTCAGTATGGCTTCGATCTCGCCTGCGTCGCCCAGGATAACGTTGATCTGCTCTAGCAGAGTCTCGCTCATCGCATAGGAATCCAGAAGTAAGAAATTGCCACTGGCCAGTCGGACGAGTGAGGCCTGAGTGCCTATGTCCACAACCCCACCGATGCGGAAAGAGCCCCGAATATTCCAAAAATTTTCCGCTACCTGGACAATTTTCTCCGCCATCTTTCACCCTCTCTACAATTGAAACCACCATCATACCCATTAGCGGTGCGGCGACAAAACCCCGGTGAGCCTTTCCGCTCGGGTAGGTCGCAGATAAATCAGTTGGTTAAAATGCCACTACGAACATATCGACCACCTTGAAAGCCAGTAAAAAGATGCTCCAACATCGGATGCTTAATGGGTGCTCCAGTCACGTCTCTTTCCAGGTGGCGCTCCGCCACGTAGGTCATGTGGCTGGCTCCGTGAACCAGCACGTGGTACCAGGGCTTGTCTTTAGGCGGTCGCGATTTGGCTACTGCTGCATACCAATCGTCACTCGCCTGACACGTTGGATCGACATCCACTATCACACCTCGATAATCAAACAACCGATGGCGAACTATCTCACCCACGGCAAATCGGGACATGGGGAATTCTATGATCTTGGCCATCGGCAGGGCTACCCATCAGTAAGGAGCTACTGCAATAAGTGTAGTGCACCTGGTACACATTCACCCGCCCACCGACTCTATCAATTACTGAGCTCCAATTCACAGGGTTACCGCCTGGATTAACCCCGCAACTACCGCGGGTATAACCCAATTCCAAGCCAAATTGGGCCCGCTATGCCTGTTCTTCCAGTACCCATTCAGGCTATAGAAATTTTCACCACATACATGCAATATATGCTTCCATATACCAATAATTTGTTCCATTATCTACGCTGCGCGTCACTCTGACTTACCCCGCTTGGATAAAAAAAGGACTTTGATGCTTCCACTCAAGGGGCTGGCCGTGGTCGGCCAACGGCAAACGAAACTCAAAGTGTTAGTCGTCAATGTCTTCTTCGATGACTGGCGGCAAGAGACCCGTAGCCCGAACAAAATCCCCCAGGCAACAGCGCCTATCCATCTGGCCGGTGTCTTTCGTCGCGAGACCTGCGATGTACGTATCTACAACGAACATCAGAAGGGCCCCCTCACCGACGAGACAGTTTTCGCCTGGCCTGACCTGCTGGTACTGACCGGCCTGAATGTGGCTTTCGACAGAATGCTACATTTGACAGCCTATGTCCGCAGCAAGCAACCCGGAGTGCGCGTTGTGGCCGGTGGCCACGCTATACGGGCGATGCCCAACCTGGCTGCAAACTACTTCGACTGGGCCTGCACCGGCGACATTGAAGAACTGGGTGAAATTGTAGCCGATGAATTTGGTGCCGATTACGTCGCCGATGTGTATACCCCTCGCTTCGATCTAACGGAGCACAATCGCTGGATCAGCTATATTGAATCCAGCCGCAACTGCAATTTCAAATGCAATTTTTGCAGTATGACGGGGGAGCGCAATCCCTACCAGATTAGTTCTGACGACAATCTGCGCGATCAGATTTTGGGTATGGGTTACAAGCATCATTTCGTATTTCTAGACAACAACTTCTATGGTGGCGGTAAGCGCGCGTTTGTCGAACGCATGGAGTTAATGCGCGAGCTGTATGAAGCCAAACGTTTCGGCGGCTGGTCTGCAATGGTGACCAGTGATTTCTTTTTCGATGATAGCAATCTCGAGCTGGCCAAGCGGGCGGGTTGCGTCGCCCTGTTTAGCGGCGTTGAAAGCTTCGACAATGACACCCTGCGCGACGCCAGCAAGCGCCAGAACACCGTGTTGCCGCAATTCGACGTCATGTACCGCTGTCTCGAGGCAGGCATCATGTTTCACTACGGCCTGGTATTCGATCTCTCTACCCGGCATCTAGCCGATGTACGCAACGAGCTTGATATCCTGTTCGATAACCCTACGATTACGTTGCCCAGCTTTTTATCGCTGACAATTCCATTGATCGGGACGCCATTTTTTAGCGAGAGTGTACGCAAGAGGCACATTCTGCCGAAGGCCAAGCTGCGTGATTTTGATGGGTTTACGCTGACCCTCAGACCACGGGATCCTCTGGAAGAGGTCATCCCGTTTGTCAGGGATCTACCGACACTGAAGGGATACCGCCGGCGAATTGTCAGTAAAACGGCCCGCTTACTGGTGCGACATCGCCGCAAGATGACGCCGTTCCAGTTGATGTTAACCGCCTCCAATGCCTTTCTCCTCAGCGCGCCCAATGTTATCAACGCGCCGCTTCGTAGCCAGAGAAATCGCACTCCCAGAACCTATATCACAACAACAGAACACATTGACCCTCTATACAGTCCGCAATTTCGGGTGGATGAGCGCTTCCGCGATTATTTTCTGCCCACTTATGTCACCAATGCCGATGGCGAACTGTCCCCGGCACTGCGTAAGGATTACGCCGCGGATGGACAGCGTATTGGTGATCTTTCCAGCAAACACAAAAGCGTTAAACAAGTAATAAATACTATAGAATCTACAGAAATCGCGTAAGGAATCTGCAATGGCTGCATATCGTATTATTTCATTTGATGGCGGTGGTATTCGAGGGGCTTTCACTACCCAGGTTTTACTTCGACTGACAAAGCCTCCCTATAACCTTGACCTGAGCAAGGTTCAGTTATTTGCGGGCACCTCGACGGGTTCTGTTATTGCTACGGGGCTGGCAATGGGCCTGCCTATAGAAAAAGTTGCGGAGTTCTACTCGGAATCGAACTGCAAGTTTATTTTTAGTAAAAAACGCTTTTTTGGCCTAAACGTATTTGGTCCAAAATACAGTCGTGAGCCATTAAAGGAATACCTGACTGAGCAGTACGTAGGCAATCCCATGCTTGAGGAATTACCCTACGGCCTGTCTTTATCATCGTTTCAGCTACAGAGTCCCTACACCAGAAACTGGTTGTCTGTGTTTTTCAATAATCGCCAGGATTTTGTGGCGCATGAGCGAAAGCCAATTTTTAACTACAGCAAACTGCGAGTGTTGGATGCCGTATTGGCGAGTTCGGCAGCGCCTACCTATTTTCCCGCCTATGAAATTGCGGATCGAGGCAGTTACATTGACGGGGGAGTGATAGCAAATAATCCCGGCATAGCCGGATTGTCGGTGGCTATCAACCCTATAAACACGGTCAAGGCGAAATTAGAAGACGTACGCTTGTTATCAATAGGTAACGGTATAGTGCCCACCGAAATCAAGGGCGCGCCGAAGTGGGGTATTGCCGGGTGGATGGGGCCTTCCCTGCCGCTCTTGAATATCCTCTCGGACGGATCCTCCGATGTGGACAACTACTACTGCATGTCAATGCTGGGAGAGAAGGGCTACCGTCGACTGCAGGTCGACCTTAAAGAAGCTGTTGTACTTGACGATTACAAAGCCGTGCCCGAAATGGTTAAATTGGCTAATTGTGAAACCGACGAATTTAAGGAAGAGCTAAGAACCATCGCCGAATGGTTCAACGCCGACTGACACAAGACATCGACGCATAAGCCAATGAATCAATTACACCAGTGGCTGCAGAATAACGGCCTGGAAAAATATCACAGCGTGTTTGACGAACAGGCGATCGATATGGACGTGCTGCCTGAGCTTTCGGATGAAGATCTGCGCGAGCTTGGTCTCCCGCTGGGCGACCGTCGTCGACTGCTGAAAGCAATCGCCAGTGCAGCAACAACCCCTCCCGTTGCAGCGCAGACAAAACTTTTTGACGCAGAGCGACGGCAACTGACCGTAATGTTCTGTGACCTCGTCGGCTCAACCGCTTTGTCGAGCCGGCTGGATCCGGAGAAAATGCGCGACCTGTTGCGCGCCTACCAGGATACTTGCATGCATGCCGTGGCAGCGTATGGCGGCACGATAGCTCGTGCCTACGGAGATGGCCTACTCATCTACTTCGGCTACCCGCTCGCACACGATGACGAAGCGGCTCGTGCCATTCTTGCTGGATTCGACATCATAGAGGCACTTGGCCGACTGGAGTCCGGCTCGAATACACTCAGAGTACGTATCGGCATACATACGGGCCGCGTAGTGGTTGGCGGGATCAGACCTGATGATCAGCTGGACCCCATGGGGATCACCGGCGACGCACCGAATATCGCTGCTCGATTGCAGGAAAAAGCCTCTCCAGACGAAATTGTTGTCAGTCGGCTGGTGCGCGGCCTTGCCGGGAAAGTTGCGAATTTTGAATCTCTGGGTGAGCACACACTCAAAGGCCTTCCAGACGTGTTCACCCTATATCGCACCACTGCCAGTGACGGCATTGCCGATAGCAAGAGTGAAAGCAACCCGGTATTGGAACTTGGGATGATAGGCCGAGAGCGCGAGCTGGCGCAATTGACCAACGGCTGGCATCAGTTTAAACAGGGTGAAGGCCGAGCCGCACTAATTACCGGCCCACCCGGAATTGGCAAGTCACAGCTCCTGTGGTCACTCACGCGAGAAGTGATGGGTGAAGGGAGGCGCCCCATAAAGCTGAGCTGCTCCAGCTTGCGGGTACAGAGTCCATTTCTTCCGATCGCGGAGCTGCTCAAACGTGAACTGAAAATTGCATCCAGGGATCCGGCTGCTGAACGCCTGGAAAAACTGGAAATGCTGCTTGACCGGGCAGGTGTGGATCGAGATGAAGGCATGCCATTGTTAGCGCCCGTACTTTCAATATCGGCTATCGACAACTACCCCGGTGTCGACATGCCCGCCGATCGGCGCGCCCAGGAAACCATCCGCATTATAGCGAGCTGCCTGGCTGCCCTGGCGGATGGTGGAGAGCCATTGCTGCTGGTAGAGGATTTGCACTGGATCGATTCCTCGACAATGGCGGTAATTCGGTACTTCGTCGAGGCCTACGCAGAGCAGCCTATGTTTGTGGTGGGCACTGCACGCACGGAGTTCATCTCACCCTGGGACGGTTCTCCTGGTGTCGAAACCATTGCTCTGGGCCAACTGGATGATGCCGGTACTCGCCAACTGATTGGTTCCATTACCGGGGCCGATACCCTGGACGAAGAGATCATAAAACATATCGTCACCACTACAGACGGCGTGCCTCTGTTTGTGGAAGAACTGACAAAGTCGGTGATTGAGGCACAGTCCCTGGGAGAGTTGCCTGCGGATCTGACAACTGAACGCCTCGCCCTTACATCCATTCCGGCTTCGCTGCAGGATTCCTTGCTGGCAAGGTTGGATCGCCTCGGTGACGCCAAGCGGATAGCCCAGCTAGGGGCCATTATCGGTCGGGAATTCAACTATCAGCTGCTAGCGTCGATTACCGATCTGGATGGATTTTCACTGCGCCTGCTAATCGAACAGTTAAAAGCCTCTGGCCTCGTCTTCAGTAAGGCCGAGGGGTCGAATGAGCGATTCGTTTTCAAGCATGCAATGGTACAGGGAGCGGCGTACAGCACCTTGCTGCACAGTGACCTGCTGGTGTACCACAAACGCATAGCACATGCTGTAGCACGCGAAGCGCAGCAGTCAGGCGTGCCACAGCCACAGCTCCTCGCACACCATTTTACCGAGGCGGGCGAGTTGCTCACTGCCGTCCCTTACTGGCTTGAGGCAGGCGAGCACGCAGCCGAACGCCATGCGATTCCGGAAACGATTAGCCAGCTTAATACGGGACTCGACCTCATTTCCCGGCTTGATGACACTCCCGAAAGGGCCGAGCTCGAGCTCAAATTCCATCACGCGATCGCGATGCCGATCGCTTCGGCTAAAGGGTATACGGCACCAGAGCTGCGCGTCACGCTGGATCGGGCGCGGGACCTGTGCAAAAAACTTGGCAGTCCAAAGCAGCTGTTTCCCGCTTTACACGGCATGGTCAAATTCTACCAGGCGCAGGCTGATCATATCCGCACTGAATCACTGGGTATGGAGTTGTTGACCATAGCCCAAAACTCCGGGGATGCGTCATTGCTGGTGGAAGCGCATCGTAACCTTGGCATGTCCTACGCGATGAGCGGCAACTTCCTGCAAGCAGTGGAGCATTGTGATGCAGCGCTTGCGCTATACGAGCCGGAGCGTCACCGCTCCCATGCCCAGTTATACGCCGTTGATCCCTCTGTGGTTGCCGGATCATTCTCCGCCTTTTCAAATTGGATTCTCGGAAACTACGACAAGGCTACCCAGCTCACCACGCGGGCCATTGCCTATGCCAGGGATATTGAACATCCCTATAGCCTGGCGTTTGCGCTGAGTAATGCGTCCACAGTGTCGGTATTCCGAGGCGAAGTGCAGGAGACATTCTCAACGGCCAGAGAGTCTCTCGAGATATCCCAGCTCCACGGTTTCCCCTACTGGGTTGGCTGGTCCGCTGTGCCACTGGGATGGGCACTGTGCAAGATGGGTAAGTACGATGAGGGACTGGCGACTATGGAATTGGGACTGGCCGGTTATAAGGCCGCAGGGGTCCTGGCAGGTCGCCCCATGCGCCAGTGCCTGCATGCAGATGCTTTGCTCATGGCTGATGGGGGTGAGAGTTCAAGGGCCCTGGAGATGATTGCAGGGGTTCTCAAACTACCGGAGTTGCAACAGGATATGTACCACAGTGAAGTCTACCGGATGCAGGGGGATCTCCTGCGTGACAGCTGTCCCGCGCAACACGAGCTGGCTCGGGCGTCATACGAAAAGGCGCTAGAGGTTGCACGGGATCAGCAAGCGACAGCATTCGAGCAGCGTATCCTGGAGTCAGTAGCAGGGCTAGGTCCAGCAGGTTAGACGCCCCACGTGGATCGCTTATCTACTGGACCTGATGATGTCTGCGGGGCAATTAGTCGCGGGGACCGGTGACGATTTACATCACGCCATAAGCCAGCATGGCATCGGCCACCTTGGTGAAGCCAGCGATGTTGGCGCCCTTGAAGTAATCCACATGATTGCCCTTGCGGGTACCGAATTCGACACACTCATCGTGAATACTTTTTACAATTTCTCGCAGGCGCGCATCCACCTCTGCTTCGGTCCATTGCAGGCGCAGGCTGTTCTGGCTCATCTCCAGGCCCGATACCGCCACGCCGCCGGCATTGGCAGCCTTGGCGGGTGCATGCAGCAAAGACTTGGCGGCACCAAACACTGCAATCGCCTCTGGTGTGGCGGGCATATTGGCGCCCTCGCAGACGGCCCGGGCCCCGTTCTTCACCAGTAGCCTGGCTTCTTCTCCGTCGATCTCATTCTGGGTGGCGCAGGGAAACACCAGTTCGCCGGGAATGGCCCATGGTTTTTTGCCCTTGTGGTACTTAAAGCCGAACTCTTTGGCCGCCTCGGAAATACGTCCGCGCCGCCGGGTTTTCAGGTCCTTTATCCACTCCACCTGGTCCTGGGTGAGACCATCTTTCGCGACAATCATTCCGCTTGAGTCTGACAGCGTGAGGACTTTGCCGCCCATCGCAATAAGTTTTTCCGCGCAGTAGGTAGCGACATTGCCCGAGCCGGATATCAGGCAATTGCGCCCTTCAATATGCTCGCCGTGATGAGCAAGCATTCCCTCCATCATGTATACGGCACCATAGCCGGTGGCCTCGGTACGGACGTGACTGCCACCAAACTCAAGCGCCTTGCCCGTCAGTACCCCCTCAAAGCGATTGACCAGCCGCTTGTACTGACCGAACAGGTAACCCACTTCCCGTGAACCCACGCCGATATCCCCTGCGGGCACATCGGTGTCCGGCCCGATATAGCGGTGCAGCTGGGTCATGAATGACTGGCAGAAACGCATAACTTCACGGTCGGAACGGCCCTTGGGGTCGAAATTTGCCCCCCCTTTGCCACCACCCATGGGCAGACCAGTAAGTGAGTTTTTGAATACCTGCTCGAACGCGAGGAACTTGAGCACACTCTGGTTTACCGAGGGGTGAAAGCGGATGCCACCCTTATAGGGGCCAATGGCGTTGTTCTGCTGCACCCTGAACCCGCGGTTAACCCGCAGTTCGCCCTTGTCATCTTCCCACACCACGCGAAAACTGATCACCCGGTCAGGTTCGGTCATGCGCTCCAGGATTCTCAGGTCTTTGTAGAGCGGTTTATCGGCGATATAGGGGATAATATCCATCGCCACTTCATGCACCGCCTGGTGAAATTCGGTCTCACCCGGGTTCCTGGCAACCACCCCTTCCATAAACTTTTCCAGATCTTCCGCTTTGTCTACAACCATTCGGGCGCCTCCATAGATTTAGTTAAGTTGACCGTAACTTATTCCGACACATACGCGTTTCCAACCCGTCCATGTAATGTTGTAGCGACAACTCTTCGCACATGGACTACTCCAGTAACTCAATTCGTTTCTTTGCGTTGGTTGACGCCGGCACCATGGTCACAGTTATTATACGAGCCAAGTGCTCAGTGTAGTCGAATTCCTTGTTATGAGCCCAGCATGCTGATCTGGGGTTAGCCGCTGAATAGCTTGCGCTTGAAGGACTTGATGAACAACAAAAAAGCCCAGCACACTTACAGTGTGCTGGGCCTGTCAAGAGCATTCCATATCCGGAAAGCTTAGAACCCAGGCTGCAGGACGGAATCGACAAACCAGATCAGGCCGTTGCTGGCTCTGACGCCAGCGCAATTCACAGTGGAATTGTTAACCTGCGGCTCGCCATCGTTGTAACTGAAGTAGACATATTCACCCAAAAGCGTCTCGCGCTTAACCGGTGGTACAAATTTTCGGGGGTCTTGTGCGCCGGGGGTCACGTGATAGGTCAACACGGCTGTCAGCACATCGACATCTTCCAGAATGGCGGTGGTGATATCCATCGGAATGGCCGCGAAAGCGTCATTGGTGGGGGCGTACACTGTAATATTTTCGGCAGACGCCAGCGCATCTTCCAGGCCGGCCGCGAGAATCGCGTCAACCAAAGTTGATAGCTCCGGGGTTGCTAATGCTGCGTCAACGATATTTCCGTCAAAATTTGCGATGGGGGTTGCCACGCAATCGACAAAACTGGTTTGAGCATGAGCAGCAGCGCCCAGAGTACAGGCCAGCGCCGCAGTGCTTGCAAGGATGGTTTTCTTTAAGTTCATAATACTGCTCCATTTTCATTTAAGTGACTTGATTCCGACTGACTGGCCGATGTTGACACCCCCGATTTGAAGTGCATCAGCAATGCTGTCAGCTAACTTACGGGGCGGTTAGCGGCTTCGGATCATTTTTCTACGCGGAGCTTGATAGGATATTTAATCGATAGAAATCAGCACTTTGTACAAAATCGACGCGCGTATTTTGTATTTTGTTGAGGTTTTGTCTAGGTATTGCCGGACAGTTCAGATGCCTATTGCAACAGTGAGTATGCGCTAATCTGGTGCTGCCGCCAGATCAGCGCGTAAAGTCTTGCCAGCCAGGTAGCAGTGGACTGAGGACCAGAGCACCGCTATAGGCAGCAGGTACAGCATCGCCAGACGCAACGAGTCGCTACCATGAGATACCTGTAGATAATCACTTAGCAAACCGACGAAGAGCGGACCCATGTCCAAACCGACTAAATTTAATATCAGGAAGAGAATCGCGGAAGATAGGGCGCGCATACGCAATCCGAGCAAGCTATGCGTCGTGACCATATGGCGGAAAGATCTTCGACTCCATAGCAAGGCGAGAGCGTCACGAAAGGGGACGCCAGCATCACTGGCCACTCTGTTGTCCACAATACCCCGCACAGGTTCCGCAAGGGTCATACGTACAACAATGACGAGTAGTATCCCGGGGGCACCAACCACCATGAACGCGACGCGCTAAAGCCGGCAAAGCTGGTTGCGTCGCGGATCAGCAAGGTTCATTACACTTGCAACCCTAGACTGTTTAGTCCGGATGAAAACCGCGAATCAGCGCAGGTATTTCGCTGGGATGCAACACGGTATGGTGAGGGTCGATACCCAACTCAGCATCCAGGGGTTGTTGGTGCTGAATCCAGACGGCTGTAATGCCGCTGTTACGGGCTCCGGCAATATCTGCCGCTAAACTGTCACCGATATGGATGGCTTCGTGGGCTTCGCAGTTGGCAAGTTTAAGCGCTTTATCGAAAATTGAGCGCGCCGGTTTTTGTTCCGGCTCCTGCCCGCCTATGATTATGTGATGAACATGCTCGGCCAAATTTACCGCCTCGATTTT
>JAIBDN010000068.1 GCA_024686215.1 Gammaproteobacteria bacterium | reverse complement strand
TAATCAGTGGCCAGCTCCGCACCCAGGGACAGGTGCGGCACAAAGAACAGGGTTAGCATCAGACGCACGGAAATTGCGCCACTGAGCATCCAGGCAAACAACTGCATCTGGCTCAGGCCATCCGGTGGGCTGAACAAGCCCACAATGGCAATGCCAAACGGGATAGCGCCGGCCAGCATGAAAGGGTGCCGGCGCCCCCAGCGGGATTCGAAGCGGTCGGACATCTGCCCCACCATGGGGTCAGTAATGGCGTCGACTATCAACGCCAGTAGCGCCGCCATCCCCGCCAGGCTGCCCGGAAGACCCAGCACCTGGTTGTAGTAAAAAAACAGGAAGGTGCTGAAGGCAGATTGCTTCACGCCATCGGATAGCTGGCCAACGCCATAGCATAATTTTGTGCCGAGATTCACAGCAGATCACCCTGTTCAATGTTGTCGAAATACTGCATCACGATTTGTGCATTCTGCGGATTGAAACGGTCAGCGGCGACGTGTTGCTCAAACTGCTGGAGAAATGCGGCAGACCCAATGCCTTGTAAAATTTCGAAGGGTCCCTTATCCAGAGACATACCCACCTTCCAGGCCTTGTCGATATCCGCCGGGTCGGCCACGTCCGCAGCAGCCACCAGCACCGCGCTGGCGACCAACGCCATCAGCAGTGCCTGATATAAATCCGTCAGCTCTGTACCGGCGTCGATAAAGCCCGCACGCTGATAGGCGGGATCGGGGTAGTGATAAAAACCATTGCCAGTAGATATACCCAAATCATGGCGCTCCACCATGGGCTGCAACAGCGTCAATACTCTGGGACGCAAACCCGGGATAGGGCCCTCATCTTCGCGGTGCAACCAGCTGTCACAGACCAGGTTCAGTCCAATAACATCCAGGATGCCCATGGGTCCCATGGGCGCGGCACGGTTAGCCATCCATGCACGATCCACATCTTCCACGCTGCCAATGCCATCCGCTACCAGGTACATTGCCGTGGCCATCACCGGCCCCAAAATCGCGTTGAGCACATAACCATGGTGCTCTTTTTTCAGCACCAACGGCACAGCATTAATGCTGAGTACGTAGCGCTTCAATATTGCAACGGTCTGCGCTGTGGCACGTGTACCTCCTACAATGTCCACCAGTGGCGAGCCCATATAGGAATGCATGGCGGCAAAACGCTCGCCATGCTGCACCACGTCCTCTATCTCGGATAACAGCAGGTAGGAGGAGTTGGTGGTTACAATAGCCTTGGCTGGGCAGGTCTTGTCCAGCAGCTGGTGCACATCGCGCTTGATATCCAGGCGCTCGAACACCGATTCACTGACCAGGTCGGCATCCGCAGTTGCCTGCTGCAGGTCAGCCACCACCGCGATACGTGCCAGTGCGGCGGGAATGTCTTCAGCCGCGCAGTAACCACTGCCGGCGAGGAATGCGGCGAACCCCTCGCAACGCGGCAAGGCCTGCTGCAGGCTCTCTGCATCGACGTCATACAGGGTCACGCTGTAACCAGAAATCGCTGCCTTGATGGCGTTAAAGCAACCCATGTTACCGGCACCCACAAAGCAGACACGCTGTATTTCTGCAATCATACCCGGTGCCTGCGTGGCGTTGTCATTCTGCACACACCGCTACCCAATGATCCGTGGCAGCCTGTCAGGCAGCAGCAGGTCGGCACTGCCTTTGGCCACCATGGCGGGCAACTCCATCAAAACAGGCAAATCGGCCAGGGCATTGACGATGTGATACTGCGTCGGGTTTTGCTCCCAGCTCAGGTGGCTCCAGTCAACCCGGCCCTGCCCCAGATGTATTTCTGAGAATTCAGTTTGCGAGGGGAAAGTGGTGTACTCGCTCACACGCTGCCCAACACCGCCAACGCCGGCAAGATAGCGCCAGCCCATCGGATTGTCCTTGCCCTCGGGCGCCTTGCCATAAACCTCTAGCTCTTCTGCCGTGGGCTCGCGCAGATCGGTGATCCGCATATCCAGGATCTTGTGCCCGAAGTGACTGGCCGTGGTGAACCAGGTGCCATCAACAATGCTGTGATCCTGTATGTCCGCGTATATCTTGGGAATGCCCTGTAGCTCCCGGCCGAAAAGAATGGGATCGGTGAGGTTCTCCCAGACGACCAGACTGTAATTGCCTTCCAGTCTTTCGTGTTCGCCGTTAAACACCACCGCGGCACTCACCGCCAGCATGTTGTAACCATGACCCGCGAGAAAGTCCACATTGCCATTGCGCGAGTAAGTCACCGTCACCACCGCATGTTCGGCGACTTCAAAAGGCTGCGGCAGGTGGGCCGCAAGTTTTTCGCGGTCGGTAATGAACGGCACCGCCATAGAGGTGATGTTGTGATAACGGAAGCTGGGGCTATCACGCAGTGGCCGCGGCCCGAAATGGGCGGGCATCATGTAACGATTCTCGGGATTCAGCTTAAACACAATACGCCCTCCTTCGCTCGGCTAAACCGCTACTAGAACCAGTCCGGTGACATTGCGTAAGTTGTGTCATCCAGGTCCATAAGCAGTTTTGCCCAGGGACCGATTTCCGGCAGTTCGAAGCGATAGAAATAGCGCAACGCCTGCAGTTTACCGCGGTAAAAATTTTCATCGGCGCTATGCGGCTTACTCGCAAGGCCCTTGCTGGCCACAATACCTTGTTTCAGCCAGATCCAGGCCAACACCACATTGCCGAACAGGTCCAGGTACTTCACTGAATTGGCCAGGACCAGGTCGATATTCTTTTCCATCATCGAACCCAACAGGAATTCAGTGACCTGCTTCAGAGTGACGATCGCCCCCTCCAGTTCAGCGGCGAAGTCGTTGAGCTCGGGCAGCTCGCGGGCTTCGACTATCGTCTCTTGCATGGCCGCTAAACAGGCCATGTAACCGGCCAGACCATTCTGCGGTACCTTACGTGCCAGTAAGTCCAGAGACTGGATACCGGTGGTGCCCTCGTGGATAGGGTTAAGCCGATTGTCCCGGTACATCATCTCTACCGGATGCTCGTTAACATAACCCGATCCGCCCAGAACCTGGATCGCATAGTAATTGGCTTTAGGGCCGTACTCGGAAGGCCAGCTCTTGATAATCGGGGTAAGGAAGTCGAGCAAAGTGTGCGCCTGCTGCCGCTCCTCTTCAGTGGGGGCCGTATGCAGGTCATCCGCCAGTTTGGTACCCAGCAGGCACAGGGCGTAGGCGCCCTCAGAGTAAGCCTTTTGCGCCAGCAACATGCGGCGCACATCGGCATGCTCAATAATGTTCACCGGCGGCGCCAGCGGGTCCTTACTGGAGGGCAGACGGCCCTGGGGACGCTCCCTGGCATAATCCAGGGAGTATTGATAACCGCAAAGGGCCGTAATGGCTGCGCCACTGCCTACCATAATGCGTGCTTCGTTCATCATATGGAACATGTACATCAGGCCGCGATTTTCCTCACCGACCAGGTAAGCCACCGCGCCATCTTTCTCGCCAAAGTTAAGGGCCGTGGATGTCTGCCCGCGGCCGCCCATCTTGTGGAACAGGCCCGCCAGAGTAACGTCGTTGCGCTCACCCAGACTGCCATCGTCATTGACCAGGAACTTGGGCACGATAAACAGGGAAATCCCCTTGACCCCTTTCGGCGCGCCCTTGACGCGCGCCAGTACCAGGTGAACGATATTTTCATTCAGTTCGTGATCACCACCAGAAATCCAGATTTTGTTGCCGGTCACGCGGTAGCTGCCATCATCAGCCGGTATGGCATACGTGGTGAGGTCCGCAAGGCTGGAGCCGGCTCCCGGCTCACTCATGGCCATGGTGCCGGCAAAGCGGCCGTTGCGCATTGGCTCTACCCACGTATTCTTCTGCTCATCGGTGCCGTGGGCGTTGATCAGGTTGGCGTTGGCATTGGTCAGGGCGATATAACCCATGGTGGTGCTGCCCGCGGCACTGAGATAGGCCCCGGAAACCGCGGTCACCAGTGCGGGTAACTGCATGCCGCCCAGCTCGTAATCGGCGCTCGGGTAGGCCAGACCAGCGTCCATGACCGCATCCAACGCTACTTTGATCTCAGGGATCATGTCGACTTTCTCACCGTCAAAGGTGGGCTGGTTAGTATCTACCTTTTGGCGAATAGGCAAGAAATACTTCTCTGCCACGGTGCGCGCGGTACTGATGGCTGCATCGAAGGTTTCCCGGTTGTGATCGGAATAGCGTTCTCGGCTGGTCAGGGATTCAGCGTCAAACAGTTCGTAAAGCATGAACTCAAGGTCACGCTGGTCCAGAAGGGGGGCTGCCATGGAAGATACCTCAATAAAGCGGAATTCAGCCGCTTAGGATAGCAGGCCGGAAATGGCCGCACCTGTCACCCAGGTGACTGGTTATTCGAAGGGCACGACTTCTTTCTCCAGGGTATCCATATCCCTGATCCAAAGCAGGTCGTTGCGATGCTCAACCAGCCCGCTCTTTTCCCACTCGCGAAAAATACGATTAACACGCTGGCGCGAGCCCACCGCAAGGCGGGCAAAGTCAGCCTGGCTGAGTTTTATTTCCAACAGCACGCCACCATCGAGCGCAGAGCCGTGCTCCAGCGCCACTTCCTGCAGTCGGCCTGCGACCCGCGCCCGCAGGGGATAAAACGCCATACCCTGCAGCAAAACAAACAACCCTCGGCTGGTCTTCACATTGTGATGAAACAGGTTTCTATACAGCAGAGGCCAGTCCGCCCCGGCAGCCAACATGGCCTGCCGGTTAATCACCAGAATTTCCGCGCGCACCAGGGTTTTCGCCTCTATAACGCGACCGAGATCGTTAACCAGGCAGGCTTCCCCCAACCAGGCACCCGGTTCATGGTCGACAAAAGCAAATTCGTGCCCCATGGCACTGGAGACCGAAGCCCGCACACGCCCCGATACCAGTCCAAACATATCGTCGTTGGATTCACCCATGGACCACAGGTAGGAACCCGCGGGAAACACTTTGTAGCTTACCGCGCTGACCAGCGTGTCCAGCACTTCCTCGGGGACCCCTGCAAACAGCACGGACTGGGCGATAAACGCGCGCATCAGGTCACTGTTCATCAGCTCAGGCACCGCGTAGGGAGGACCAGCCCCGGTGTGACTAAATTATCTGCCAAACGGCTCATACTGTGGACCATATATTATGTATCTTCCCTAAGCTAAACCGACTGCTCGCAGTATGCAAATTGTGTCACCAAGGTGACAGCACCGGTTTTTCCCAAGCTGTTATTGTTTCCTGTTAATCTCGCCATCCATACAACGGCCCCAGAAGGCTAACGAGAAACCCGCAATGTCAGAAAAATACGTCACTGCCAATGGAATACGCCTGGCTTATGAAGCATTTGGCGACCCCGCAAAACCCTCCGTGGTGTTGGTTATGGGCCTGGGAACCCAGCTAATCGGGTGGCCCATGGCCTTGTGTGAAGGCCTGGTGGACCGCGGCTTTCACGTGATTCGTTTCGATAACCGCGATATCGGCTTGTCAGAGAAATTTGAGAATGCCCATATTCCCCAGGCAGCAACCCTGATGCTGCGCTCAAAACTGCGCCTGCCATTGAACGTGCCCTATACCCTGGACGACATGGCAAAGGACTGCGTGGGCCTGCTGGATGCGTTGAACATAGACCGGGCGCACCTGGTGGGTGCCTCCATGGGCGGCATGATTGGCCAGATCGTGGCGGCGCGCTGCGGCGAGCGCTTACATTCCTTCACCTCCATCATGTCCACCAGCGGCAACCCGAAAGTGCCCATGGCCCGCCCGAATGTAGTGATGTCTATGGTCAAACGCTCACTGGGCCTGGAAAAAATCACCCTGGAGAGCACCATGGCCTACTGGCGCAAGATAGGCAGCCCGGGGTACCAACCGACCGACAAGGAGCTGAAAAAGAAGATTCTCGACAGCTACTACCGCAGCAATTACCCCCAGGGCTACTCCCGCCACATGGCCGCTGTATTGGCCAGTGGCAGTCGCGTGCGCTTGCTGAAACAGATCACCACGCCCACGCTGGTTATTCACGGTCGGGATGATGCACTGGTATCGGTGGAGGGCGGCATCGACACCGCGCGCAATATTCACGGTGCCAGGCTGGAGATATTTGACGGTATGGGGCACGACCTGCCCAAGGGTCTGTTACCGGACTTTATCGAACTGATAGCCAGACATGCCCACGCCAGTCAGCAAAAAACATCCCAGGCTGCCTAGCCAGCGGCCACTCTACTCGGGCATATGCGGGTCGTCGTCTTCCTCTAATTGATGCAGCGGGTTTTCAGGCAATTGCGCCAGTAATCGCTCCAACTCCGCGGCATGGGACAGCTCTTCGTCGGCGAATACCCCGGCGATGCGCGCCGTATCCTGGTCATCGCTGCTCGTAGCCACGTTGCGGTAATAGCTTTCCGCGGCGCGTTCGTTGGCCAGGGCCAGAGTCATCGCCTGGCGCAGGCTCATACGATAGTGCATGTCCTCATAACTGGCAGTTTCCGGCGGCTCCGCCTCGGGCCAGTCAAACTCCCAGGCCTTGAGTTGTGGCAGTAGCATACCCTGTGCCAGCTGCGCCACTTCAGCCAAATGGTGCCTGGCCTCTTCGGCCATACGCAGGAAGAAAGCCGCCACATCACGGTTGTGATGGCCCGTCATGGCATCCGCCAGCTCGGTATAACGCTCCCGGGCTTCGGACTCCAACTCTATGGAGTGGGCGAGAAAACCGGCCAGTGTTTCATTAGCCATAGTCATACCCTGAAAGATGCGGCCAGTTGGCCCAGCGCATCTTCACTCTGCGGCACCGCAGACTCCGGCGGCCAGGTCGCCCGCCGCTCGCTGTAGAGCAGCCCTGTCTGGAAACCATCCTCGTGCAGGAACAGTTTTGCCGCCTCGTCGGCATCAGTAAGTGCGGGTTCGCCACGCTCGTGCACAATCGCCTTCCAATCCGTCTGCTCGGGGCAGAAGGTAATACATTGGGACATCACATGCAGGAAACTGAACCCTTCGAACTCTACGGCCTGCGCAATGAGCTTGGCCATCTGGTTCGGATTACCGGAATAAGCCCGGCCGATCCAGGGTGCCCCTGAAGCCAGGGCCAGGGCGGCGGGCTTGAACGGTCGCACACCCGGGCCATGTGGCGTCAGTTTGCTGTGATCCCAGTCCATTGGAGTGGTCGGCGAGGCCTGCCCCTTGGTCATACCGTAAACCTCGTTATCCATGGCGATATACGTCATATTGACGTTGCGGCGGCAGGCATGGATGAAGTGGTTGCCGCCAATAGAGAAGCCATCACCGTCACCACCCATGGCCATTACCGTGAGATCCGGCCGCGCCACCTTGAGCCCCTGGGCAATAGCCAGGCCGCGTCCGTGAACCCCGTGGAAGCCGTAACTGTCCACGTAAGCCGGTAAGCGCGATGAACAACCGATACCGGATATCATCACCGTGTCATCCTTGCTGATGGCAAGTGCTGCCATTGCCTTGGTGATGGCATTGAATACTGAGAAGTGCCCGCACCCCGGGCACCAGATAGGTTTGACCGCTGACTTGTAATCTTTGGCCTTGAGTTGCACGGCATTGTTCATACTGCACTTACCTCTGCTACAAATTGTGCTATGTGCTTCGCGTTCAGCGGCACCGGGCCAGCCATGGCATAACTGTGCAATGGCTGTTGGAAATCCATCTGACCGCGCAGATAGCGGTAAAGCTGCGCGCCGTGGTTTTGTTCCACCACCACCACGCGCTCACATTCCGCCAAAGCCTGGGCCAATGCGTCCGTTTGCAGCGGTGCCAGCAAGCGCAGTGCAATAGTACGCGCAGGCGTGCCGCTTGCGCTTAACTGCACTGCCGCTTCGGCGGCTGCCGCAGAACTGGAGCCAAAGCTGACGATGGCAACCGGGCCTGATCCGGACAACGCCGCCCACTGCTCTCCATAGTCAAACTGTTCCAGCTTGTCCTGGCGCTTTTGCAGCTGCTGCTGGTGATCGGAATGCTTGGCCGAGGGGGTACCCTTTTCATTGTGCTCCAGGCCATCCGCGGTAAAACGCTGATCTACATCCCCTGGCGAGGCCACCGTGGAAATTCCGCTATCGGTCAGCTTGTAGCGCAGGTAGTCTCCCCCTGCGCTGGGCTCTGCAGGGGCACTGGCGATCGCCGCACAGCGCCTGGGCTCGGAGACCACCGCCGTTGACTGGCCGATAAACTGATCCGACAACACGATAGCTGCCGTTTGCAGTTGCTGCGCCAACTGCACCGCCCAACCGGTAGTGAATACACAGTCGGCGATATCCAGCGGCGCCAGCACCAGGTGCGGGGCGTCACCGTGCAGTCCATGCAGGGCAATATTAAGATCACTCTGCTCTGACTTGGTGGGGATACCCGTAGAGGGGCCGCCACGCATCACATTGAATACGGTGAGTGGAGTTTCACTGGCCACCGCCAGACCAATGCTCTCGCTCATCAGTGCCAGACCAGGACCCGAGGTGGCAGTAAAGGCAGGCACCCCGCCAAAAGCCGCACCTATGGTCATATTGATTGCTGCCAGCTCATCCTCTGCCTGAACCAGCTGACCCGCCACTTGTTCCAGACCGCCCGCCATCCACTCCAGCACATCTGATGCCGGGGTAATGGGATACGCGGCGACAAAGCGGATGCCTGCTTCCAGGGCACCCAGGCCTGCGGCCTGATTGCCACTGAGGTACCAGGTGCCGGTATCACCCAGGGCGGGTGGATGCAGTTCGCAGTCCAGAGACTGCGCGCAGCCGCTGCGAATACTGGCCACTGCAGCGTCCTGATAAGCCTCCGCCTTGCGCGCCAGTTTTTGTTGCGCCAGCTGGCACAGGCTGTCGACGGGCAGGCCCAATAGACCACCCAGCAGTCCCAGGGCGAGCATATTGACCCGGCCATCGGGGTGCGCGCTCTTCGCCAGCTCTGCCATTGGCACTTCCAGCACATGCGGCTGCAGCGCCAAAACAGCGGCGGGAATCTCAGCGCCTGTCTCGCACAGCACCCAGGTATCCGGGCCAAGCTGTATTTCGTCCTCGAAACGCGAAAAATTATCCCAGTCCAGGGCGACCAGCAGATGATAGTGGTCAGCAGCGGTGTAGCGCTCATCCTCAGTCAGTTTGAGCAAGGCCGCAGACTCACCGCCACGAATCTGCGGCCCGTAGGCCTTGCGCAATAAACCGCGGCCCCCCAGTCGCGCCCAGGCCTGCAGCAACAATTCACCACAGGAAATGACCCCGGCGCCGCCGGCGCCGGTAATTGCAATAGACAGGTGTGTGCTGCTCATAGAAGAATCTGCCAAATCGGGAATTGTTATAGCATAGCTTGATATACGCTCAGGGAAAGCCGCCAGCGCGGATTAATGTGCTGTTGCTTGCGCTAGCTCAAGAGAAGCCTTGCCTGGAGGACTGCCTCGATGCGCGCCGGCACGTATTTGTGCAGGGGCGTCCCGGCAAATCGATCCCGGTGCTGCAATGAGGTCAGATCATTCGGGGCCACACAACTGGGTTTACCCCAATCTCAGCTGGGAGCCAGTCGGGACAGCGCCTATACTCATTGACCACAATCACAAGTCTCACGGCGATACCTCAACATGAAGCAATGCATCCAAGCACTTCTCCTGGCGCTATTAATCATCGTCATTCCAGGTGTATACGCCGACGTTGGCGGACCCAGCGCTGAGGCCACCCGCATCATCGAGGAATTCAGCCTGCGCGAAGCAGCGCAACCCATTTCCGAAAATCCGCACTGGAACCCGCGCCGCGTAGTGGTCAGTCTGCCCGAGAGATTCACGGCAAGCTTGCCCGGCCTGGAACAAAACCTTAAAAATATTGCCGGAGATGTCGACTTGTATGTTGATCGCTCAGAGAACTTTGTACTCACCCCGGAAGTGCTGGCCGGCACCGATGCCATTCTCAGCCTTTGCAACCCGGTAACAATGGGCAATGCCAGCGATTCACTGTTGTGGTTTCACAACTATCGAGTGGGTATAGATCGCTGCTCAGGATTGCCCGACAAGCAGGTTGATGGACGATTTTTCAGCAACAGCAAACGCCTGTCGGGTCCCGCAATCGCGGAGCATAGCATCGCCATGATGTTGTCTTTGGCCCAGGGTTTACCCGCATACAGCCGGGCTGAAAAGTGGGACCGCTCCCTGGCAAAAAAAATGACCTTTGGTGAAGTCAACGGCAAGACGATGCTCGTAGTTGGCCTGGGCGGCATAGGCTCGCAGATCGCCTGGCGTGCTCACGGCCTGGGTATGCAGGTACTCGCAATTCGTAATTCTTCCCGCGAAGGCCCCGAGTATGTGGACCAGGTCGGACTACCGGATGAGTTGCATAAACTCGCTGCAAGGGCAGATGTGGTGGTCAACGCTCTGCCGCTGACGGAAAAAACGCGAGGCATTTTTAACCGGGGATTTTTTGCGGCAGTCAAACCGGGCGCAATCTTTCTCAGTGTCGGCCGCGGCCAGAGCACGGTCACCGCAGACCTGATCGATGCCTTGCAGTCGGGGCATATCCATGCCGCGGGACTGGACGTGACCGATCCCGAGCCACTACCGGCGGAAAGTCCCCTGTGGCAGATGGACAATGTACTCATCACACCCCATGTATCTTCTACCGGCCAGGGTAGCGCCTATCGCATCGCCATAATCGCCGCGGAAAACCTGCGCCGCTATCTCGCCGGAGAGCCATTGCTCAACCTGGTCGACATGCAGGCCGGATACTAGACCCGCAAAGCCATCAGGCCGCGCGCAGGGCACGTCCCAGGGGCTGGGTTCCCAGTGCCTCGGTGACGGCACCGTCGCACCAGACAGTCTCACCCTTGATCAATACACGGGTTACCACGCCCTCCGGCCTATTGACCATCTGGTTATGCTGGAACAGTTCCCTGTAAAGCAATTGCCGCGTTTCATTGCTGTCCCAGTTGCGCAACACCTCGGGGTCCACCAGGGTAATATCCGCCTGCGCGCCGATTTCGAGGCTGCCTGCTTCCAGGCCAAAAAACTCTGCAGGATCCCGGGTAAGACGCTTGATCATGGTGCTGACCGTCTGCAGCGACTGCTGCTGCGCCAGTTTCAGCGACATCAGGTTAGTGTCGAAAAACGCCATGTTGGTTATGTGCGCCCCGGAGTCATTAAACCCGGGCATGGTGTTGTTGTGCAGCAGCAGGTCCAGCGTAGCCCGGTTGCCCACATTGCCAACATCTGCCCAGAAGCGGAAGGATTTGTCGTAAGTGCGCATCATGTGCAGCATGAAGTCGGCGTCATCGCCAAGCGGTCGCGGAAATAAATCGAAAGCTTCGCGCTCCGCGTCCGACCTGGCCTCTTCCGCGACGCCGCGCTGGAAGCGCTCCAATCGGTCGTATACCGCCTGCATACTCTCACCATCCCAATCGCCAACCGGTGCACCGTCAAAGATCATCCTATCGAGGTCGCGGATCACCAGCTTGTCGGGCAACCCCAGGCGGGTTCTCAGCGTCGCCAGGTTGCGACCGCCACGGCCATGCTGCCAATCGCGTCGGAACTCCTCGACGAACTGCGGATCGTTGAGCAGGGCCATACGACCCTCCACATCATCGTACTCTTTAGCGATCAGCTTGCAGGTGGAATCGAGCTCTTCATACAGGGGCGAGACAATACCGTCGGACCATATACGGAAGTTGGTCCCCAGTGCCTGAAAGTGGATGTTACCGCGCAGCAGCCGCGAATTGACCAGACTGGCAAAGCCGAGAAAACCCTTGTGGGCTTTGGGTGCCAGGACAAACTCAATAGTCGAAAGTGCAGATGTTTTCAGGGTGCGCCCAAATAAACGTCCACTGGTCAGCAGGAAATACAGGAAAGCCTTGGCGCGGTTTTCGAGGATGGGGGTGGTCTGCCATACCCGGTTGCGATCGCGCACTACCTTGAGCAGGCGCTTCATCTCCTTGAAGCTGGCGAATTGGGTGGGAATGCGCTGATCCGTGTGCGGTTCATTGGCGAGATAATGAAAAGGCAGGCCATCGGTGCTCATACCCAGGTAGCCCTGGTCCATGGCCTGGGCCAGCAGGGTCTCCATCTGTTGCAGCTCCGCTTCAGTGGGCTCGCGGCTGATACTGTCCTGCAGGCCCATGACCTCGACCCGCAACATGGAGTGCGGCACAAAAGCGGCCACATTGGGCCCCAGGGGAATATCCCTGAAGTGGTCCAGGTAATCCGCGGAGTTATCCCAGGTCACCGCTTCAACGCATTTATTCAGCACCGATTTGGGGATATTTTCCACCCGGGTAAAACAATCCACGATGGGGTTTTGCTCACCTTCCACCTGCTGACCAAAGCAGGTGCCCAGGCTACAGTTGCCTACCAGTACGGTGGTGGTACCGTGACGCACCACCTCGGGCAGGCCCGGCTCGAGATCAACCTCAAGATCGAGATGCGTGTGGATATCCAACAAGCCCGGCATCAACCACTGTCCCTGAGCCTCTATCACCTGCGCCGCCTGTGATAGCGGTAAACCGGCTCCACGAGCGGCTATCTTGCCATCTTTAACAGCGATATCCAGTTGCTGTGGTGCACCCCCGCTACCGTCAAATAGCAGGGCGTTGCAGATCAGTGTATCCCAGGCAAATTGCGTCATTTCGTGTTCCTCTGCGTCTTTATCCCGATAGCGAAATCTGGCTATTCCTGAGACTAGCGTGCATGATCCGGGGTTATCCCTG
>JAIBDN010000053.1 GCA_024686215.1 Gammaproteobacteria bacterium | reverse complement strand
TGACGCTGCCAAAACCCCACATGGAAAACGCCAGAATACCAATCATTACCAGCATTAACGGTCGTGCATGGCGCATGGAGATATCCAGGACACCGCCGAAACCTCGATACAACTTGGTATCGTAGGGATCTTTTTCCTCATCGCCTTTGGGGTCGGGTAAAAACATCACGCACATCAACGGTGTAATGGTCTGTGATAAAAACCAGCTGATCAGCAGGGAAATAAACACTACAGTAAACAGGGAGCCGGCGTATTCACCCGTGTCGAAACTGGATGCGAAAATAGGATAAAACGCCATACAGGCTACGACCGTGGCACCCAGCAGCGGTATCGCCGGCTGTGAAGCAGATTCGATCGCTGCCGCCTGTCGTTCCATGCCTTGCTTCAGGCGCACCTGTATGCCGTCAGCGACCACAATGGCGTTGTCTACCATCATGCCCATGGCAATGATCATGGCGCCCAGTGAGACCCGGTGCAGGTCTATGCCTACTATAAACATTACCAGCATGGTGCCCAGAATCGCGAACAGCAGGCCACTGGTACCAATAATCAGTCCGACTTTCAGGCCCATGGTGACAGCCAGGATAGCCAGTACGATCAATACTGCCTGCCCCAGGCTGACCAGGAAGTCACGGATGGACAGACTGATCTGTTCCGATTGCCAGGAAATTTTTTCCAGTTCGATACCCAGCGGTAGCTTGGCTTCAATTTCATGCAGGCGCTCGTCGATGGCCCGGCCCACAGTGACGACATTGACCCCGGAAACCGGTGCCGCTGCCAGACCGATAGCGGGGCGGCCGTTAATGCGCATAAGCGTTACGGGCGGGTCTTGATAGCCACTGATGACTGTAGCAATGTCGCTTAAGAGTATAATTTCGTCCCCACGGGCACCGTCACGTCGGGCAGCCCGGTCTACGCCGGATATAACCAGGTTGCCGATGGCCTCAGCTGAATCGAACTCCCCGGTGACGCTCATGCGAAAGCGTTGGTCCTGTAGATTGACCGAACCCGCGTCTACTACCATGTTCTGTTGCTGCAAAGTAGCGCGAATATCTTCTGTCCGGATGCCCAATTGGGATAGCTGGGTTTCAGAGACTTCCAGGAAAATTTGCCGCGGTTGCCGGCCCCAGGTATCCACCCGGGCGACGTTATCGATGACTTGCAGTTCTTTGCGCACAGCCTTGGTATATTCATCGAGATCGGCGTAGGTATAGCCGTCGGCGCTAACACCAATCAGGAAACCGAATACAAAGCCAAAATCGTCGCCCACTTGTGGTTTGTGCGCACCCGGAGGTAGCTGCCCTTCGATATCATTTATCTTGGCGCGCAGGTTGTCCCACACCTGCGGTATACGATCAGACCAGTACTGGTTCTGGATATCGACCTTTATAATTGCCTGGCCCGGGCGCGCCATGGAATAAACGTGTTTGAGTTCTACCATTTCCTGCAATGCTGTCTCGATCAGGTCCACGACCTCCATCTCGACCTGCTCTGCTGACGCGCCGGGATAATTGACGGTCACAGCCGCGGTTTTTACAGTAAATTCCGGGTCTTCCAGCTGGCCCAGGGAAAAATAGGCACCCAAGCCGGCAAACACCAGCAAGAAGGTGAAGAAGTAACTTATTGCCCGGTTTTCGAGCGCAAACTTGGTCAGGTTCACAGGTCTACCCCCCAACCACGACGGGCTTTACCTGCTGCCCTTCAGATAAAACGTGTACCCCGGCGGTAGCGATTGTGTCACCTGTGCTGAGTCCCTCCAGAATTTCTATACCACCATCAGAGATTCGGCCGACCTTAACTGAGCGGGTAGTGACGGTGCTATCACTGCCGACCACCCAGACCTTGCTTTCATTGGATTGTGCGTTACCCAATAGCGCACTGGGCGGAATGATATAGCTGGTTTGTTCCGTCTCGGGTAACGCGATGGAAAAATAAGCGATCCCGGCCATGCCTGCCAGCACTTTTCTTTCACTGTCCTGTTGCATGCTCAGTGTCACCGGGAAGGTCCGTGTGGTGCTGGTTGCTTCGGTGCCTACCTCTACGATTGTTGCAGGAAGCCGGACCCCGGGGTAAGCATCAAATTCAACCTCAATCAGTTCTATGAAGGGCAGGTTGGCGATATGTTGCTCTGAAACATTGACGACCATTTCAACCACTTTTACGCCTAACAAGCGGGCAACCACTTTTTTGGCGGGCACAGACTGAAAATTCTCGACAAATATATTGGCGATAATGCCGCCAAAAGGCGCATAAATGACTGAGTCACTGAGGGCTTTCCTGGCGACATCCTGGGTTGCCTCGGTGATATCTACCCGTGCTTCCAGTCGGTCGTATTCAGCTTCCGAAATGAATTTATCAGCTAGCAGCTCATTACCACGTGCGAAATTACGCTGCGCATTGCGGGCATCGGCTTCGGCCGCCCGCACCTGGGCCTGGAAATCGCGCGGATCCAATCTGGCAATAAGGTCTCCCTCCGCAACCATTGTTCCTATGTCTACCGGGCGTTCTACCAGCGTGCCACTGACGTCAAAGGCCAGGTCTACCTGGTCTGCGGAGCGTGCCCTGCCGGGTAATTGAGCGTTTTGCAGTCCGGCAATCGCACCGACTTCCATCACGCGTAACTGGCGAATGGGCTCAGGCAGCGGATCCGGGCGTGAACAGGCGGTCAGGCTGGCGATAACAAGCAGACATAAAACGTGGTAGCGATACATGTGAGGGTTTCCCGGGGGCTTTAGTTATTTAAGTAAGTATTGACGTTGGAGCCTGCGATGTAAAGACGACCGGCCGCTGCACCTAATTGATTTATGCTGTTGCGGGGAGTAGTTTAACGGGCTCCTGGCAAAGACGTGACCTGAGCGTAATCACTGTGTAACTATACATTAGTAACCTGCGGCGCTGATGAGACAGCAGACACCTGTTGTTGCGCTGCACGCTGCGATGAAAGCTTGCGCTGGATCATGGCATTCAGCGTATCAGCGGCTTCACAATGATCGATTGGATAACCCGGCAGCCCGCTTGCGGGGGCTTTGGAACTATTTATGGACAAGGAGAGAGCATATGAGTGACAGCGGACCCATTCGAGTCGGCATTATGGGCTTCGGCCAGACCGGGCGACAGATCTATGATCTGGCCTCGCGCAGTACGGATGTAGAAGTGGTGGCGATTGCCGATATCGGCAAGCCCGAAATCCTCCATTATCTGCTGTGTTCAGAGGTTGCGCCGTCGCAGCAATATGAGCTACAGGGAAATTTCCTGGTTAATTCGCGGTTTCGCACGCGCCTGATGCAGATCGACAGACCTGCGGAGATGCCCTGGGATATCTTTGCCGTAGATGTGGTCATAGATTCAACCGGCAAATTCCGCGACCAGCAAACGATGCACGCGCATCTGGCCAATGGGGCGCCGCGGGTATTGCTGCGCACACTGCCCACGGACCATATCGACCGCATTGTGATTCCCGGTATCAATATGGAAACGGCTGAAGTTGGTGATCGGATGATTTCCGCCGGATCGGCCACTACCTCGGCACTGTGTTTGTTGCTGCACAGCTTGTCGACACACTTCGATATTGAATGCGGCAATATGACCACGGTGCACGCGTTCACCTCGGATCAGGCTTTGCAGGACTACGCTGGCAGTGATTTTCGACGCAGTCGTTCCGCGGCCAAGAATATTATTCCCAATACCCATGAGGCGGGGCTATGGCTGGGCCAGATACTGCCGCAGTTTGACGGCAAAATACTCACCTCGGCACTGAATGTGCCGGTGCAGGAGGGCTGTTTACTGGACGTCACCCTGGTGATGAAGGATGCGGCCGTTGGTGTCGAGGAGATTAACCAGGCGATGCGCGCCGCCGCGGCTGAGCTGCCCGGCATTGTCGATGTGGTGGAAGACCCCATTGTGTCTTCCGATATCATAGGTAACCCGACTTCTTTGCTATTCGACACCCAGGGCACGATCAAGGCGGGTAATAATATGATCAAGACGCTGAGCTGGTATGAAAACCTGGGTCACGCGGCCCGACTGCTGGATGTGGTGCGCCTGTATAGCAAGCTCGACCAACAGGAGGCAGCGTGATGAGAATAGCAATTAATGGTTTCGGCCGCATAGGACGCTCGGTTTTCCGTATTTTGGACGAAGTGGAAGGCATAGAGATTGTCGCCATCAACGACCTGTTCGATAAAGATGCCCTGCGCTATCTGCTTAGCTATGACACGGTTATGGGGCCTTTCGGTAAAAACCTGAAACTGGAAGATGAGCACTTTGTGACAGACAAAAGCCGGGTAAAACTGCTCAGCGAAAGCAACCCTGGTGATTTGCCCTGGGCGGAGCTGGGTATAGATGCGGTAGTTGAGGCCACCGGCGTGTTTCGCACGCGTGCGCAACTGGAGCAGCATCTGCAAGCGGGTGCAGGTCGCGTGGTATTGACCGTGCCGGCAAAGGATGAGATTGATTATACCGTGGTGCTGGGGGTCAATGAAGACGGGCTGACCCGCGACCACCGTATTATCTCCAACGCCAGTTGTACTACCAACTGCCTGGCGCCGATGGCCAGGGTACTCAACGATGCGTTCGGCATTGAGGAGGGCGTAATCAATACCGTACATGCCTACACCAATGACCAGCGCCTTGCCGATGTGCCACATTCGGATTGGCGCCGCAGTCGAGCGGCTGCGGAGAATATTATTCCAACGTCTACCGGGGCAGCCAAGGCGGTTGGCGTGGTGTTGCCCGAACTACAGGGTAAGCTGCACGGAATTGCCGCGCGGGTGCCGGTGCCGGACGGTTCCGTGGTGGATTTGTTCGTGAAACTGGGCAAACAGGTGAGTGTGGATGACGTGAATGAAGTGGTACGCGCCGCATCCGTTAGCGAACGGTTGCGCGGTATCCTGCAGTACAGCGAAACACCTATTGTGTCGTCAGACATTATCGGCAATGCGCACTCGTCGATCTACGATGCGGGTTTCACGGGTGTCACCGCCCAACGCTATCTGCGTGTGCTGAACTGGTATGACAACGAGTGGGGTTACTCCTGTCGGGTATGTGACCTGCTGACGCGATTGGGCACCTTGTGAGTGACGCTGCGTTACAGCCCGACTACAGCGGCCTGCGCGGCAACGTCAGCCTGCTGGGGCATTTGCTGGGCGAGACCATTGCCGCAGCCGAAGGTGAGGATTTTCTCGCGCTGATAGAGCAGATTCGCGGTTTTTCCAAACAGGCCCGCGAACCGGGAGAGACGTCACGCGAGCCGCTCCTGGCCATTCTACGGGAGCTCAAGAATGAGCAATTGGTACCGGTAGCCCGGGCCTTCAGCCAATTTCTTAATCTCTCAAATATCGCGGATCAGCAGCATACGGTATCGCGGGAGATGGACCCGCTACTGTCAGCCTCGCGCAACCTTTCAGATGGCTTGCGTCACCTGGTGCAGGAGGGCGTGCCCACCGAGGCGATAGCAAAAACCATCAGCGAGCTTAAAATCGAGCTGGTACTGACGGCGCACCCCACAGAAATCACCCGCCGTACGCTGATCCACAAACACAGTGAAATTGGCGCTTGCCTCAGTCAGTTGGAGCTACAGGGGCTGACCGAGCGCGAACGCGAGCGCTTGTCGGAGCGCTTGCGCGAGTTGATTGCGCAGATTTGGCACGGTGATGATTTCCGCCTGGAGCGACCCTCACCGGTCGACGAGGCGAAATGGGGCTTTGCCGTTGTCGAGGAATCCCTGTGGCGGGCGGTACCGCAGTTTATGCGCCGCCTGGACAAGGCCTTGTTTGAACACTGCGGCGTACACCTGCCGCTGGACGCTGCGCCAGTTGCCTTTATTTCGTGGATGGGTGGTGATCGTGACGGCAACCCCAACGTCACCGCCACTGTCACGCGCGAAGTATTACTGCTGAGCCGTTGGCAGGCGGTTGATTTGTACCTGGGCGATGTTATTGATCTGGTGGAAGAGCTGTCCATGACCCGCTGCAGTCAGGCCCTGCGCGATTGGGCCGGCGATTCTCATGAACCCTATCGTGCAACCTTGCGCGGCCTGCGCGATCTGTTGCGTCACACCCGTGCGTCCATAGAGTTGCAGTTGGCGGGCGAGTCCGCCGGCGAGGGCGAGGTTTTGCATGACGTGCAGCAACTGCTATTGCCGCTGCAGGCGTGTTATCAGTCGCTGCTCGATTGCGGCATGGGGCTGATAGCCGACGGTGCCTTGCTCGACCTGCTGCGTAAAGTGCATTGTTTCGGTGTGCACCTGGTGCGTCATGATATACGTCAGGACAGCAGTCGCCACACCGACGTGTTGGCGGAGCTGACCACCTATCTGGGCCTGGGGGATTATGCCGCCTGGGAGGAGGGCGCCAGGCAGGCTTTTTTATTGCAGGAGCTGAGCAGTCGCCGTCCACTGATACCGCCGCGCTGGCAACCCGGCGCCCAGGCCCAGGAAGTTCTGGATACCTGCGCTATAGCGGCCACACAGCCGGCCCAGGCCCTGGGGGCATATGTCATATCCATGGCACGCCAGCCTTCCGATGTGCTTGCGGTGCACCTGTTATTAAAAGAGACCGGGTGTGATTTCAATTTGCCTGTAGCGCCCCTGTTCGAAACGCTGGACGATTTGTCCCGGGCGCGGGAGGTGGTAAGCGCACTGTTACAGAACAGCTGGTACCGCGGGCATATCGACGGTGGCCTGATGGTAATGATTGGCTATTCTGATTCAGCCAAGGATGCCGGGGTACTGGCGGCCTCCTGGGCACAGTACCGCGCTCAGGAGGAATTATTGCAGGTCTGTGATGAGCATAGCGTAGACCTGACCCTGTTTCATGGCCGTGGTGGCAGTATCGGTCGTGGTGGTGCGCCGGCAGCAGAGGCCCTGCTATCGCAGCCACCGGGCTCACTGCGCCAGGGATTGCGGGTTACCGAGCAGGGCGAAATGATACGCGCCAAGCTGGGTTGGACGTCACTGGCGGTGAAGACCCTGGCTTTGTATACCACGGCCATTTGTCGCGTTAATCTGCTGACGCCACCCTCGCCGCCGCAGGAATGGCGAGAGATGATGGAAGTTCTGTCTGAGGATTCCTGTGAGGCCTATCGAACGGTGATTCGGCATGATGAAAATTTTGTCGCGTATTTTCGCCATGCCACACCGGAGCAGGAGCTGACTAAACTGCCACTCGGGTCGCGGCCTGCGCGGCGCGCCGGTGGGGGTGGTATCGAAAGTCTACGCGCTATTCCCTGGATATTTGCCTGGTCACAGAACCGTTTGATGTTGCCTGCCTGGCTGGGCGCAGGAGCGGCGCTGGAGCAGGCAGTACAGCGTGGTAGCGGGGAGTGCCTGCAGGACATGGCGGCCAATTGGCCGTTCTTTGCCACTCGCCTGTCCATGCTGGAAATGGTGTATGCCAAAAGTGATGCCGGGCTATCGGCCTATTATGATGAGTGCCTGGTGCCCGCCGAATTGCAGCCCATAGGCGAGCGCCTGCGCGTCCAGCTGGGGCGCGATCGCGATACGGTGATGACCCTGCGCGGGCTTGGCAGCTTGCTGGAGGGTGAACCCTGGATCAGGGAGTCACTGCGGCTGCGCAACATCTATACCGATCCGCTGAATATGCTGCAGGCAGAACTGTTGCAGCGCCAGCGGCGCCAGGAGGACCCGGTGCTGGAGCGTGCCATTATGGTTACTATTGCCGGAATTGCAGCAGGTATGCGCAATACTGGCTAATGAGACTTGACCGGCAGGGGGCGCATACTCAGAATAGGGCGTCCAACGCTCTGGCCTGCGGTGTTTGGAAATAAATTGAGCAGCCAGGTGTTCCGGAACCGCGTCCGGTAACTCATTCAGGCCCCAACCAGGTTGTTTTGAAATGCTAAAAGTCTTACGTACGTTCTTCGTGTTTTCACTGTTGTCAGTCGCTGGTTCCGCAGTCTGGGCTGACACTTACAGCGATGCTATCCAGTCTTTCCGCGATGCCGGTGAGAGTGGCGCCTTTTTCAATCATGCTTACGGCTACGCGATCTTTCCTACTATCGGTAAGGCTGGAGTCGGTATCGGTGGTGCCTACGGCAACGGGCAGGTGTTTGCAGGCGGAAGCCATACGGGCAACTCCTCCATGGCGCAAGTGACCCTGGGCTTCCAGCTGGGTGGTCAGGCATTCAGCCAGATTATATTTTTCGAAAACGCACAGTCATACCAGGACTTTACCTCCGGTAACTTTGAATTCAGTGCCCAGGCTACCGCAGTGGCGATTACCGCAGGCGTCTCTGCCGAGGCGAATACCGGGGGCGGTATGGCCGCTGGAGCCAGTGGCGGCCGCAACGATGCGACTACTGCGCATGGCGGCTATCGCAAGGGCATGGCGGTGTTTACCATTGCCAAAGGTGGGTTAATGTTTGAAGCGGTACTGGGTGGACAGAAGTTCGGTTTTACCCCGTTGTAGAATACGTCAGGGCGCGGCTATGCTGCGCGCCTCTTGCAGCGCGGTAGCGGGAACGTCTCCCAGTAAAATCACGTGCCACTGACGGGGGCCATGGGCGCCGTATATTTGTTTGCCCTCTATATCTGCAGTGCTGGAAGGCCCGGCGATAAAATTGACCCCCCTGGGGCGTTGTTCCTGGTCGGTAATCTGCCGAATACGTTCCCAGGCAGCTTCCATATCCACCACCAGATCCATGCAGTCGACCATCACAATATGGTTTTCAGCCAGCAAGTTGTTGGCTGCAGGATTGGCTTTACCGGTGAACGTAACCACCGCCCCCAGCTCCGCCACGGCCAGGCGCGCATAGCTCAAAGAGACCGGTTCACCTGGCTCAAGCGCGCCGAAACGCGGTAGCACGCCCGCCTCACGCCAGGGCATGGCGGCAAGACGCGGGTCGTTGCCAGCTACCAGGCGGTGAGTATTATAGTGTTGATAAATGTATTTACTGGTTGCGGTAACGGCTTCCGAGCGGTTACTGGCCAGGTCCGCAGTTCCGTGATTTTTCAATACATTGATGAGAAAACTGGTGTAAAGATCCGCGCAGGGCAGGGCAGCCGCCGGCGCTCGCCCCAGTGAGCGCAGTTGCGCAGCGATTTCCGCACTGTCAGCGCCAGCACTGGCCTGGCGGACCCTGGAGAATATGCCGGCTCGGGAACTGTCGGTCACGATTGTTTCCTCTGCGCGCGGTACTGCTGCATGAAGGTTTTTCCCTGCGGAGTGGGAAAGTCGCGCTGGCTGGTCCAGCCACCCGCCAGTGGTAATTTACGGAAGCTGCCGCGTTTGCGTCCAGCCAGGTGCAACAGGTGAATACCGACACCGGTAAGCCAGTGGTACAGGCGTGGATTGCGCGCCAGCCAGGTGTGCAACTTCAGTCCAATACGCCAGCGTGGCGCGGTTATTTTTTCCACTGTCTCCTGGTGGCGCAAGTCTCTCAACAGGTCGGGCAGGGGTATCTCGGCCGGGCACACCTCGGCGCAGCGTCCGCAACTGGTGCAGGCGTTGGGTAGTGCATTGCTCTCTTCCAGGGAACTCAGCAAGGGCGTCAACACTGACCCCATGGGTCCCATATAGACTGAGCCATAGGCGTGACCGCCTACGCTGTTATAAATCGGACAGTGATTGAGGCAGGCGCCGCAGCGTATGCATTGCAGCATCTCACGGTAGTCACTGGCCAGAATTTCTGTGCGGCGGTTATCCAGTAATACAATGTGTGTTTCCAGCGGTCCGTCAACGTCCTGCTCGCGCCGCGGGCCAGAGTAAAAACTGGTATAGCAGGTCTGCGACTGGCCGGTTGCTGAACGCACCAGCAAGCGCAGCATGGCTGTGGCGTCCTCTGCGCGCGGCAGTATCCGCTCCACACTGGTGCAAATGATCAATACCGGCGGCAGGTTGGCACACAAATCACCGTTGCCCTCGTTGGTCACCAGCATGGAGTAGCCGTCCTCCGCGACCAGCGCGTTGGCGCCAATAATACCCACCTGCGCCTTGAGAAAATGCTCGCGCAGTATCTGCCGCGCTTCACCGACTATATCTTCAGTGTTGTCCAGTTCACGCTCGCCCAGGTCGTGTTTCTGCAGAAACAATTGACGTACTTCATCGGCGGATTTATGCAGTGCAGGACCGACGATGTGACTGGGGGTTTCGCCCGCTTGCTGGATGATGTACTCACCCAGGTCGGTCTCCATGACATCGAGGTTGGCCCGTTGCAGGAAGTCGTTGAGGCCGGTTTCCTCGGTTATCATCGACTTGCCCTTGGCGATACGTTGGGCATTGTGCTGCTGACAGATATCCAGGACGATGCTGTTCAGATCATCCCCACTGTTGGCAAAGTGCACCCGGTTGCCGTTTTTTAGCGCCTGCTGTTCATAAGTAGCCAGGTAGTGGTCCAGGTTATCCAGGCTGTGCTGCCGCACCCGTTTGACATGGTGGCGCAATGCTTCGAAGTGCTCGAAATTATCCACTGCGGCATTGCGTAACAGTGGGGTAAACAAGCCCAGAAGGTCGCGAATATCAGCCTGGGCTTTGTTGCCCAGGGCTTTGCTGGCATTCTCCAGGAATGTATCGCTGTGTTGTTCCACCGCGCTTACTCTCCCTCACCAATGGCGGGACCATCCAGGTCGCCACACAGTAACTCAGTGATGTGACGAACCTCCAGATCCACACCTTCACGCCTGGCACGCCCGGCAATATTGAGCAGGCAGCCCAGGTCGCCGCCTGCCAGGATGGTAGCGCCGGTAGTCTGTGCGCTGTGCACCTTGTCGTGCACCATCTTGGCGGAAATTTCCGGCATTTTGGCGCAGAAAGTGCCGCCGAAGCCACAGCAGACCTCGGTCTGTGGCAACTCACTCAGCTCGGTATCACAAAGCTCCTGCAGCAACTGTCTGGGTTGCTCCTTGATGCCCAGTTCGCGCAGGCCGGCACAGCTGTCGTGATAGGTAACGCTGGGTAATTTGATAGCAGCGCGGTGGCCGCGTTTGATCGGCAAGATATCGCTGAGAAAACTGGTGATTTCGAAGGTCTTTGCTGCCACTTGCAGGGCGCGGTCGCGCCAGTCGCCGTCCAGCAGTTGTGGGTAGTGATGGCAAATCATGCCGGCGCAGGAGCCCGAGGGTATGACCACGTAGTCAGCCGGTTCCAGTGCTGCAATGAGTTGCTTGGCCAGTGGGATGATCGATTCATAGTCGCCGCTATTGTAGGCGGGTTGACCACAGCAGGTCTGCTGTAACGGTACGACGACCCGGCAGCCGGTCTGTTCCAGTAATTTGATGCTGTTAAACGCCACCGAAGGGCGTAACAGGTCGGCGAGGCAGGTGACGAACAGCGCTACCACTGGCCCGTGTCCGGGAGATGCGTTATCCAGTGGGTTAGTGTCCATCCGGTAGAGGGCCTCTATTGTTGTTTCGGCTGTGGCGCAGCGCTGCTGGATTATAGCCAATTGCAGCGACACCTGTCGCCCTTTACTACAGCTGCAGACCCAGGATCAGTGCGGCAAGCAAGGTGCAGCTGGCAATCAGTTGTATGCTGCGTGCCAGTGGGTGTTGGCTGTGCAGCAATTTAACCAGTACCGTCTTGCGATCCACCTTGATGCCGCTTTCTGCCAGTGGCATGACCTGTGTTTTGATCTGCTGGGGATTGAATGCGGGCAGTAGGCGCGTGCCGATGAAGACTACCACATCATCAATTAGCAAAATGGGTCCGCAGTGCTGCAGTCGTGCATCGCTGCCCATGTGGTAGGTGGATGTATGATCCACCAGTATCAATTGCCCTGCCGCAGAACCGATATGCCCGATGGGTGTCGATTGCAGCAGTAGCAGGCTCAGGGCGGGGCCAAGGAAAAATAACAGCAGCGCCAGTAACACGGTGACCGGCACACTATTGACAATGGCAACGGTCAAAGCCGTGATGCAGCAAATACAGTAGAAAATATTAAGGCGGCGGAAGTGGCGCTTGCGCGACTCTAGCGGATCTACCCAGGTGATCGGTTCAGCCAGCGCATCTATGGGTTGTGCCCCCCGGGTCTTGCGCGCGCGGTAGACCAGTGCACGTGCCGAGGCCAGCCACCCCAGGACAGCGCCCACCACGATCACGGCGATCAGCATTAGCGTTACTGTGCGCCAGGCCAGGTCGCTTAGCCATAAATCGCGCCGTTGCTGCGTGACCATTTGTTGCAGAAGGTCCGATACCAGAGGCGCTTCCGCCTCTCCCTGGGCATTAAAGCGCTGTAGGGCCACGCGATTACTGTCCACAACCAGGGTTTTACTCCCCCAGTTCACCAATTGCTGTGGTTTGCTGCCCGCTGCCAGTGGCACCTGCCCCAGGTAATTCCATTGCGGGTCGTAGCGATATACGCCCGCTTCGCCAGATTCCGCGTTCAGCAGCGTCACCCACCAGTTTTCAGCACTCCACAGAAAGTCATGGACCTGGTTTTGACCTGCCTCTACTGCGGCGGGAGGCAGCAGCAGTATTTCGTCCAGTTGCTTGCCGAAGGCACTGCTGTCATAGCGCATGACACTGATGGCCTCGCCGGCGGCACTGTTCATGAGCAGTAGTCCGGCTTCCAGTTGTAGCCGAGGGCGTGCCGGTAGGGCTATTTCTGCAGCGGATATCTCACTACCGTCGGCTTTGCTGTGTATTAACTGTCCGCTTTTGCTGTTGATCACAAACAGGGAGCCATCCAGTGGATGTACCGCAAATGCGCTTATGCCGTCATCACTGGAGGCACCGGAGATCGCCGCACACTGGGGGCTGTCCAGTTGGCAACGCATCAGCGTGGTCGCTTGCGCTTCGCCGCTGGCTGCTAATCCACCCAGCGCCAGTAACTGGCCGCCACTATTGAACGTAATGTTGTTCTGAATGCGTTCTATGCCGAGCTCTGTAAGCGGCAAGCTGCCAGTGCCGATGCCGGCACGATCATGTATCAGCAGCGCGTCGCCAGCCAACAGCACGGGGCGCAGTTGTTCATCGATGGCCGCAGCAGAAGCCCCGGTGATAGCGGCGACGGTAGGCGTATTGAGGTAAATGCCTGCCAGTAGCAACAGGCAGGCCAGAGCAATACCGGCGCTGCCCAGATAGCGACGCATGTGCACGTGGGAAAGCTCTGCCCTACCTTTTGTTTCCGTGGTACTGCGAAATGCCTGCAAGTTGTACAGGTTGGCGGCGCCAGCCTGCGTTGCGGCTTTTTTACTGTAGTCACGTTTATTTCCGTGGGGTACTTCCAGGCGGGTTTTTACCTGGGCGGTAACCGATTTTATCCCCTGTTGTCGCGACAGCTCCCTGGCACCGCGCCCGATTGCCTGCTCTTCCATCGCCTGGCGCTGGGCCTGTTGGTCCTTTTGTGTGGCCTCTGCCAGCGCCGTTTGCTGGGCGGCCCGGGCAGCGGTTTCGCGGCGTGCCTGTTCCTTGCGTTCGCGCTTTAGTCTGGCTTGTGCGTCCTTCTCCGTTTTCTGCTGGGACTGTCTTGCTACCTCCCGGCGTTTTTTCTCGGCACGGGCTGCGACAGCTGCAGCCTCCGCTTGCTGCTTCTCTTCCAGTTCTGCTCTGCGCCTGACGGCATCTTCTGCGGCCTGGCGTTTGACCTCTGCCTGCCTGGTTTTTAGCCGCGCTTCCTGTTCAGCTTGCTGTGCCTCGCGTAAAGCGGCTTCTTCCGCGGCTTTCAGCCGGGCTTTTTCCTGTTCAAGCTTCTCCTGCTGCAATGCAACTTTCTTGCGCTCTGCTGCGGCCTCTCGTTCGGCCTGCTCCTCGGCTTTGCGCCTGGCAGCCGCTGCGCGCGCCTCGCGTTGCCGTTGTTCCTTGCGGGCTTTCTTGCGCGCCACCTCTGCAGCGGCCTTGCGCTTGGCCTCTTCGCGCGCGGCTAAGCGCTGTGCCTCCTGCTCTGCCTTTTTCGCCTGTTCCTCGGCTTTGCGCTGTGCAGCTGCAGCTGCGGCCGCCTTGCGCTGTGCTTCTTCGCGGATCGCTTGTTGCCGCGCTGCTTCCTCAGCTGCTTTGCGCTCGGCCTCTTCGCGAATGGCTTTCTGCCGCGCTGCTTCCTCAGCTGCTTTGCGCTCGGCCTCTTCGCGAATGGCTTTCTGCCGCGCTGCTTCCTCGGCTTCTTTGCGCGCGGCCTCTTCGCGAACGGCTTGTTGCCGCGCTGCTTCCTCGGCCTCTTTGCGCTCGGCCTCTTCGCGAATGGCTTGCTGTCGCTGTGCTTCCTCAGCTGCTTTGCGCTCGGCCTCTTTCTGGATGGCTTTTTGCTGTGCTGCTACTGCGGCCACCTTACGCCTGGATTTTTCCTGTAAGGCTTGCTGCCGATCAATTTCTTTTTGCTCTTGACGCAGCTGCTCAGACTTGCGTTCGGCGGCTTCTTCTGCCGCCCGTCGCGCCGCTTCCGCTTGCTGGGCTTTGCGCCTGGCGCGTACTTCGGCTACCCGCTCTTGTTCCTCTGCTTTAAGCCTGGCGTCTTCTGTGGTGTTTTCCTCTGTGGTTTTCTGGCTCGCGTCGGGCTTTGCCGGCCTGGCGCTGACTGCCCAGCTCTGGTCGACCTGCCCTGGCTTGCGTTCAAGGATGTCATGATCCATGCCGCGTTTAAGCGGCTGCTGATCTTCAGCTTCCTGTTTGGGCTGCGCTGCAGGTGCGGGCTCGGGCTCGGGGGACGGTGGTGTCCTGGATGCAATGACCGCGACGGTCTGTTGCACTGTGACTTTCTCCAGCTCAGATACTGCACCCAGTTTGCGCAGTTTGGCAAAGTAATCAGCGGCTGTCTTGCGATCAAGGTCACGGCGCAGGATGATGGTTTCGCCGGAAAAGAAACCTTCCACGCGTTCGGGGTCGTCGATACCAAAGAGTTTGGCAAAAGCGGTTCTGACCCGCTGCGGATTTTTGCCCGGCAGGATTTCGCCCTTGAACGTGAGGTTGAATTTGTTCACCTCGCGCCTGATTCCCCTATTAGTTTTATGTCGTCCCCGAGGCAAATGTACGGGGTTTCAGCCTGCTTTACCAGCGACGCAGAGGGTGATTAAGTGACGATTTCAAAGGTCAGCCCGGCATTCTCGATAAGGCGATCCAGCAGTTGCTGGCCCATGGCCGATGCGGGTGTCCAGCAACCGCCGCCTACGCGGGGTTTGTCCAGCGCCAGGCACACTGCAGCTTCGCCCAGCATTTTGGACGTGGAGCCGTAGCCTGGATCCATATCACCGGTGACTTTCACCAGCATATCCTTCTCTTTGGACTCGGGGTGAACAGCATAAAAGAACAGCTCGTAGAAACCGGCCTCGCGTTGCTTTTTGTTGGGACCTTCGCCGGGAGCTGGCAGGAAACGCTGTGCCAGTTTTCGCGTGGGTGACAGCGCCAGCGCTGCTATGCCGGCGCCGGCTGCCACTGCAATCCCCGTAGCTTTAAGCCTGGAGCCACTGAGTAAGGACTCGTCATAGCGGAAATCTTCCCCCCAGGGAAAGCCCATCAGTGCATTGCTGCGCCGCACTACCCGGGTGTTGACCACGGCCATGACAAAAGGGGAGGTCCACTGCTCAAAGTCTTGGTCATAGCGTGTGCCCATCTGGTCGGCGCCATCGGTTCCCGCTGCGATGCCCGTGGGGTAGAGTACATAGGGGTCGGCCACCAATTTGCGTATTGAGGGGTCCTTGCCCGCTTCCTCCATCATGTTGAGCATACTGGCTATAGTGCCACCACTGGCGGCGCCACGTGTGCGCCCCACCCGTGCTTTTACCTGGCAGGCCGCCACCCCGTGGCTCTCCAGCATCTGCTGCTGCACGAACCAGGTGCCCAGGTCTGAGGGTATAGAGTCGAAGCCACAGGTGTGTACGATGCGCGCGCCGCTCTTTTCAGCCATCTGTTGATACTCGGGTATGACTTTAGCCATCCACTGTACTTCACCGGTAAGATCACAATAATCGGTGCCGGCTTGTGCACACGCGGCTACCAGCGGCGTTCCGTATTGCGCATAGGGTCCCACCGTAGTGCAGATCACGGCTGTGCGCGCCACCATCGCGGCCAGACTATCAGCATCACCGCTATCGGCAATGACCAGTGGCAGTTGCTCGTGTAAGGCCGCATCCAGGCAGTCATGGCGTACCTGCTCCAGCTTCTCGCGGCTGCGCCCGGCGATTGCCCAGTGCAGTTCTCCGCCCACGCCGTAGGTCCGGGTGAGATATGCAACCACCAGTTGTCCGGTAAAGCCGGTGGCTCCCCAGATGATCAGGTCGAATTCGCGTTTGGCCATGGTCAGTTTCCTGTTATCAGTGGATGCCGTGCATCATTTTTTTCAATAGGGGTGAAATACACAGTAGCAGTGCAGCGACCGCGAGTCCCACCCACAGTAAATCGTTGAACAGGGCGGTGTAG
>JAIBDN010000051.1 GCA_024686215.1 Gammaproteobacteria bacterium | reverse complement strand
CTGCCCTGCCTGAATGACACCATTATTCCGCAGCCGCAGCCACCAGCAGAACCCGCGGCGCCGGCCGTTGAAGAAACCGCCCCTGCGCCACCGCCAGCCACTCATGTGCTGCGCGATGCTCGCGCACAGCCATTGGTCGCTACGGGTACTGTGCTGGAAGACGGCTGGGAGTTGTTCAATAGCGGCAACGGCTGGCAATTGCGCGGCGCAGGCGTGGCTCCCCAGGTCAATAGCGACGCATATCAGCCGGGGCAGTTGTTGGGACGCGGCGACAGCATTGTGCTCAAAGAGCATGCGCCGCTGTTGCTGATCGAGGTGGAGGCCTAAGCCCGGTGGCCAGGAAAAAACGTGAGTTCACCACCTTTAACCTCAGCTTCCTGGACATCATGTCCTGCGGCTTTGGGGCGGTCATACTGGTGTTCCTGATTATTGACCACTCCATTGAGGTGCAATCCCAGGACCTCAACCAGGATCTGCTGTCGGAAACCAACCTGCTGGCCGAGGACATACGCGATGGCGAGGCGGGCCTGGTGCGCCTGCGCAATACCCTGTCTGACGTAGACCTGCAGTCGGTGGAAGCCCAGGGACTGGCCACGCGCATCACCGAGGATATGGACGAGTACGAGGCACTGATCGAAGACCTGAAACGCGACGGTTACACTGACAGCAGTGACATCGACACATTGAAAGCGGAAATTCGCTCCCTGGAGGACGAGGTCAAGAAGCTGCGCCAGGCCGCCCAGGAGCAAAGCGGCAATAGCGCCCGTACCTTTATCGGCGAGGGCAACCGTCAGTATCTGACCGGCCTGAACCTTGGCGGTCGGCATATCGCCATACTACTGGATGTTTCCTCCAGCATGCTGGCAGACAAGTTGATACAGATTATCCGTCTGCGCAACATGGACCAGAAAATCCAGCGCCAGGCCGAGAAATGGACGCGCAGCCTGAACACGGTCGACTGGCTCACCGCGCAACTGCCGGTGGGCAGCAAGTACCAGATGATCACCTTCAATACCGAGGCCAAACCGGCGCTGGCAGGCACTGAGGGCAAGTGGTTAGAGGTGGCGAACCAGGCACAGCTGGAAAAAGTATCCACTGAATTGCGCAAAATCGTTCCCAGCGGCGGAACCAGCCTGGAGAATGCTTTTCTGGCGCTGCAGAGAATGTCCCCCGCGCCGGACAATATCTTTCTCATCACCGACGGGCTGCCCACCCAGAGCAGCACGCCACCCCGGGGCAGCAAGGTCAGCGGCCGCGACCGCCAGAAATACTATCGCGCCGCAATCAAGCAGCTACCGCAAAACATACCCGTCAACATCATTCTCGCCCCCATGGAAGGCGACCCTATGGCCGCATCGGAATTCTGGCAACTGGCACAAGTCAGTCGTGGCTCGTTCATGAGCCCCTCCAGGGATTGGCCCTGATGGCCAGGAAACGGCGCGGCCCGGAAGAGTTCTCCCTGTCGTTTCTCGACGTGATCTGCTGTGGCTTTGGCGCGGTAATTCTGCTGTTGATGATCACCAAGACCGTGCAGCCACAGATTATCGAGGCGTCCACGGTCAACCTGGAGGGCAAGATTGCAGCCCTGCAGGAACAGTTGTTTGAGATCCGCGGCGAAAGCAGCATATTGAATCGCGATCTGAACGCCAAGCAGGAACAGTTGTCTGAGTATGAACAGCGCATCGCGATACTGCGTGGACAACTGGCCAGCTCCAAATCACGCTACGACAACATTCAGGTGCAGACCAACAGCAACGATGTGGTGACCGAGCAACTGGCGATTGCCCGGCAGGCCTTGTCGGCGGAACAAAAGCGCTTGCTGGGCTCGCAGTACAAATCCCGGAATAACCTGATCGGGGGTATCCCGGTGGACAGCGAGTACATTATTTTTATTATCGACACCTCGGGCTCCATGTTCTCTTACGCCTGGGAGCGCATGATGCGGGAACTGGAAGCGACCTTGAGTATCTATCCGGAGGTCAAGGGCATCCAGGTAATGAACGATATGGGCAAGTACATGTTTAGTCGCTACCGCGGGCAATGGATCCCCGACACCCCCAGCCGGCGCAAGGTAATCATGCAGAACCTGCGCAACTGGAATGTGTTCAGTAACTCCAGCCCGGTGGAAGGCATTACCGCAGCGATCCGCACCTTCTACGATCCGAGCAAGAAAATCAGCATCTACGTTTTCGGCGACGAATTCACCGGCGACTCCATCGCCCAGGTAGTGGACACGGTAGATCGCATCAATCGCACTGACGCTGATGGGAATAGACTGGTACGCATCCATGCCGTAGGCTTTCCCGTACAGTTTATTCGCGCACCGCATTTGCAGACTACCGGCATTCGCTTCGCTACACTGATGCGCGAGCTCACTTATCGCAATGGAGGCACGTTTGTCGCGCTCAATGATTTCCGCCCCTGAGTCGCGCGCACTGCGGCTGGCTGCGGCCCTGTTGCTGCTGGCGCTGTTGAGTGCCTGCGGCCCGGCCGAGGTGGTGGTGAAAGGAAACTTTCCCGACCCATTGATGGAGCCACTGCCGTTGACCATGGGCGTATGGTACGGGGAAGATTTTGCCCAGCATGAGTTTTTTGACGAGGCCAAAAGCCGCGAGGAGTCCGGCTGGATCGTAAAGACCGGACAGGCCCAGGTGCAGATGTGGGATAAATTACTCGCCGGCATGTTTACCGATGTGCTGCACATGAAGGGTAAACCGGGTGCGGGCCAGATGAATCAGCTGGTAGATGCGGTGCTGATCCCCCACGTGGCCGAATTACAGTACGCGATACCGGCACACACCAACGTCAAGGTGTACGAAATCTGGATGCGTTACCGCTTCGAGATGGTCACCCCCAGCGGCAAGCCCATCGCCGAGTGGACCATGACCTCCTACGGTAAAACCCCTACGGCGTTTATGCAGAGCGATGAGGGTGCGGTCAATCTTGCTGCGGTGATGGCCCTGCGCGACGCCGGCGCCAATTTCGCCAGCAACTTTACCCGGGTACCTGCAGTGCAGGAATGGCTGCAGCAGAAATGGCAAACGCCGCCGCAGGAGGTAACGCCATGATGCGCGCGCTGGCACGTTGCCTGTGCCTGGGGGCCGTGATCGCCACCACGTCTGCCTGTGTCACCTCTACCGTGGACGAGATGGTATTCAGCGAACCCCTGGAGGGTATCGGCGATTCTTCTGTGGTGATCCTCGGCCGACGCCATGCCAGTGACTACGAAACAGAACCGGACTTTATTGAGTGCGTAGGCGACCATATCGCCGCCAGGGACAAATCCATTACCGTGATCGGTGAACTGGATTTCATCAATGCCCTGTACCCCTGGTTCGAGCCACGCACCGCGCCGTTGAAACCACAAGACATCGACAAGCTGCTGCTGCAGGAGCCGGTAGCACTGAAAATGGCCGAGTTGAAAACCGAGTACATGATCTGGATAGATGGCTCTACGGTGCGCGGCGACTCCGCCGGCTCCATGACCTGCGGGGTAGGTCCGGGGGGCGGCGGCTGCTTTGGCTTTGGCACCTGGAGCGACGATGCCAACTACGAGGCCGCTATCTGGGATTTCACCGACCAGATAGAAGTAGGCCGGGTCAATACCAGTGCCACCGGCCAGTCCTATATGCCTGCGGTAATCATACCCATTCCAATTATCGCGCCGGTACAGGGTACTGCCTGTGATGGCATTGGTGACCAGTTACTGGAGTTTCTGTCCAGTGAGTATTAAGCCGCGCATGCACCACTTTACTGCCGCCGCGACACTGCTCAGCGTGGTGCTATTGTCTGCCTGCGCTGGCAGCACTTCTTCCGGGGGCAGTTCCAGCGGAACCGTCTCGGTGCAGGGCCGGGAAGTCAGCGTGGGCGACGAGATGCACCAGAAAATGCTGGAAGAAGGAGCCGCCTACGACGATGTTGAGTTACAGGCTTACGTGAACCGCATAGGCCAGCGCCTGGCGGCCAACAGCTCCAAACCAAAACAAACATTCACCTTCACCGTTATCGACAGCCCGGACATAAACGCCTTTGCCACCCCCGGCGGTTACATCTACATCAACCGGGGTTTGCTCGCCTACCTCGATTCCGAGGCTGAGTTGGCCGGCGTACTGTCCCATGAAATCGGACACATCACCGGGAATCACCACGGTCGACGCCAGACTGCACAGGTGACCAACAAGGTGCTGTCCACCACCGCGTACATCCTCACCGGCAGCGGCGATATTGCCGACGCCTCCAATATGTACGGCGCCGAGCTGGTCAGTGGATACGGCCGCGACATGGAACTGGAGGCAGACGGCTCCGGTGCCGAGTTCATGTTCAAATCCGGCTACGACCCGGACGCCTTACTCGAGGTAATTGGGGTGCTCAAGGACCAGGAGCAGTTCCAGCGGGTCAAAGCCAAATCCGGCGGCAAAAAAATCGGCAGCTATCACGGCCTGTACGCCTCGCATCCACGCAACGACCAGCGCCTGCAAACCGTGGTACGCGCCGCCAATGATCTGGACAGTGACGAGTATATTGAGAACCCCGAAGTCCCGGGTGAATTTCGTGGCCAGGTGGAAGGCCTGGTCTGGGGCGCCAGCGTGCAGGACCAGCGCGCGGAGAACCGTTTCTACCACAACAAACTGGCTTTTACCTTTGAGCACCCCGAGGAGTGGAAGGTGAATGCCGGCTCAAAATCAATCGTGGCAAATGCGCCGGATAACAGCGCCAGCCTCGTGGTCAGCCTGCGCCGCCGCGACGCTAAAGCAACACCGCGCAGTGTGTTGGAAAGCAGCGGCGGCGGCACGCTCAGTGTGGGCGCCGAATTTGAACCCGGGGGCCTCAAGGGTTACACCGCGGTGAGCAGCAACGGTGCGGCATCGCGCAGACTGGCGGTTATCGACTACAACAACTTGAGCTACCTGTTTGAAGGCAAGGCACAGGATTTCGCCGCCACGGATGCGCAGTTGCTGGGCATGATAGAGAGCTTTCGGCCCATGCACCCCAAGGAACGCACCAGCGGCACGCCGCGCTATGTGCATTACGTACAGGTACCCCGCGGCGCCACCATGGCCAGTCTGGCCGCCAGTATCCGTATACCCAACGCCGAGGCACAGCTGCGCTTGTTAAATGGGCTTTACCCCAGGGGAGAACCCCGCACCGGGGACTGGATTAAGGTGGTTCGCTAGAACAGCGGATGCTTCAATCGGTGTAGCTCAGCCCTTGTACTGCACCAGCACCCAGGGCGCCGCGACCACGGCCCAGAGTTCTTCGTTGCTAGCAAACCAGGCCAGGGCCTGCTCATCACTGACCGGGGCGACGTCGCCTGCCGCTATCCATGCCTGGAACTGGGCAGCATTATCCATACCCAATTGCACGGCGACTTCCACCAGGTTCAAGTCTGAGCCCACGGCAATCACACTGCCATGCGCGTAATAGGTCTGCAGGTCGTGCCAGGGAATGCGCGCAGTCTGACCGTGGTATTCCTCACGTAGCAAAACCTCTCGTTCGCTGCCTGAGTCAGCCATAACGGTTGTCTGCAACAAAGGGGTTGGTCTGGCGCTCCTGACCAAAAGTCGAGGTGGGACCGTGCCCGGGTATGAAAGTGATGTCATCACCCAGCGGGAACAGTTTATCGCGGATGCTGCTGATCAGGTCATCGTGGTTACCCTTGGGGAAATCCGTGCGCCCGATCGAGCCCTGGAAGATCACATCACCCACCCAGGCCACTTTCTGCTGCGGGTAAAGGAATACCACATGACCAGGGGTGTGCCCGGGGCAATGTATAACCTGCAAGGTCACTGCACCCACGGTGACCGTGTCGCCCTGTTCCAGCCAGCGGTCTGGCAGGAAGGCATCGGCGTGGGGGAAGCCGGACTTCTGGCACCATTCAGGTAATTTTTCCAGCCAGAAATCATCGTCTCTATGCGGCCCTTCAATCGGAATATCCAGCTGCTGGCGCAACACATCGGACGCGGCGCAATGATCCATGTGGGCATGCGTGAGGATGATTTTTTCCACGGTGGCATCCATCTGCTTCACGGCCTGCAGGATGCGCTCCACATCGCCACCGGGGTCAACAATCGCCGCGCGACCGGTGGCTTCACATTTGATCACCGAACAGTTCTGCTGGTACGCGGTGACGGGCACAATAGTGCATTGAATAGTCATTTTCTTAACTCGGATTCCGTTTGGTTTGCCCCGCCGATTCAGGCGGTAGGTGTGCTGCCCTCACTGGGCACGGCGCCACCGAAATCCGCACGCGGATCCTGGAACACGCTCTGATCAAACTGCTGCTCGCTTTTTGCCACAATGACTGACACTGCCGCATCGCCGGTGACGTTCACCGCGGTGCGCACCATATCCAGCAGACGATCCACACCGATAATCAGGGCGATGCCTTCCACCGGCAAGCCAGCCTGTTCCAGAACCAGCGCCAGGGTAATCAAGCCTACCCCCGGCACTGCTGCTGTACCAATGGACGCCAGGGTTGCGGTGAGAATGACCGTAATATAAGCACCCATGGACAGGTCCACGCCGTACACCTGGGCGATAAATACCGTCGCCACTCCCTGCATGATCGCGGTGCCATCCATGTTAATGGTGGCTCCCAGCGGCACGGTGAAACCGGCAACAGAATTGTGTACACCGAGGCGCTTTTCCACTGTGTGCAGGGTAATCGGCAAGGTCGCGCCCGAAGACGCCGTACTGAAAGCAAACGCCCAAACCGGGCGCATCTTGCTCAACAGCATCCTTGGCGAAAGACCGGCCAGGATCCTCAGTAGCAGAGGGTATACACCAAAGGCGTGGAACAGCAGCACCGCCAGTACGGTAAAGAAATACGCTGCCAAATCCAGTATTGCACCGATACCCATGGTGGCGAATAACTTGGCCAGCAGCGCAAATACGCCGTAGGGCGCCATCTTCATCAACACCCCTACCATTGCCATTACGACCGATTCCAGATCACGGAAGAAACCGGCGATACGCCGTCCCTGCTCGCCCGCGTGGGAAATGGCGTAACCGAAAAGCAATGCAAATACGATGATCTGCAACATTTTGCCATCGGCCATCGCGCGCACCGGGTTAGAGGGAAAGATGTCGACCAGCACATCGGTAAGCGGAGGCGCCACCGCAGCTTTGTAGGTGGCTTCAACGCCCATTTCAACATTGCTACCGGGAGACACCAGCACCGCGAAAGCCAGCGCAACGCCGACCGCAATGGCCGTGGTGGCCAGATACAGCCCCAGTGTTTTCAGCGCGATGGGGCCCATGCGCGCGCTATCTCCCAGCGAACTGGCACCACAAATCAGCGACACCAGCACCAGGGGCACTACCAGTAATTTCAGTGACGCCACAAAAATGCGACCCACCACATCAAACAGACCGCCAACGAGGTAATCGTTGACGCCAGCCTGCACCATTTCCGGCGTGCCGGCGCTGTGCAAAATCAGATTGAGGAGGGAACCGATGAGGATTCCCGAGACCATGGCCAGCAGTATGCGATTAGTAAGGCTCATTCTGCACAGGGCCCTGGCATGTAGCCAACTACCGCGTCATCCGCGCAGGCGTTACAACCGGAGGCGTACTCCTTGTTCCCACCTGAGGATAGTGTGCCGCAGGCCGGCGCGTATTCCATGGTACACACCTGGGGTCGCGGCTCTGGGCACTGCGTCAGAGGACTGGTATCCGGTTGTGTAGTAGTACAACCGGCCATGGCCAAAAGGGCGGCCAGGGCAAATGCGATACGCATATTATGCTTCCTTATGGTGCGTGCGTCGGGAAAGTGCGAAGCCTACCATTATGCTGCGCAGTGCGCACCCTCACCGGGCCCTGGCGTGCAGGGAATACCGTCATCACCGCACCTCTTAATGGGTTGTGAGCTAGCGTGCGCCCAGGTGCATCATCTGCCTGGCAATTTCTATGGCCTTGGTATAGCTATCGACTTCGATGTACTCATCAGTTCCATGGAATGACCTGGTCTGATCGGTGGTTATTAACATGCCGTGAAAGCGGTACTGATTATCGCTCACCTGAGTGTAGTGCCGGCTATCGGTTATGCCCACCTGCATCGCAGGAGTGACCACAGCCTCCGGGTACACGGCTGACACCACTTCGCTAATGATCTTGAAACCCTCCGCGGTGTGGTCTGAAACGGGCGTTTCGGCACCCCAGACGAAATAACTGATTTCTATCTGTGGATCATCGACAAGGGCCGTAATAGTTTCCAATACCATCTCCGGCGTATCTCCGGGAAGCAGACGCAGATTGACCTTGGCTTCTGCGCGCTGGGGCACGACATTTTCCTTAACCCCGCCGTTGAACACAGTGAGCGCAGTGGTAGTGCGCACAAACGGCTGGGTCATGCGTTGTTCCGCCATATTCGAGGCAACCAGCCCGCCGGTTAGCCACAGGTTGCTGAATATAAAGCGTTCCGGCTGGCCAACATGGGGCGCGAGGGCTTCCAACATGGCAACCATGGGTGCCACCAGGCGCGGCTCAAACGGGTTATCCTCGATGCGTGCCAGAGCACTGGACAGCCGCCCGATGGTGCTAATTATCGGCGGATTGGAGGAGTGACCGCCCTCCCCTGTGGCGACCAGGGTAAGCGTCATGTAGGGCTTTTCCGCGACACTGACCATCGCCATGACCTTGTCTGGCAGCAGAGGGCTCTCCGACAACAGCCAGCCTCCCTCATCCACCATCCAGGAAAAATGCAGGCCTAATTCTGTCATTCGCGCTGCCAGGCTGACTGCGCCCTGCTTACCAGATATTTCTTCATCATGGCCAAACGCCAGAACAATACCGCGGCGCGGCACAAAGCCCTCGGCAAGCAACTGCTCCGCCGCTTCCAGCAGGCTCATAACGCCGACTTTGTCATCCAGCGTGCCGCGACCGTAGATGCGTCCATCTGCCACCACGCCGTCGAAGGGCGGATAGGACCAATCTGCCTTAGTGGCGGGTTCAACCGGTACCACGTCGGTATGCGCGGTAAATAGAATAGGCTGCAAACTTTCATCACTGCCCGGCCAACGGATCAACAGACTGTAATCGTTGACCGTCTCCACCAGCAGTTGCTCGAACACCAGTGGAAAGGTTCTGCGCAGGTAATCATTTAAGCGATCGAATTCAGCGTAGTCGACCTGTTCGCTGGTTTGGTAACTGATCGTGCGGAAACGGATCGACTCACCAAGGCGCTCGGCGGGGGATGCGAACACGGTACTAGAGACCGTCATCAGCAGCGCGGCACACGCGGCGACAATACGCGGCATAGTTATTCTCCGATCTTGGTTGTGATTGTGGCTTCAGCCCTGTGGTAATTGCTTGGGAAACAAACTAAACGACAGCATCGCGCAAGCTTGCTGCAAGTCCCGCCACCGATCAATCGCCAGGGCCAGCTCTACGTAACCGGCGGTAGGCAGATTATACAGCTTGTCATCGCCCACCAGAGTATTTACCAGTTCAGTAAAGGCGGGATTGTGACCGATGATAAACACTCTGCGCTGACTATCGTCCTGCGCCCCTATGAAATTGAACAGGTCATCGGCAGAGAAGGTGTACAGGTCTTCTTCAATCCGATGGGGAAGCTCGGCCAGCGCAGGCCAGCCAGCGCATAAGCCTGCCAGGGTCAGCTGCGCACGGCGTGCCGGGCTCACCGCAATAATCATGGGCGCCATGCGTTGCCCCAGCGCCTCACCCATGCGCGGTGCATCGCGTTTGCCGCGCTTGTTCAGCTCTCGCTCTCTGTCGGAGAGGCCCGGCTGGTCCCAGGCGGATTTGGCGTGACGCATCAGGTGCAAGATTTTCATGGCGTAAAATTCCTGGATATTGCCGCTAAGTGTAATTCAAATAACTTTTAATTTTTTATGCGCTGTTCATAGTGCTTTCTCCGTGCCGAGAGCTGTCCGGGGCTGTGTCTCAGTGACGGCCGTAAGCTTGCCCTGCACGTCGGGCTGCTGCGCAACTCGACCATTTTTGCTGCGCAAAAATCGGGACTCGAACAGTGCTCGCCGAAAGCGCCCGACGTGCAGGGCAAGCTTAAGCGACGGCCTGATGGTCACTGAGACACAGCCCCGGACAGCTCTCTACCATCTCAAATAGCATCTCAAATAGCATCTAAAGCAAAACTGGCTGTACATTTTTTGATCAACAAAACGGAATATAGCCCGGCTTCTTGCGTTTTTTTTATAACCTCGATAGAGTCAGGAGCGTTGTAAGTGGTAACTGTACCAGGTCGATTTACTTACCCCAATGCTTTGTAGTACGGGCAAGTGACCTCCATGTAAGTCCCTCGGGAAGTATGGAGAGCGAATGCTGAGACGCATGACAGTAGCACCATATTACCGACAGATCGTATTTCACGACCTGCCAGGGATTCCTATATTCCCGATTTTCAGTTCCCACTCTACTTTCCCGCACCTCACATCTGGCACCCTCTTGCGTAACGCTCAGCAGACAGTCTCCGCACGGAGGCCGCAAACTTGAGCGCAACTGAAACTTCGCTGTGGCCCTTTGTCGTTTATTTCATTGCCGTACTGTTACTGGTACTGACCATGCTCGGCCTGTCCTATGTACTCGGACAGAAGCGCGCCAACAAAGCCACTAACATGCCCTTCGAATCCGGCGTGTTATCCGTGGGCTCACCGCAGATACAAATGTCCGTAGAGTTTTACCTGGTCGCTATATTTTTCGTGATCTTCGATCTGGAAACCGTATTCATCTTCGCCTGGGCCGTGGCTTTTTTCGAACTCGGCTGGGAAGGCTTTATTGCAGTCGTACTGTTCATCGCCGTACTGGGCGTAGCACTGGTCTATGAATTAAGTACCGGCGCCCTCGACTGGGGCATCAAGGTGCGTACCGGATTATCCGGAGATAACGGCCGTCACCCGGAGGAACTGCACTAATGGAGTGGAATCTCACCCGCCCCGAAGACATGATCGCCACCTCACCCGGTAGCGCCGAAGACACTATAGAAGAGCAAATCAAGCGCAATGTGTTATTTGCCCGGCTGGAAGACCTGATTGCCTGGGGCCGCGCGCACTCCCTGTGGCCCTTTAACTTTGGGCTGTCCTGTTGCTATGTAGAAATGGCCACCTCTTTTACCAGCCGCCACGATATCGCGCGCTTTGGCTCTGAGGTCATTCGGGCCACGCCACGCCAGGCCGACCTGATGGTGATCTCGGGGACCGTGTTTCGCAAGATGGCACCGGTGGTACAGCATCTGTACGACCAGTTACTGGAGCCGCGGTGGATAATTTCCATGGGCTCGTGCTCCAACTCAGGCGGCATGTACGACATCTACAGCGTGGTACAGGGCGTGGACAAATTTATTCCGGTGGACGTTTACGTACCCGGCTGCCCGCCGCGCCCGGAAGCATTGATGCAGGGGTTGATCATGCTGCAAGAATCAATTGAACAGGAGCGCCGCCCCCTGAGTTGGGTGGTGGGCGACCAACAGGTGGTAAAACCAACAATGCCTTCGCGTCGCGATATGTTGCAGAAGGAACGCAACCACGCCAACGAATTACGCGAACCCAAAGACGTTTAGAAATGTAATAAGTGATCAAACAACTATAAGAACAGCCCGGAGAGGCGATGCTGCAGGCGCAGGTGACAACTGGTAATAGCACCCTGGACGATTTATTCCATCGTTTCGGTGCACCGCTATTTGATGTCCAGATCACTGCAGATGGCACGCCCACCCTGTGGCTGGCGCGGGAAAACCTGATCGAAGTACTGCAGCACCTGAAGCCCCGCTTTCCCATGTTGCTCGACCTGTTCGCCATCGATGAGCGCCTGCGGCAACACAAACCCGCCGCCGCTGCCGATTTCACCGTCGTCTACCACCTGCTGGATCCCGGCCGCCGCGAAGAATTCCGCCTCAAGGTAGCGGTCACTGACAGTGACTCCAATGTTCCCTCGGCCGCGGGCGTGTGGGCCAACGCCAACTGGTACGAACGCGAGGCCTGGGACATGTTCGGCGTGGTGTTTTCCGGCCACCCGAATTTGCGTCGTATTTTGCTACCACCCACCTGGGAAGGCCATGCGCTGCGCAAAGAGCACCCGGCACGCGCTACCGAGATGGAACCCTTCAGCCTCAACGCGGAAAGACAGGCAGCGGAGCAGGAAGCACTGTTGTTCAAGCCTGAAGAGTGGGGCATGGCACGGGCCACTGAAGATACCGAGTTTATGTTTCTCAATCTGGGCCCCAACCACCCCTCGGTACACGGCGTGTTCCGGATCGCTCTGCAACTGGATGGTGAGGTGGTGGTAGACGCGGTACCCGACATTGGTTACCACCATCGCGGTGCGGAGAAGATGGGAGAGCGCCAGACCTGGCATTCCTTTATTCCCTACACCGATCGTATTGATTACCTGGGCGGGGTGATGAACAACCTGGCCTATGTGATGTCGGTAGAGCAACTGGCTGGCATCGAGATACCGCCACGAGCGAAAATTATTCGCATCATGCTGTCGGAATTATTCCGCATCTCCAGCCACCTGGTGTTCTACGGCACGTTCGCACAAGACGTGGGGCAGATGTCGCCCGTGTTCTATATGTTCGCCGACCGCGAGCGACTATTCGGCATTATCGAGGCGATTACCGGCGGCCGTATGCACCCCGCCTGGTTCCGTATCGGCGGCGTAGCCCAGGACCTGCCGCAGGGCTGGGACACCATGGTGCGCGAGTTTATAGACGCCATGCCGGCGCGACTGGACCATTACCAAAAGATGACCATGGACAACAGCATTCTCAAACAGCGCACCGTGGACATCGGCAGCTACAGCACTGCAGAGGCGCTGGAATGGGGTATTACCGGGCCTTCACTGCGCGCCACCGGTATGGACTTCGACCTGCGTCGCGATCGCCCTTACGGCGGTTACGATCAATTTGAATTCGAGGTGCCGCTGGGTCACAAGGGCGACTCCTATGATCGGGCTGTAGTGCGGGTGGAGGAGATCCGCCAGAGCCTGCGCATTGTTCGCCAGTGCCTGGACAATATGCCCGAGGGCCCCTACAAGAGCGACCATCGCCTGACTACACCGCCGCCCAAGGAGCGCACGCTGCAGGATATAGAGACCCTGATACACCACTTCCTCAACGTCAGCTGGGGCCCGGTGATACCGGCAGGCGAGTCGTCTTTCCCAATTGAGGCCACCAAGGGTATCAACAATTACCACCTGGTTTCCGATGGCGGTACCACCTCCTACCGCACACGCATTCGCACCCCCTCGTTTCCCGCCCTGCAGCAAATACCGCTGATCACCAGGGGCCTGTTGATTCCGGATCTGATCGCGATCATCGCCTCCATCGATTTTGTTATGGCGGATGTAGACCGATGAGCGAGCTGATTCCGGTATTGAGTGAACAGGAACTGCGCGAGATCGACGCGGAGATTACGCACGTACCTTACCGGGCCGCGGTGGCCATAGACGCCCTGAAGATTGTGCAGGCGCATCGCGGCTGGGTGTCGGATGAAAGTCTGCAAGCCATCGCCCGCCACCTGGAGATGTCCGCGGAAGAGCTGGACGGTATAGCCACTTTCTACAACCTGATTTTTCGGCGTCCGGTGGGCGACAACGTGATCCTGCTGTGCAACAGCGTCACTTGCTGGATCAAGGGCTGCGATTCCTTACAGCAGCGCATCAGCGAGCAACTGGGTATCGGTCTGGGCGAAACCACCCCCGACAATCGCTATACCCTGCTGCCGGTTACCTGCCTGGGTGCCTGTGACAAGGCGCCAGTGATGATGGTGGGCGAGGAGTTGCATGAGGACGTGACCGAGCAATCGCTACCGACACTGTTTGGGGAGCGCGGCGAATGAACGATGCCACAGCCAGCCTGGACAGACCGCTGACCCGCAATGTGCGCGCTGACCGCAAGCCAACGGACCTCGCTGCCTATGAAGCCAACGGTGGCTACCAGGGTCTGCGCAGCGCTATTGGCAAACTATCCCCCGCTGACTGCCTGCAAATCCTGAAAGATTCCAACCTGCGCGGCCGCGGCGGCGCCGGTTTTCCCACCGGCATGAAATGGAGCTTCGTGCCCATGGACGACAGCCCGGGTCACAAGTACCTGATCTGCAATGCCGACGAAATGGAACCGGGAACCTTCAAGGACCGGCTGTTACTGGAGTGCGATCCACACCAGCTGATCGAGGGTATGATTCTGTCGGCCTACACCATTCAGGCAGACGTGGCCTATATCTTTATCCGGGCGGAGTACCACAAGGCGACACAGTTGCTGCGCGAAGCCGTTGCCGCCTGCGAGGAAAAAGGCTACCTGGGCAACAATATACTGGGCAGCGACTACAGCCTGAAGATGCATGTTCACTCCAGCGCCGGGCGCTACATCTGCGGCGAAGAAACCGCACTGATTTCTTCCCTGGAGGGCAAGCGCGCTAATCCCCGGGCCAAGCCGCCCTTCCCCCAGGTCAGCGGACTGTGGGGGCGCCCCACCATCGTCAACAATGTAGAAACCCTGTGCAACGTGCATCACATCATCGAGCGCGGCGCTGACTGGTTCCAGTCCCTGGGACTCACCGAGGATGCCGGCACCAAAATGTACGGTGTCAGCGGCAGGGTGAAAAAACCCGGCTGCTGGGAACTGCCCATGGGCACACCGGTGCGTGAGATCATTGAAGACTACGCCGGCGGCATGGCCGACGGTTATGCGCTGCGCGGTTTCCTGCCCGGCGGCGGCTCCACCGACTTCCTCACCCCCGAGCACCTGGACCTGGCTATGGATTACGACACCATTGGCAAGGCTGGCAGCCGCATGGGTACCGGCACCATGATCATCCTGGACGACAAAACCTGCCCTGTGGGTTTTGTAAAAAACCTGATGGAGTTTTTCGCCAGGGAATCCTGCGGGTTTTGTACACCCTGTCGCGACGGCCTGCCGTGGTCCGCCCAGGTGCTGGACGATATCGAACGCGGGCACGGCCTGCCGGAAGATATGGACACCCTGGCGCGACAGGTGACGTTCATAGGCGCTATGGGCAATACCCACTGCGCACTGGCACCGGGCGCCATGGAGCCACTGCAAAGTGCGATGAAATATTTTCGCGAAGATTTTGAGCGGCACATCGAGGGTAAGGCCTGCCCCTACTGCACTGGGGGACAACACTGATGCCCAGTATTCGTATCGACGGACAGGACTACGAAGTAGAAGCGGGCAAGAACCTGCTGGAAACCTGCTTGTCGCTGGGCTTGGACCTGCCCTACTTCTGCTGGCATCCGGCAATGGGTTCCATTGGCGCCTGCCGCCAGTGCGCACTGGTGCAGTACCTGGATGCGGAGGCGGAACAAAGCGGGCGCGGGCGCATCGTGATGGGCTGCATGACCCCGGTTACCGAGGGCGCGATTTTCTCCCTGGGCGGCGACAAGGCGCAACAATTTCGCCAGGACATCGTGGAATCACTGATGCTCAATCATCCCCACGATTGCCCGGTATGCGCCGAGGGCGGTGAGTGCCATTTGCAGGACATGACAGTAATGGTGGGTCACCGGGATCGCCATTACCGGGGACGCAAGAACACGCACCGCAATCAGTACCTGGGCCCACTGATTCACCACGAGATGAATCGTTGCATCACCTGTTATCGCTGCACCCGCTACTACCGCGACTACGCTGGCGGCACCGACCTGGCAGCAATGGCTGCTCACGATCACGTGTACTTCGGTCGTCATCAGGAGGGTGTGTTACAGAGCGAGTTCGCCGGCAACCTGGTGGAAGTGTGCCCCACCGGCGTATTTACCGATGAAACACTGGTCAATGAATACACACGCAAATGGGACCTGCAATCAGCGCCCTCGGTATGCACCGGCTGCGCGGTGGGCTGCAACACCATCCCCGGCGAACGCTATGGCCGTATCAAGCGCGTACACAACCGTTTTAATGCCGAGGTCAATGGCTACTTCCTGTGCGATCGCGGACGTTTCGGCGCGGGCTTCGTCAACCACAAGCAACGCCTGGAGTATCCGGCACTGCGTCAGGCCGACGGTCGCTATGACGCTATCAGCCATTACCACGCCCTGCAGCACCTGCAGCAGCTGTGTGTCGAGGGCAAACTGGCGGGCATCGGCTCACCACGCGCCTCGGTGGAGGCCAACTTCCTACTGCGCGATCTTGTAGGGGCGGATAACTTTGCCCCGGGATTTTCCAATGACGAGCAGCCACTGATCAAGCTGGCGCTGGAGTTACAGCAGCACAGCCCGGCGGTAACCCCGGATATCCCCAGTATTGAATCGGCCGACGCGATACTGATACTTGGGGAAGATGTAACCAATACGGCACCACGTATTGCCCTGGCATTGCGTCAAAGTGTACGCAACAAGGCCTACACACTGGCCGCCGAATTGCGCCTGGAGACCTGGCAGGACGCCGCCATTCGCAACCTGGCCCAGGAGCAGCGCAGCCCGCTGTATATCGCCGCTTGCGCAGACACCCCCCTGGATGACGTGGCCTGCGGACGCTACAGCCTGGCACCCGATGCGATCGCCAGCCTGGGACAAGAGGTGGCTGCGGCGATCAACGGTGATTCTACTGCGCCGCAACTGGCTGCAGAAATCGCCGCAGCGCTGGCCGGTGCGCAGCGACCGCTGATTGTTTCCGGTACCGGTTGTGCCAGCGCGGCGGTAATGCAGGCTGCGAGCAGTGTCGCCAACGCCCTGTGTGCCAGCGGCAAGCAGGCCATGTTGTGCCTGGCGGTACCCGAAGCCAACAGCCTGGGACAGGCGCTACTCTGCGGGCCCGAGGCCAGGAGCCTGCAGCAGTTACAACAACGCGCCGTCAGCGGCGCAGCCGACACACTGCTGGTACTGGAAAATGATCTGTATCGCCGTGGCAGTGAGCAACAGATAAATGCACTACTCGCCGCCTTTAAACACGTAGTAGTGCTGGACGGGCTGGATAACGCAACCACTTCGGCCGCCGACCTGGTGCTGCCAGCGGCCAGTTTTGCCGAGACCGAGGGCACCCTGGTAAGCCTGGAGGGACGCGCGCAGCGCCATTTCCCGGTATTTTTGCCAGCGGCTGAGCGCAGGCCCGCCTGGAACTGGTTACTGACCTGCCTCAACGACCTG
>JAIBDN010000070.1 GCA_024686215.1 Gammaproteobacteria bacterium | reverse complement strand
CTGATTCGGCGTCAGCCACATCCAGTAGCTCGCTGCGCAGTAACCATTCCTGCGGGTAGGCGGGCAGGGCATCGAGTAATGCCTGTAATTGCCCGCGCGTATTCTGGTTGGCAGATGTGCGCAGCCGTGCCACGCTTGCATACAGTGACATCAGTGTTGTGTCGGGTTCTACAGGGATGGTTTCGCTGGCGGCTGTGGGCCTGTATAGCTGCAGTTTTTCTCTGTCTGCTACACCGCCGTAGACGGATTCTATGTTTGATCCCACAGCCAGGTCATACGCACCCCAGGCCGGCTCGAACAGCGTGTTACCGGCCAGATCGGTTACCGTGCAGTCGTCGAAGCTCAGGATCATGTTGCGGTGTTCCTGCCGATACACCTGGCGCAGCTGGCCGCTCACAGTGATCCCGGAAAGGTATTCCAGCGTGGCGCGCTCACCGATTACGATATTGTGCGCCCTGAGTTCGTCGATGGTGTACTGGGACAGGCAACGACTGAAATCCTTGAGGTTTCCAATGGGAGAGCCAAAGCCTGCAGCGTGGAATTCTGTCCCGTGCTGGTAGATTTCCCGATCTCCCCAGGCCAGTTGAGTGGGGCCGCTGGTGCGCAGGTAAATAGCATTGCCCACGGCATCACACATGACCTCGCTGATGCGGCCGCTGACCTGCACACCGGTGTCGTAACGAGCGGTGCAGATACTGCCAGCTTTGATGGCTTTTTTGAGTGAGCTGGCGCCGCCACGTTTAAAGCACATAGCGGATGCAAATTCTTCCAGTACCTGGCTCAGATGCTTGCAGCTCTTGGTCACGAAAAGCTGTGGCTGCTCCCGGGTTATGTCATAGGCGTAATTTACCGCGTCGACGGTCAGTGGCAGTTTTTTTACCTTGCTGTCGTCCAGGCACAAACTGCTTTCCCCTAACGAGGACAGCAGGCCGGCACCGAAAATACGGTAGTCGCTGACCTCGCCAACCAGACCGTACTCCACGGTCCACCAGTGTAGTCGCGCGAGCAGGCTCGCTTCCGAGAGTTCTGTATTCGCCTCGGACACCTGCTGTAATACCCGCTCGGCGTTGTCGATATCTCTCTTATTACTGTCAGGGCATGCTTTCACAATAGACAAGTGGCGTATGGCTTCGTAAACGTCCATGTCAGCCTGTGTGGCGATGGCCTGCATGCCAATTTCGCCGAAGCGCTGTAGGTATTCCGCATAATCGACATCAACGATAAACGGCGCGTGCCCCGCTGATTCGTGCACGATATCCGGGGCGGGCGTATAAAAGACGTGATCAACACTGCGCATGTCCAGCGCGATCACCAGTACCTTGAGTGCCTGGAATTCCATAAAAATGGCCGGTGGAATAAAACCGTCCACGACCACTGCGCGCCAGCCCAGTTGGACCAGGCAGTCGTTCATCTCTTCTATAGACGGAATATGCTGCAGTGAGATGCCGGTGCGTGCCAGGCCTTCCATGTACACGGGGTGTGCGGTCGCGCAGAGCTGTTGTGTCAGGTGCTGCATAACGAAGCGCCACACGGCATGGTCTCTTGCTGTGTAGTGGTTATAGTCCTGCGTTTTGACAAAAGGACGTAAATGGGCGGGCAGGGTGTCTACTATTTCGGCCTGTTTCATTGCGCCCGCTCTCGTATAAATGCGATGTCTGGAAGTGCTGTTGCGTGTGAAAAGTCTTCTTCAATTCACTGCGGTGACTGATATTGCACCACGGTTTGGTCAATCTTACCGAATATACTTACGCCATTTGCATCCAGCATTTCTATTTCAATACGGTCACCGAACGACATGAACGGTGTGCGGGGTTCGCCATCGGCAATCGTTTCCAGGCAGCGAACCTCTGCCAGGCAGCAGGAGCCGTCCACACTGCCAACGTTAGAGACTGTGCCGGAGCCGATGACTGTGCCGGTCATCAATGAGCGGGACTTGGCGCAGTGAGCAATCAGGGTGGGGAAGTCGAAGGTCATATCCACACCCGCATTCGGCGCGCCTATCAAAGTATTATTCAAGGTTGCGCGCAGTGGCAGATGCAGTCTGCGGCCGTCCCAGGCGTCACCCAGTTCGTCCGGCGTAACCAATACTGGCGTGAAACTGGTCCAGGGTTTGGACTGGTAGAAACCGAACTGCTTACCCAATTCAGCGGGGATCAAATTGCGCAGTGACACGTCGTTGACCAGACCTATTAGCTGGATGTGCTCCGCCGCTTGTTCCGCACTAACGCCTGCCGGTACATCATCGGTGATGACAACGACCTCCGCTTCGAAATCGATACCCCAGTCCTCGCTCTCTACAGCAATGTCATCGCGCGCGCCGATAAACGCATCTGAAGCGCCCATGTAAACCAACGGGTCGTGCCAGAAAGATTCGGGTAACTCGGCGCCGCGGGCTTTGCGCACCAGTTCAACGTGCGTCACGTAGGCGCTGCCATCTGCCCAGTGATAAGCGCGGGGCAGGGGGGCATCACATTCGACAGGATTAAAGTCGAAGGCGTTTTTGAGCGTGCCAGCGTTGAGTTCAAGGTAACGCGCCTGTAGGGCTGTGGCTGCTTCGTCCCAGTTATCTAATGCCTGCTGCAGGGTATTGGCGATTTCCGGCACAGCTACTGCCTTGCTGAGGTCCTTGGAGACCACTACCAGGCGGCCATCACGGCCAGATTTAAGACTTGCCAGCTTCATAGTTGTTCTCCTGTGAATTCCTTTTCGTGTAACCAGGCGGCGTGCTTGGGTGCCTTTTTGGTGCGGCTCCACTCTTCGAGCATGGCCGGAGCGACCTGGTGCAGTTTGTTCATTTCTTCGTCGCTGCAGGTATTGGCGGCAAGCTCAATACGATGACCGTTGGGGTCTTTGAAATAGATCGACTGAAAAATCCCATGATTGGTGGGGCCGACAACCTCCAGGCCTTCTTCGAGTAAAGACGTATGTGCAGAACGTAATGCTGCCATATCTTCCACCTCAAACGCGATATGTTGTACCCAGTCTGGCGTATTTGGATCGCTTCCCATTTCCGGGGAATTGGGTAATTCGAAGAATGCCAGAACGTTACCCATGCCAGCGTCCAGGAACACGTGCATATAGGGATCAGGCGCCTTGGTAGACGGTACCTGGTCCTCGGCAATGGCCAGTACGAAGCCCATGTTCAGCACGCGCTGGTAAAACTCCACGGTCTCGCGTGCGTCTTTACAACGATAAGCCACATGGTGAATACGTTTTAAGTTCATCATTAACCCTTTTAGGCCGCGTTCTCGTTGCTGTCCAGTACGCCGCGGGCCAGTTGGTCGCGCTCTATGGATTCAAACAGCGCCTGGAAATTGCCCTCGCCAAAACCCTCGTCGCGCTTGCGTTGAATAAACTCGAAGAAAATAGGACCGATAAGCGTCTCCGAGAATATCTGTAGCAGCAGGCGCGGGTCGCCGTCTGTGGTAGAGCCATCCAGTAGAATGCCGCGTGACTGCAGTTCGTTCACCGGTTCGCCATGACCGGGCAGGCGTTCTTCCAGCATGTCATAGTAGGAGTCGGGAGGCGGCGTCATAAACGCAAGTCCCTGTTCCTTGAGCCTGTCCCAACAGGCAGGCAGGTCGTCACAGGCAAAGGCTATGTGCTGTATGCCCTCACCGTTATAGGCCATCAGGTATTCCTCAATCTGCCCCTGGCCACCTGCCTCTTCATTGAGCGGTATACGGATTTTCCCATCCGGCGCGGTCATGGCGCGAGAGGTAAGCCCGGTGTACTCGCCCTTGATGTCGAAGTAGCGAATCTCGCGGAAGTTAAACAGCCTTTCGTAATATGCCGTCCAGTAGTCCATGCGACCGCGGTAGACGTTGTGCGTCAGGTGGTCTATCAAATGGAACCCGCAGCCCTCTGGGTGGCGATCAACACCTTCCAGGTATTCGAAATCGATGTCGTAGATAGCCGAACCTTCTTCGTAGCGATCGATCAGGTACAAGATCGCGCCGCCGATACCGCGTATCGCGGGTAACTTGAGTTCCATTGGGCCAACCGGTATATCAATAGGCTGGGCGCCCAGTTCCAGCGCGCGGGCATAGGCCTTGCCAGCATCCCGAACACGAAAGGCCATGCCGCAGGCGGAAGGGCCGTGTTCTTCTGCGTAATACGCAGCGGGCGAGGTTTTCTCATAATTGATAATGAAGTTGATGCCGCCCTGGCGCCACAGGTCCACATCCTTGGAGCGATGACTGGCAATGTGGGTGAAGCCCATCACGGCGAACACCGGCTCCAGTAAGCCACGTTCCGCGGCCGCATATTCTACAAATTCGAAGCCGTCCAGCCCCATCGGGTTGTCAAAAAGGTCTGCCATGGTGATGCCCTCACTGCGTTACGGGTTGCTGTATCAATACGTTAAGTAAGTGGAAAGCATACTCTTTAGCGGGGGCAATTATCCTCTTAATAGCGCCTTAAATATGCTATAAATGGGCAGAAAGCACCCTAATAAAACGTATTCAAGGAGGATAATTGCTATGAAACTGGACAGAAAAGAACGGGATATTTTGCACATCCTGCAAACGGATGGGCGTATTTCCAATGTGGAGCTCGCAGAGCGGGTGGGTCTGTCTGAATCGCCGTGCTTTCGTCGGGTGAAAAGCCTCGAAGAAAGTGGCCTCATTCAGGGCTATAGCGCCAACCTGGACCAGCGTCAACTGGGCCTGCAGGTAACGGCGTTTGTGCAAGTGTCACTGGACAAGCAGGACGATAAAAAGCGCCGCGATTTTCTGACACGGGTGGAAACAGAGGAGCATATTGTCGAGTGTCACGCGATGAGCGGCAGCCATGATTACCTGCTTAAGGTATTGGCACATAGCATGGATCATTTCTCGGAAATTTCCATGCAGCGTATTCTGAAGTTTCCCGGAGTGAAAAATATGGAGTCAAATTTCAGCCTGATGGTGACCAAGCAAAGCCGGGCGATGCCGCTCAAATGAGCAATACACTGGGAGGCATTAGCGAGCAGTGCCCGTATTTGGCACAAGGCATACCCCCATGCTCCCATCGTGTGGACTTTGGAAAAAATTGCGCATAGTCTGGTTTGTACTTTGGTTTCCCCTACTCCAAACGCAGACAAGGCAAAGGAGATGCGATCATGTCAGATAAAGATGCTATGCCCCGGGCAATCCCTGAATACGCTGGCTGGTTTGGCGCAGACCCTGATTTGCCAGGTTTCAAACTGAACCCACACGGCGCCTATAAACATCTGAGAGAAACTGTCCCGGTTAACCTCACTCCAAACGATATGTGGCGGTTGACCCGCTACGAAGACATACAGCGTTTGCTGAAACACACGCCCGCCGGCATGCGTGACTCCGAAGGTCTGATTTCGGGTATGACAAAAGAAGAGAGCGACGCCAACCGATTCATTTTGCAAATGGACCCGCCCGATCATGACAGGATACGTCGCCTGGTCAGCAAAGCCTTCACCCCTTCGGCGCTTACTGCTATAGGACCACTCGTGCAGCAAAGTATTGATCAGGAGCTGGACAAACTTGACCCTGGTAACCCCACCATTGATGTTATCCCCAATCTGGCTTTGCCTGTGCCTGCGGCCTCTATTTGTGCCATGTTAGGTGTGCCTTTTAGCGATAGAGATATGCTGTCTGAATGGGTGTCATTGGCAACCTACCGGCTTGCTGCTGGCGCGTATCCTCAAATGCAAGAACAAGCGGCGGAAGCGCTGCAACAACTGATCAACTACATGATGGCGTTAATCGAGGAGCGCCGCAAAAACCCCACAGAGGATATTTTAGGGGCGTTGGTAAGTGCCGAGGAGGAGGGCGATCGTCTGGATGTGGAGGAGCTTCTATTTAATAGTATCGGCTTGCTAATAGCTGGATTAGAAACAACCATAGGATTGATTGCTCATGCGATGCGCTGTTTTGCGCGATTCCCGGATCAATGGGAGTTGTTATACCAGCAACCTGAGTTGCTCGAATCAGCAATTGAAGAGTGCCTGCGTTTTGAGCCCTCAGTACCGCTTACCCTGCGTACCTTGCACGAAGATACCGAGTTTGGCGGCATTATCATTCCTAAAGATAGCCGGATAATGGCTGTATTGATTGCCGGTAATCGCGACCCTGCGGTGTTCAGTGATCCGGACAATTTTGATATCACCCGCAACGAGGCCAGACATTGCTCGTTTGGTGGCGGCATCCACTTCTGTTTGGGTTCGCACCTGGCCAGGCTCAATACGCAAATAGCCCTGTCTTCAATGGTCGCTCGATTTTCCAATCTTGAGCTAAACGATGAAGACATAGAGTGGGCACCTTCCCTGTTTAGAATACCCGGGAAGATGCCCATGCAGTTTACCCGCCGTTAATGACTATTGGACCTGGGCCTGCAGCTCCGGCGCGTTTCGCTGCCCCCTGAGAACACCGCCGGGGGTTGGTCCCTGCATGGTGCCTTCTCGAAACGTGACCTGACCTGACTTGATGGTGGCCACATAGCCATCCGCCTTTTGCAGCAAGCGCTTGCCGCCAGCGGGAAGATCGAAAGCCAGCCAGGGAGCGCCCAGCCTCAGCTCTTGCATGTCAATAATATTGATGTCAGCCAGGTAACCTGCAGCCAACAAACCCCTGTCTTCCAGTCCGTACAACACCGCTGTATCCCGACATTGGCGCTTAATGGCCTGGGGCAGGCTGATACGTTTACCCTTTCTATCACGCACCCAGTGCTGCAGCATGAACGTGGGCGAGGCTGCGTCACAAATGGTTCCACAGTGGGCGCCGCCATCTGACAGAGAGTTGACGCAATCATCTGAATCCTGCAATGCCTCAAGAAAATTGAGGTTGCCATCTGCGTAGTTTAAAACCGGGAAATAAATGAAGCTGCCAGCTTGATTAGCCAGCATTGTGTCATAGGCATATTCCTCAGGGGGTATGCCCGCTTCCTGCGCTTTAGCCTGGATGCTCTCCTGCGCTGTGGGCTCATAGTTAAATTCCGGGCCTATTGCGTACTGCGTGAACCAGCCACTGGTAATCAGTTGCAACAAAGGTCCAATGTCGCTCTCTTCCAGTATGTTGTCTTCTGCAAGCATGCGCTGTTTAAAGTCAGGGTCTTGCAACTTGGCCAGTTGTTGCTCCCATGGTAAAGCCGCAATTTCCCCCCAGGCGGGCTTGAACAGGAACGGATGCACGGTCGTTTGCCAACCCATGATAATGCCATTGCCGCGCAATGCGATTTGCGCAACGATGTTTGCCCCTTTGCTATTTTCCTCTCGCATAGTAGATATTTGCTCAGCAAGCGGTATTTCGTGAGCCATCGATTGCAACGCGGCAAAAGTCACCGGCAATCCGGTTTCACGACTTAACTCGCCCATCCACTGGAATTCATTCCATTCGCGATTCAGGTCACTGGCCATTTCGAACACGCCGTGTCCAACTCTGCCCATGGCTCGGCCAATGCCCAGTAACTCTTCCTGGGTCGCCGTGGTGCCCGGCACAAGTTCACCGTCTATCGATTTGTGCAGTACGGTCCTGGAGGTGGAAAAACCCAATGCCCCGGCCCTGAGTCCTTCTTCCACAATCGCCGACATTTCAGTGATATCTGTTTCGGTAGGCTTTTCATTGGCGGCACCACGCTCACCCATTACGTAAGCGCGCACAGCGCCATGGGGTACATGCGTGCCAACGTCTACCGTGCGCGGCAGTTTTTCCAGCGCATCCATATACTCGGGGAAGGTCTCCCAGTCCCAGGTCATGCCTTCTGCCAGCGCGGTTCCGGGAATGTCTTCCACCCCCTCCATTAGACCAATCAGCCAGTCATGCTTGTCCGTCTTCGCCGGTGCGAAACCAACGCCGCAGTTACCCATAACCACGGTAGTCACCCCGTGCCAGGAAGAGGGCGCCATTTCAGGGTCCCACGTCGCCTGACCGTCGTAATGGGTATGAATATCTACAAAGCCAGGCGTCACAATTTTTCCGCTGGCATCAATTTCCTCTTTCCCCGCAGGCAAGTCCGGGCCTATGGCAGCAATGCTGTCACCGTTGATTGCCAGGTCGGCAACGTACTCTGTATTTCCCGAACCATCAACAATGGTCCCGCCGCGAATGACCAAATCGTACATAGTGAGGTGCCTCAAATTATTGGATGCCGATGAAGATTAGCATAGGCAGGGCATAACGTGCAGGTGTCGTCTTGCTGGCTGTACCGGGCGTGTTGTTGCAGTTGTTGGGGTTCCGCAAAATTCAGCAGTATCTGCGTGACTAGTCAATAAGCCACACTGACTTTGCAGTGCCGCCAACAGGGCTTGGTACGTCAGGTCTGTCAGGCTACCCTGATTGATGCATAAGCAGCTAACGCGGCTTCTCTTGCCGCCTTGTGATCGACGATGGGGGCAGGGTAGTGCTCTCCTATGACCACACCTGCAGTCCTTAGAATCTCTTCAGGCGCCTCCCAGGGGCAGTTCAGATAGCGATCCGGGATGGCGGCTAATTCCGGCACCCACTGCCGAATATATGCGCCCTCGGCGTCGAACTTCTTGCCCTGCGTTATCGGGTTGAAAATCCGGAAGTAGGGCGATGCGTCGGCGCCGGAACCCGCGACCCACTGCCAGCCGCTGCTGTTGTTGGCCAGGTCTGCATCCAGCAAGGTATCCCAGAACCATTTCGCTCCTTCACGCCAGTGGATCATCAGGTGTTTGGTAAGAAAAGAGGCGACGATCATGCGCACGCGGTTGTGCATATAGCCGGTGTGCCAGAGCTCACGCATGCCGGCATCCACCATCGGATAGCCAGTCTGCCCCCGTTGCCAGGCGTCAAGTCTGTCAGCCCCAGGAAGCCAGGGGAAGTTGCGAAACTGTGCTTTGAACGCCTGCTCCGGGATAGTGGGAAAATGGTGTAGCAGGTGGTGTGAAAACTCGCGCCAGCCCATTTCGCTGAGAAACTTTGCTACCTGGCCGTCCAGGGCCGGGCTTTCTGCCGCTGCCTGCCTTGCAGCGTGCCACAGCACACGGGGGGATATCTCGCCGTAGTGCAGGTGGGGCGACAGGCGGGTGGTGCAATCCAGTGCCGGGTGGTTACGGCCGTCGCTGTAGTTACTAATGCCGTTGTTCAGGAAGGCACTGAGTTTGTCCCGCGCACCGTTGTTACCCGGTTGCCATTGCTGCGGCCAGCTTGCAGCCCAGTCCGGCTGTGTGGGTTGCAAACCCCAGTTGGAGATACAATCGCTGTCCAGTTTAGCGGTGAACCAGTTGGTCAGCGCGGGTAAAGCTTGTGGCGCTGCCGGGGCTAGCTGCTTGAGGCAGTGACGCCAGAAGGGCGTGAATACCTTGTAAGGAAGTCCACTCTGGTTGTTGATCTGTTCCGGCTCGAAGAGGAGGCTACCAGCGTAACGTTTGAATGTGATGTCGGTAGCCGACAACTGTTCATGGAGTTCCTCTTCCAGCGCCGCCGCCCAGGGCTCGTATTGGCGTGAGCAGTAGACGGTATCGGCGCCGGTTGCGGCTAGCAGTTGTTGCAGTTGGCCGAGTGTCTCACCGCGGAGTAATAGCAATGAGCCACCCAGCGAGGCGATATCTGCTTGCAGCGCAGTGAGACTGTGGTGCAGCCACCAGCGGCTCGCGGCCCCTGTGGCCCATTCACCTGGCGCATGCTCGTCCAGGATATAGCAGGGTATGACAGGCCGGCCAGTGGCAGCAGCTGCGGCCAGCCCCGGGAGGTCGTGGGTGCGTAGATCTTGTCGATACCAGAAGATAATAGGTGTTTGCATGGACCATATACGTGCTCTAAAGCCGCGGGGATCAATGCCTGTTGCCGATAGCGGCATTAATTTTCCTGGCAGCTCGAGGGGCCCCGAAAGGGAACTTTGTAATTTACGGACTGCTGCCAGATAATGCACGCAATTATGGTTAAGGATAGTCTTATGAGCGTGTCCCTCAAAGGTCCCTGGTCGGCTGATCAAATCAGTGAGTTTCTGCATGACAGCGTGTTTCCCGTGCGTCTGGCCTGTGTCGGCGCAGACGGTTTTCCCAGGGTGGTATCTGTCTGGTTCCAGTATATCCAGGGGCAATTTATCTGTGCTTCTCACCAGGATTCGCAGCTGGTGGCCATGTTGCGGGACAGCAACAAGGTGGGCTTTGAGGTGGCGCCTAACCAACCCCCGTATTGTGGGGTCAGGGGCCAGGGGCTGGCTGAGTTGACCGGTGAGGGTGCCGGTGAGGCGCTTGACGGCCTCCTGCAACGCTATTTAGGCGGTAGTGACTCATCCCTGGGCAAATGGTTGTTATCACGGAGGGACGAGGAAGTGCTGATAACCGTAACCCCGCAGCGCATGTTCAGCTGGGACTACCGTGAACGCATGGACAGCGCCTAGGCCGGAGCCGCGTTATCGCTCGTTATGTTCTCATGCTGTTCCTGTGAGCTGGCCGCTTAGCCCGGAAACTGCCGCCAACAGTGCCCCACAGTCAGATGTCAATTTGTACTGAGCTAACGGGTCAGCCCGTGTTGCCCCGGTATTGAGTATGGCCAGGGGCTTACCCAGTTCAGCTGCACGCCGGCAAAAGCGAAAGCCGGAATACACCTGAAGTGAACTGCCAACGGCGATCAGGCCATCAGCACGCTCCAGTGCGGCCATACAGCTATCAACCCTTGCCCGGGGCACGGTACCACCAAAAAACACCACATCGGGCATCAGCAGGCCGCCGCAGCGGACACAATCGGGTACCTGCGTGAGTTGTTCCATTGCTTCAGGTAGATCCTGGTCGCCATCCGGGCGGCGTGCGCTTGCTGGGCTGCCTCGAGGTGGCTCTTGTGTAGTCATTTGCTGCTGTATTTGTTGCCGGCAATAGAGGGCGTCGCAATCGAGGCAGTGCACCTGATCCAGCCTGCCGTGCAGGTCCACGACCTTACGACTGCCGGAACGTTGATGCAGGCGATCGACATTCTGGGTAATCAGCGTTTCTATCTGCCCTTTGCGTTCCATTAACGCGAGTGCCTGGTGAGCCCGGTTAGGTTGCGCGTCACGTATAGCGGGCCAACCATGCAGCGAGCGCGCCCAGTAGCGCTGACGCGCTGCGGAGCTTTGCAAAAATTCCTGGTGTTTGATGGGTTCACTATGCTGCCACCGGCCCTCGTGGTCGCGATAGGTTGGAATGCCGGACGCGAGGCTGGTACCGGCCCCTGTCAGCACTACCGTTCGGGGGCAGGACTGTAGAAATGTCTGTAGATGCTCGATATCGTAATCGTCAGTGTTCATACTGGGAGTATACGCCGGTAGTTGCTCAAGGGATTACCGCAGCTGAATGATCCAACCATTATCCATTCCGTAATAACTGTATGTACAAGAGGGCAGGACCATGAATATTCTTATAACCGGAGGCACCGGCTTTATTGGGGCTCCGCTGGTCATAAAGCTGCTCGAGCTGGGCCACAGCCTCACCGTGTTGAGCCGCCAGAGCCTGCAAAGTCGCCCGCAATTGCGTTACGTGAAATCACTGGAGCAGTTGGCTGACAATGCAACAATCGATGCGGTAATCAACCTGGCTGGCGCCTCGCTGGCGGATCACCGGTGGAGTGCTGCGTATAAGCTGGAAATACTTTCCAGCCGTCTGGATACCACCCGGTCATTACTGCAGCTGATGCAACGCCTGGAGCAGCCGCCGCAGGTTCTGCTAAGCGCCAGCGCTATTGGCTTTTACGGCCATCATGGCGACGAACTACTGGCCGAAGAGGGTGCGATCACCCCCGGGTTTGCACAGAACCTGTGCCAACAATGGGAAGACCTGGCGCTGCAGGCGCAGGCACTGGGCATGCGGGTTTGTCTGCTGCGCCTGGGGGTCGTGCTGGACGCGGGAGGCGGTGCTTTTACCCAGATGGCTCTGCCTTTTCGCTTTGGCGTGGGTAACTGGCTGGGAAGGGGCGACCAGTGGTTGAGCTGGGTGCATCGGCAAGATGTGTTGGCCGCGATTGTATTTTTACTGGAGCAGAAACAGCTGTCAGGCCCTTTTAACATCACTGCACCGGAGGCGGTCACCAGTCGTGGATTTTGTGACGCCATGCTTGGTCACCGACGCACACTGGTAAATCTGCCGGTGCCTGCGGTAGCCATGCGTGTGCTGATAGGGGAAATGGCGGATGAATTGCTGCTCAAGGGGCAGCGGGTGATACCCCAGGCCTTACAGCAAGCAGAGTTCGCCTTCGAGTTTCCAGATATTGACACGGCGCTGGCAGACATACTGCATGGCGCGACGAAGGTTGCGTAGTTGTGACGCGTCAGTATAACGAGTCATGCAACACCGCATTAAAGACACGGTACTGCTGCCGCCGAGCGTGCGCAGATGTTATAGAGAAGCCATATTGTGATCCCGGTATGCGGCGCAAAGGTTTTCGTTACGGCTCAGTTTTCCTAGTGCGGACATCTCCAGTTGCCTGATCCATTCCCGGCTTACTGCCATCTGTTCCGCTAACTCCGCTCTGGTCATTGCGCGGCTACTGCCCAGGCCCCAGCGACCCATGACCACGCGTTGTTCGGCCGGTTCAAGGCAGTCTATCTGGTCGCGTAAAAAATGTTGCAATGAGCGTTGCTCAGCTTCGCTGTCGGTGTCCGCAAAAGGTCCACCTGGCGTGCAGTCCAGCTGTGTTGTGTGATCATCATCGTCACCAAAACGTGGGCTGTCCAGTG
>JAIBDN010000116.1 GCA_024686215.1 Gammaproteobacteria bacterium | reverse complement strand
TCAACAAGGCTGCAGATGACCGCTCCCGTCGGATAACTGTACCGCTACTGGGCGCCATAATGCCCGCCATCAGCTGCAGCATGGTGGTTTTGCCACAACCATTTCGACCGATTACACCCAGGGTTTCGCCCTCGTACAATTCCAGCGATACCCCGTCCAACACCCGATGCACACCGTGCTCAAAGGTTTTTTTTCCGGAGCGGTAGCTCAGAGAGACATTCTCCAGCGACAGCATCAGGGGGGCGGCGTGGTCACTCATGCGGTCAGCGCCTTGAGAGCCAGATACTGGCTGAGCCTGCGCATGACAGCGACCATTACCAGCGACACGATACCAAAACCAATGCCCAGCAGCACCAGGTGAGCGAAGTCAGGCCCGCTTTGGTGCATCAGTACCTGTCTATAGGCATCGAGAATAAAGGCCAGGGGGTTGAAGGTTAGCACCATCTCGGTTTTGTGCGGGTCACCCAGTTCTCTCACATCCCAGAAAATGCCGGAAGTGAAGAGCATGAACACCATGCCCAGAGAAATAAGCCTGCTGAAGTCCCGGATAAAGCAGACCAGGCACGCGCCAACGAAAGAACAGGCTACAATCATCAGATAGTTCACGATAATAATAGGAACCAGCCAAAACCAGGTGAGGGAGGGAGCATAGCCGTTGACCGCGAGTACCGCGAAAAGCAGCAGGAACACGGCAGCCTGTTTATACAGGCTTTCCTGGGTCACGGCCATGGGAAACAGGGATTTGGGAACGTCAACTTTGCCGATCAGGCCCTTATTGCCCACAATACTATTGGACGCCTGATTTACCGTCTTGGAAAACCAGATAAATGAGAGCTTGCCACACATTAAAAAAACCAGAAAGTCGGCTCTTCCTGAATCGAGAATAATGTTGAAAACCACATAGAACACAGCCACGTACAGCAGCGGTTCAAGAATCCACCACAGGTAACCCAGGGAATTTTTGGAAGCATCAGATTTCAGCGCCATGCGCGCCTGGACGTCGATTAACCTGAAATATTGAGTAAGGGGCATTCCATCTCTCGTTCTGATCGATACAATCCCGGTTTTCGATGGCTCAATGCCTGATTCCTGCCGGTGGGAAAATGCCGAAATGGTAATTGCTGTGCTGATGTTTGTACAGCGAAGTTAATCCCGACCTGTATTTCACCAGCCCGGGAATACGCGCTACGGCTAGCCGGCAAAGAACGGTACAATAGCGCGCATGAGCATACCACCCACACCCCACCGTGCGCGCAAAAGATTCGGGCAGAACTTCCTGCATGACAGCGGTATTATTAACCGCATTGTCGGTGCTATTCACCCCCTGCCAAAGGAACAACTGGTTGAGATTGGCCCCGGCCAGGGCGCGCTGACCGGGTTACTGGTGGCCAGCGGCTGTCAACTCGATGTCATTGAGCTAGACCGGGATCTTGCCCCAAACCTGTTGGCCACCTATGGAAATTCACCCGGCTTTACCTTGCACAGCGCGGATGCCCTGAAGTTTGATTTTGCGCAGCTCGCTGCAAAGCGTGGCAGTTTGCGCGTGGTTGGCAACCTGCCGTATAACATCTCCACGCCGCTTATTTTCAAATTACTGGAAAACGCCTCACTTATTCAGGATATGCATTTTATGCTGCAGTTGGAGGTGGTGAACCGCCTGGCGGCCAGCCCGGGGAGCAAGAACTGGGGACGACTGGGTATTATGACCCAGTACCATTGCCGGGTAGAGAAACTGTTCGAAGTCCCCCCAACGGCATTTAAACCTGCCCCGAAAGTACAGTCGGCCATTGTGCGCCTTGAGCCCAGGAGTGAATCGCCCTGGCCGGTTTGCGAAGAAGCCATCCTCCGCCAGGTGGTCCAGGCGTCCTTCGCCCAACGCCGGAAAACCTTGCGAAACAACCTGAAAGGCATTATAGATGCGCCTGAGCTGGAAGCATTGGGCATTGACCCGGGCTGCCGCGCCGAAACCCTTGAACTCCCGCAATTCATAGAGATAGCCAACGCCACCCATGGAAAAAGCTGAGCAAAACGAATTCAACCCGCAACTGGTGGATATTAACGTCATAACCACTTACCTGCCCAGCCACTCCAATCCGGAGGACGGCCATTACACCTTCGCTTACACCATTACCATCAGCAATAATGGTGCTGTGCCGGTACAACTGCTGAGCCGCCACTGGCGTATCACCGACGCCGATAACCAGGTACAGGAAGTTCGTGGCGAAGGCGTTGTCGGCGAACAGCCTGTCATCCCGCCGGGTAAGTATTTTCGCTATACCAGCGGCACGACCATGGAGACCGCCGTGGGTTTCATGGAGGGCAGCTACAGCATGCTGGTAATCGACCAGGACGTGCCGGCGGAAACCTTCGAAGTGCCGATTCCACCCTTTTCACTGCACCGTCCCAATGCGCTTCATTAATGTGGGCTAGCCGGTGAGCACCTATGTTGTCGGCGACATCCAGGGCTGCCTGAAACCCCTGAAGTGTCTTCTGCGCGATGTAGCATTCAACCCCGACAAGGACATGCTCTGGTCCGTCGGCGATATCGTAAATCGAGGACCCAAATGCCTGAAAACGCTACGCTTTTTATACAAAATGCGGAAAAACCTGGTAATGGTGCTGGGCAACCATGATTTGCACCTGCTGGCAGTGGCTGCCGGCGTTCGCCCTCCCAGCAGGTCCGATACGCTGGACAAGATACTAAAGGCCCCGGACCGGGAAAAGTTGCTGAGCTGGTTGATCAAGCGACCCCTGCTACACGTGGAGCACGGCTACACCCTGGTCCACGCCGGCATACCACCGCAGTGGACGGTGGATCAGGCAGCAGGGTATGCCGGGGAGGTCGAGGCTGTTTTGCGCAGCCCGGACTGCGTGCAGTTCTTCGCGCACATGTATGGCGATGAACCCGCTCTGTGGTCAGATAAACTCCAGGGCATGACCAGACTGCGGGTCATCACCAACTATCTCACTCGCATGCGGTACTGCACCAGGGAAGGCGTACTCGACCTTGAAAGCAAAGGTGCCAGCCCTAATCCAGACCTTGGGGATAAGAAGGTCTCCGCCTGGTTCAGCCACCCCAAACGTAAAACGGTTTACGATCGCATCCTGTTTGGCCATTGGGCCTCCATTGAGGGCGTAACGGATAGCCCAAACGCCATTGCACTGGATACAGGGTGTGTCTGGGGTGGCGCGCTGACCCTGTATCAACTGGAGACCGGCACCTGGACCCAATGCCAATGCAGGAGCCGACACTAGGACTATGGATATCTATCTGGTCGGTGGCGCAGTCCGCGATGAATTATTAGGCTACCCAGTAGTTGAAAGGGATTGGGTGGTAGTTGGCGCTCACCCTGAAGATTTGCTGGAGCAGGGTTATCAACAGGTTGGTAAAGACTTTCCGGTCTTTCTTCACCCCGTAACCAAGGATGAATACGCGCTGGCCCGCACCGAGCGCAAACAGGGCCGCGGCTACACCG
>JAIBDN010000019.1 GCA_024686215.1 Gammaproteobacteria bacterium | reverse complement strand
GCCCTGTTGATCCTGGACCGCTGGGTACTGCCCAATAGCCCGGTTGCCGGGCGTAACGCGCAGGAACCGGTGAGCTATGCGCGGGCTGTGGGCAGCGCTACTCCTTCGGTAGTCAACATCTATACGGCGAAACTGGTCAGCTCCCGACGCAACCCGCTAATGGATGATGCCTATTTCCGCAGATTCGCCCGGCCGCAGGCTCAGCGGCAACGCATAGAGCGCTCGCTGGGCTCCGGGGTCATCATGACTCCCCAGGGCCACATACTGACCAACAATCACGTGATTGCCGGGGCTGACGCCATCCAGGTGCTGCTGCACGACGGCCGCTCGGCCAACGCATCGGTGATCGGTACAGACCCCTCTACCGACCTGGCAGTACTGAAGATCGACCTGCCTGACCTGCAGCCCTTTAAACTCGGGGATTCCAACGCGGCCCGGGTCGGTGATGTGGTGCTGGCCATCGGTAACCCGCTGGGCTTTGGGCATTCTGTCACCCAGGGCATTGTCTCGGCACTGGGTCGCTACGGCTTGCAACTGAACACCTACGAGGACTACATCCAGACCGATGCCACCATTCACCTGGGTAATTCCGGCGGCGCGCTGATAGACACCCGTGGGCGACTACTGGGCATAAACACCCTGATTTATACCGCAAACACACCCGCCAGCAACACCGCCACTGGCATCGGCATCAGCCTGGCGATACCGGTGGATATGGCGGTATTTGTGATGCAGGACCTGATTGACTACGGTGAGGTTATACGCGGCTGGCTAGGGGTGAATGTGGAGCCGGTGGGCGCCATCGACAACAGCGGCAGCGGGCAGCAGGCCCTGGTGGTGCTGGCCGTCGCTGACGACAGCCCCGCCAGCAAAGCCGGTATCCAGTTGGGCGACATCATCACCCACATCGACGACAAACCCGTACAGGATGGACGCCAGACCATGCACCGGATTGCACTGTTACGGCCCGGGGATACAGTGGATATTGCAGTGCAACGCAACCTGCAAAGCCTGGAGCTGCGCGCGGTGGTCGGCGTATTGCGCCAGTCACCCGAGAACCAGTAAACCAACTCTCACGATGTGGATTTAGCCCCGGACAAGCGCATTTCTGCGCTGCGTGCGTGGGCAGTCAGGGACTCACCACGTGCCAGCACCGAGGCTACTGCACCCAGCTCTTGTACACCCTGTTCAGAGCACATGATCAGCGAGCTGCGTTTCTGGAAATCGTACACACCCAATGGCGATGAAAAGCGTGCACTGCGCGACGTGGGCAGCACATGATTGGGCCCGGCACAGTAATCACCCAGTGACTCGGACGTGTAGGCGCCCATAAAGATAGCGCCGGCGTGCTGCACCTGCGGCAGCAGTGCCTCGGGGTCCGCCACCGACAACTCCAGGTGCTCCGGCGCCAGTCGGTTACTCAGCGCTACCGCATCGTCCAGGTCGCGCGTCAATATCATCGCCCCCCGGCCAGCCAGGGAGCTGCGAATAATAGCGGCGCGCTCCATTTGCGGCAGCAGCTTATCAATACTGGCCTGCACCGCGTCCAGGTATTTTTGCTCGGGACACAGCAACAGCGACTGTGCATTTTCGTCGTGTTCCGCCTGGGAGAACAGGTCCATGGCAACCCAGTCGGGGTCGGTACTGCCGTCACAAATCACCAGGATCTCGGAGGGCCCGGCTATCATGTCTATGCCCACTCGACCAAACACCTGACGCTTGGCGGTGGCCACATAAATATTCCCGGGGCCAACAATTTTGTCCACCGCAGGTATGGTCTGAGTCCCATAAGCCAGGGCAGCTACTGCCTGGGCACCGCCAACGGTAAACACCCGGTCCACGCCGGCAATACTGGCAGCCGCCAGCACCAGATCGTTCAGTTCACCATCGGGGGCGGGCACCACCATGATAATCTCGGGGACACCCGCCACTTTTGCCGGTATCGCATTCATCAATACCGACGAGGGATAGCTGGCTTTGCCACCGGGTACGTAGATGCCCGCCGTAGCCAGCGGCCTGATCTGTTGACCTAGTAAGTTGCCAGCATCGTCGCGGTACTGCCAGCTTGGCTGTATCTGGTGTTCGTGGTAACTGCGCACTCGCTGGGCAGCATATTCCAGTGCTTCACGGTGTTCACGATCAATACGCGCCAGCGCCGCAGCCTGCTGTTGCTGGCTTACTTCCAGTTCGGCAACGCTTGCAGCGTGCAGGCGATCAAAGCGCGCAGTGTACTCCAGCACGGCGGCATCGCCGCGACTGGCCACGTCGGCCAGCACCGCGGTTACGGTGTCGTTCACTGACTGATCCAGCTCTTCTTGCCAGGCGGTCAGCGCGTCCAGGCGCGCGTCGAAGTCTGCCTGGCGTGTATCAAGCCGCTGCATCGCCCGCCTCCAGCACAGCGGCGAGGTCGTCGACAACACGCTGTATGCTGCGGTAGCGCGAACGCATCGCCGCTTTGTTCACCACCAGGCGGGAGCTGACAGCGGCAATCTCTTCCAGGGGTTCCATGCCGTTGGCGCGCAGCGTATTACCGGTGTCCACAATATCTACAATGAGGTCTGCCAAATCCATCATTGGCGCCAGTTCCATGGCACCGTACAACTTGATAATCTCCGCGTGCACACCTTGCCGGGCAAAATGACTACGCGCGATATTGACGAATTTAGTCGCCACGCGAATACGTGCTCCCGAGCCCTGCCAGCCCACGGGTCCGGCCGTCATCAGGCGACAGCGGGCTATACCCAGGTCCAGCGGCTCGTACAAACCCTGCGCACCGTGCTCCAGCAGGATGTCCTTACCCACTACACCCATGTCAGCTGCCCCATGGCGCACATAAGTGGGCACATCGGTACCGCGAATAATAACCAGCTGCACGTCGTCGTGAGTGGTCGCGAACACCAGCTTGCGACTGCTGGAAACATCTTCCAGCGGGGCGATGCCCGCGCGGGCCAGCAAAGGCAGCGTTTCTTTTAAAATACGCCCCTTGGTCAGGGCGATGGTCAGTTTTTCATTCATGATATTGCGTATCACCAAACGGTGCTTAAGTTCCGATTAACTGCGCTGTGCCAGCAACGCTACAGCGGCGGGTATGGCCAGAAATTCAGCCCTGGGCCTGCCACTCTGCCGGGGTAAAAGTACGAATATTCACCGCATGGATACTGCCGTCGGCGATATGATCACTCAGCGCGGCGTAAACCAGTTGCTGTTTTTTCACCGGCCGCAGCCCGTCAAACAACGCGCCTACAGCCGTGATGTCATAATGATTGCCCTCACCCTGGACCTGAACTTCACAGTCCTCAAGATGAGACTCTAGTAGTGTTTTAACTGTAGCGGCGTCCATAACATTTCCCTAAAACGCACAACCCACCTGAGCACAACGCGCGCGCCAGTGGGTGATGACTGAAAAACGGGCATTCTAGGAGAAAAAGGCCCCGATAGCGACAGTTAGCTATTACTGACTTTGGGCTCGGCTTCCACTTCAACAGTGCTCCAGTTGTCGATGACACTGTCCAGGTCGCCCTCGTGCTTGCGCGCGGCGGCCTCAAACTGATTGCGGTAGATTTCGCCGAGGTTGATACTCTCGATGATGACATTAAGCAGTTTCCACTCATCTGACTTATTGCGGCCCATCTGGTAAAGCACCTCGTAGGGCTCCGGCTCATCACTGAAAATCAGCTGACGCACGGACACTCGGGGTTCCGCAGAATCATCCTCCTCGGGTTGCACTACCTCGATGCGCGAACTGCCAAAGGCCAGCAGGCCCTTGCCATAGGTGCGCACCAGTCCCACCCGCATCACCTCGCTGAAGCGATCCAGCTGCTCGCGCAGCTGAGCCCGCCCCGCTTCATCCAGTGACCGATAACGCTCACTGCTGGCGTAAGGCCCCATTACTCTGCGGGAAAAACCGCGAAAGTCGATCACCGGGTCGAAGATGACCTGAATTTCCCCGTAGTAACGCTCCGGGTCTTCATCGACATAGGCTTGTGCCTCAGTGACCACTAACATCACTCGCTCGGTGGCATCTTCTACGACCGCGTATGCGGGAGACTTATTCACTGCTGTTTCCGCCCAGGCACCCGTCGCCAGCAAACAACAACCCACAATCCACCCTGTAACTACTTTCAACGACATTGCCACTCTCCGATACTCCAATTTCTCTGTATGCACAGCCTCACAGCTATGTATAATCCGCCTCTGTGCTGAGTCTTTCCATACCCCCTTGCTTTAGGGGTAGACTCACCCAACTATGACAACAAGCTTGCCCCCGTGGTTCCAACGCCAAGCGCGGCGCATACTTTAACAGGAATTCCGCATATATGCTGATCGCAGCGGCGACCATTCTGATTGGCTTCATTGTCCTGATATGGAGTGCCGACCTGTTTGTGGATGGTGCCGCATCTATTGCCGAAAACATGGGTATGTCACCCATCATCATCGGCCTGACAATTGTCTCGATAGGAACCTCTGCGCCGGAAATACTGGTCTCGCTCAATGCCTCCCTGGCGGGATCAGGTTCCCTGGCGATCGGCAATGCCATTGGCTCCAATATCGCCAACATCGGCATGGTGCTGGGTACTACCTTGCTGATTGCACCGCTGATGGTGCATCAGAGCTGCATGAAAAAAGAGCTGCCGCTGCTGCTGGTTGCGACTGCCGGCGCCGCATTGCTGATCATCGACGGCAAACTGACTCTGCTGGATGGCTGTCTGTTACTGGGTGGCCTGGTTCTCATTTTGTGGCGTATGATCAGCACCCAGGTTAAAGACCCCGAATTGACCGAGGAAGCCGAACAGGAGGACCTGCCCCACCTGAAGCCACTGCGCGCCTGGTTCAGCTTCGCTATTGGCCTGATACTGCTGATAGCCAGCTCGCGTCTGCTGGTCTATGGGGCCATCGTTGCGGCCAAAGAATTGGGCGTATCGGAGTTGGTGATTGGTCTCACCATTGTAGCCGTGGGCACCAGCCTGCCAGAACTCGCTGCCACCGTCGCCAGCGCCATGCGCGGGCACACAGAGATCGCACTGGGCAATATTATTGGCTCGAACCTGTTCAACCTGCTCGCGGTGATGGCCATTCCGGGCATTGTTTCCGTACAAACACTGGACGCCGACATAGCCACGCGGGACTATCCCGCCATGGCCATTTTTACCGTCATGCTCGCGGGCGCCATCTTCCTCAGTCGACGGCGTGATAAATCCAAAGCCAATCACTCTTATCTCGGCCGTTTTGTCGGGACCTTGTTAGTGTCCTTCTACGCACTGTATTATTACTGGTTGCACACCACAATCTGACCACGGAGTCTTTATATGTCGGGGCACAGCGCCAGCAGCTATGCAGCCTCCGCACAGCGCACTATCAGGATGGAGTCTGAATCCGTTGCCGCCATGGAACAGCGCATTGGTGCGCAGTTCGAAGGCGCCTGTGAGTGTCTGTTGGCGATCGAAGGCAGGGTCATCGTCACTGGTATGGGCAAGTCAGGCCACATTGCGCGCAAAATAGCCGCGACACTGGCCAGCACCGGCACTCCGGCTTTTTTTGTACACCCCGGTGAAGCCAGTCATGGCGATATGGGGATGATCACCGCGAGTGATGCGGTAATCGCACTCTCCAATAGTGGCGCAGTTCCCGAGATCATTACCCTGTTACCCCTACTCAAGCGGCTCGGCGTCCCCCTGGTCAGCATGACCGGCAACGAGGAATCAACGCTGGCACTGGCCTCCGATTTCCACCTGGACACCGGCGTGGAAACCGAGGCCTGCCCACTGGACCTGGCGCCAACATCCAGCACCACTACGGCACTGGTCATGGGCGACGCCTTGGCTATCGCCCTGCTGGAAGCGCGCGGCTTTACCGCCGACGACTTTGCTTTCTCGCATCCGGGCGGCACGCTGGGCAAGAAACTGCTGCTGAAAGTGGCTGATGTCATGCGCAGCGAAGACGCCATTCCGCGGGTGACTCCGCAGACAACACTGTCCCAGGCACTGCTGGAAATCAGCAACAAGGGGCTGGGCATGACCACCGTGAGCGGCAGTGACGGGAGCCTGTCTGGAATATTCACCGACGGCGATTTGCGTCGCGCCCTCGATGCGCGCGTCGATATCAATGCAACGCCAATGGAACAGATAATGACTACCGGGGTCAAAACTGCCGAGCGTGAGATGCTGGCAGCAGAAGCCATGCGCATCATGGAAGAAAACGAAATCAGTTCTCTGGTGGTTCTGGAGAATGGAAAAATCATCGGCGTGCTGCACCTGATCGACTTGCTACACGTTGGCATCGCCTGATGCGTCGAATACACCCGCCGCAAAAGGACAACACTTGCACACCTGGCGCCTCCGGGCGCGGGCTTACATCCCTACGGAGAACCCCTATGCCCCAGCGCTACCCAGCGAGGCGCAACTACCTGTACCCAAGACGACTGGCCGCCGCGTTGCTAGCCGCAATATTTGCTTCGGGCATCTGTCAGGCCCTGCCCGACGATCGCTCACAACCCATACATATCAGTGCCGACATGGCCCTGCGCGACGAAAAGAAAGGCGTCACGGTATACAGTGGTAACGTGCAAATGAACCAGGGCAGTATGTATATCGAAGCCGACACCCTGACCATTTACCACATCGAGGCAGAGGCGGATAAAATCGTTGCCGAAGGTACGCCGGCGAGAATGCGCCAGCGCCCGGATATGGAGAAAGGTCCGGTACATGCCCGCGCCCTGGTAATCGAGTACTATCAGCGCGAGGAAAAAGTGCATCTGAGAACCCAGGCCCGGGTGGAGCAGGATGGCGCCATCGTTGCCGGTGATTCCATTGATTATTTCATCGCTGAGGAGCTGGTAAAAGCGGACTCCAACGGCGCCGAGGAAGGCAACCGGGTGCAGGTAGTGATCCCACCCAGCGCATCGCAGGAAGTCAGTGTGCCCCCGACAACGGCAGCGCTTCCTGCTGCAGCAAGCGCTGCAACAGACACAGACACAGGCACAAGCGCCGATACAACAACCACCGAGCAGGAAGAAGATACCAGTGTCGCACCTCAAAGCCAGTAACCTGGCCAAGGCCTACGGCGGTCGCGAAGTCGTACAGGATGTATCGCTGCAAATTGACAGCGGACAGGTGGTGGGTCTGCTGGGTCCTAACGGCGCCGGGAAAACCACGTGTTTCTACATGATCATTGGCATCGTACGCGCTGATCGCGGCAGCATCGTGGTCAACGACCAGGACATTACCGCCCTGACCATGCACGAGCGCGCCCGGCGCGGCCTCGGCTACCTGCCACAGGAAGCATCTATTTTTCGCAAGCTCACGGTGGGCGATAATATCCTGGCCATACTGGAAACCCGCTCAGACCTGAACAAAAAGCAGCGCCTAACGCGACGCGACGAGCTGCTGGAAGAATTTCATGTGGAGCACCTGCGTGACAGCCTGGGGCAGGCGCTGTCAGGCGGTGAGCGCCGACGCATTGAAATCGCCCGGGCATTGGCCACAGAGCCCTCTTTCATCCTGTTGGATGAGCCCTTTGCCGGCGTCGACCCGATCTCGGTAATCGACATCAAGGAAATCATCAACCACCTGCGTGACCGCGATATCGGCGTGCTGATAACTGACCACAACGTGCGCGACACCCTGGATATCTGTGAAAAGGCCTACATCGTAGGCGAAGGCCATATCATCGCCGCCGGATCCGCGCAGGAAGTGCTGGATAACGAACGTGTGCGCAAAACCTACCTGGGCGACCAGTTCAGCATGTAACCCCCTGGCGCACGCCGGCAGCAAAGAAACCACAATTTTAGCTGCAATTTTGGCGAAATTAGTCGTCGTTTTCAGCCATTAGCAATTTTCGCGCCAAACTGTTGCCAGAAACCTCCGGCGAGGGCTAAACTGACGGTGCGCTAAACGCAAAAGCAGTAATCCAGTCCCCTGAGAGTGGCCCATACGCCCCGATGAAACAATCGCTACAACTAAAACTCGGCCAGCAGCTGACCATGACACCGCAGCTGCAGCAGGCCATTCGTTTGTTGCAGCTTTCCACCCTGGATTTGCAACAGGAGATTCAGGAAGCACTGGACAGCAACCCCCTGCTGGAGGTGCCAGAGGACGAACCCCAACAAGCGCGCGAGGATTCCGCTGAACAACAACACAGCGCTTCCGATGGCCCGCTACAAAGCCTGGAACAGAGCGCGGATGATACCTCGGCAGACAGCGACGATTGGGACAACAGCAGCCCCGAGATGTCGCTGCCCAACGAATTACCGGTAGATACCCAGTGGGATGATTTGCTGCCCTCGGCATCAGCTCCCGCCCCACCTCCGGACGAATTCAGCGACATGGATTTCGAAGCGCGCAACTCCAGTAGTGAGACGCTGCGTGAACAATTACTGTGGCAGTTGCAGCTCACTCGCTTGTCAGACACCGATCGCCTGATTGCCATGGCGCTGATCGATGCGACTGATGATAACGGGCGCCTGGAACTTGAACTGGAAGATATCCACCTGTCCCTCTCGGGAGAGCTGGACATCGAGCTGGACGAGGTCGTGGCCGTATTGCACCGTATACAGCAATTCGAGCCCGCGGGAGTGTGCACCCGCGATCTGCAGGAGTGCCTGCTGGTCCAATTACAGCAACTACCGGCAGACACGCCGTGGCTGGAACAGGCGCGCACCATTCTCAGCCGGCACATTAATCAGCTGGGTAGTGGTGACTTCAGCCAGATATTGCGGCGCACACGGCTCAAGGAAGCACAGCTCAAGGAAGTATTGGCGCTGATACAGACTCTGGACCCCAATCCCGGCCGGAGTGCAGTCCCACAAGCCATCGAATACGTGGTACCTGACGTTTTCGTAAGTAAGAAAAACGGCCGTTGGCTGGTAGAACTGAATCCCGACATCGCGCCCAAACTGCGCATCAACAGTCACTATGCCAGCCTCATCAAACGCGCCGACAACAGTGCCGACAACACCTTCCTGCGCGACAACCTGCAGGAGGCGCGCTGGTTCCTGAAAAGCCTGAACAGTCGCAACGAAACGCTGATGAAAGTCGCCACCAAAATCGTGGAACACCAGCGCAACTTCCTGGAATACGGCGCAGAGGCGATGAAACCACTGGTATTACATGACATCGCGGAACTGGTGGAAATGCACGAGTCGACGATATCCCGTGTCACCACGCAGAAATACATGCATACGCCGCGCGGCATTTTCGAGCTGAAGTACTTCTTCTCCAGCCACGTGGCGACCACGTCTGGAGGTGAGTGCTCCTCCACAGCCATTCGTGCGCTGATCAAAAAGCTGGTAGCGGCGGAAAATCCAAGCAAACCATTGAGCGACAACAAGATCACGCTGTTACTGGAAGAACAAGGCATCAAGGTGGCACGACGGACCATAGCGAAATACCGCGATACTCTGTTCATTCCGCCATCGAACGAGCGCAAGAGGTTGGTCTAGACTAAAGTTAATACTGTGGCAGCCTGCGTGATGCTGGCTGCCACTGAGAAAATCCGGCTCAGCCGGTATCGGGTCCGCCCGATTTATCAACAAAAGGAGCTATTTATGCAACTGAATGTCAGTGGTCACCATGTAGAAGTCACCGAGCCATTGAGGGAATATGTAGAGAGCAAATTTGAACGCCTGCAACGACATTACGACCAGATAAGTAATATCCAGGTCACACTGATCGTGGAGAAGATGGTACAGAAGGCCGAGGCAACCATACACATTTCCGGTGCAGACCTGTTCGCCCATGCAGAATCCGAAGACATGTACGCGGCAATAGATGCCCTGGCCGACAAACTTGACCGCCAGTTGATCAAACACAAACAAAAAAGTAGAGGTCACTAAGTCAACCTGCCATGCAAGCCATCAGCGACATTCTGAGCCCGGCACGCACCGTCTGCGGTGCGCCGGGCGTCAGCAAAAAACGACTATTCGAAACCATTGCAAAAATTATCAGCGAAGACCAACCGTCGCTGAACTACGATGAAATTTTCGATCAGCTTATCGCCAGGGAAAAACTCGGCAGCACTGGCCTGGGCCAGGGTATTGCCATTCCCCATTCACGTGTGGGCAACTGCCCGCAACCCCTGGGCACGCTGATCGTGCTCAGTGACCCCATCGACTTTGATGCCCCCGATGACACGCCGGTAGACCTGCTATTCGTGCTGCTGGTTCCCGAGGAGGCTCACCAACAGCATCTGGACATACTGGCACATGTCGCGCGCGCGTTCAGCCAGGCGGATTTTTGCATAAAATTGCGCGGTGCCAGCGATAGCCTGGATCTGTTCAAGATCGCTACCACCCAGGGAGCCTGAACTTCGTGCAGCTGATTATCATCAGTGGCCGCTCAGGCTCCGGTAAGAGTACCGCCCTGCATCAGCTTGAGGACGAGGGCTATTACTGTATCGATAACCTCCCTGCCGCATTACTACCGGCATTGGTTACGGAGGTGGGGCGCGGTGAATTCAGTCACTTTTGCGGCACTGCCGTGTGTATTGATGCGCGCAATGCCTGGCAAGACCTGGCGAACTTCAACACTATCCTGGGCTCGCTGCCCGACAGCGTAGAAAGCCAGATTCTATTCCTGGACGCCGAGGACAGTGCACTGATCAAGCGCTTCAGCGAGACCCGGCGGCGCCACCCACTGAGCACTGACACCATACCCCTGGCTGAGGCCATAGCCAAGGAACGCCATCTGCTGGAGGTGTTGTCCAGCAACGCATCCCTGGTCCTGGACACCAGCCAGATGACCATTTACGAGTTGCGCGATGCCATCAAACAGCGGCTACTTGGCGCAACTACCAACAGCATGTCGGTACTCGTACAGTCCTTTGGTTTTAAGCGCGGGGTACCTGCAGACGCTGACCTGGTGTTCGACGTGCGTATGCTGCCCAATCCGCACTGGGTCAAGGAGCTGCGCATCAAGACCGGACTGGATCGCGAGGTTCAGCAATTTCTCGAGTCACAACCACTGACCGCGGAGTTTTACCACGATGTATGTCACTACCTGGACACCTGGCTGCCGCGCTATCGCGACAGTAATCGCAGTTACATGACCGTGTCACTGGGTTGTACCGGCGGACAACATCGGTCAGTATACTTGGCGGACCGTCTGTACCGGCACTATCAGAAACAGTACCCCGCTATCCACGTAAGACACAGGGAACTGCAGTAAGCAGATGATTCAGACCCAGGTAACTATCATTAACAAGCTCGGCCTGCACGCACGCGCAGCAGCCAAGTTTGTCGCTTGTGCCTCGGCTTTCTCCAGCAATATTCGCGCGGGGAAGGACGGCGAGTTGATAGATGGCAAGAGCATTATGTCGGTGATGATGTTGGCCGCGGGTAAGGGCACTGTGCTCGACCTGCAGATTGACGGCAGTGATGAGGCGCAGGCTCTGGAAGCCCTGCAAATACTTATCAAAAACCGCTTTGATGAAGCCGAGTAGCGACCAAATCCGTAACTAATCACGTTGTTGTAGACCCCGCTTTCCCCGATAATCAGGCGCTCAGGCTCACCGCACTGAGGGGGTTCTTCGGAATAGAAAAATGGATCAGACACTCGCGACATCCCAGAGGACCCTGGACCGGCTGAGCGCTGCGCTGGAAAGCGGTACCTTCCTGGACGTGAGGCGCATGCTTAATGGCTTGCCGCCCGCGGATGTCGCTCACCTGTTGGAATCGTCGCCACCAAAGTATCGCCATATCCTGTGGCAGATGGTCGAGGTGGAGGAAGAAGGTGAAGTCCTGGGTGAACTCAGCGACGAATTGCAGGCACATTTTCTCAGTGATATGGGTGCCGCAGAAGTCGCAATGATCACCGAGGGCCTGGCTGACGACGACATCGCCGACATCCTGCAGCAAGTGCCAGTGCGGATTACGCGGGAAGTACTCACCGCCATGGACCATCAGGACCGTGCGCGCCTGGAACAGGTGATGCACTATCCGGATGACGTAGCCGGCGGCCTGATGAGCACCGACACCATCACCATACGAGCCCGACTAACGCTCGACGTGGTCTTGCGTTATCTGCGTCGCCACGTCGAAATCCCGGAAATGACCGACAACCTGATCGTGGTGAACCGTTCCGACCAGTTTATCGGCTTACTACCCCTGCGCACTTTACTGGTTTCCGATCCAGCAGTTTCGGTGCGAGAGATGATGCAAACCGACGTGGAACCCATTCCGGTTAATATGAGCGATACCGACGTTGCTCGTCTGTTCGAACGCAATGACTGGGTCTCTGCGCCAGTAGTAGATGACAACGGCCGACTGCTAGGCAGGATCACCATTGACGATGTCGTCGACGTGATACGCGAGGACGCCGACCACTCCTTCATGTCCATGGCTGGACTGGACGAAGAAGAAGACACCTTTGCCCCCGTGTCACGAGCGGCACCCCGACGCGCGGTGTGGCTGGGAATTAACCTGGCAACAGCGTTTATCGCGTCCTCGGTCATCAACCTGTTCCAGGACACCATTGAGAAAGTAGTGGCCCTGGCGGTACTGATGCCGATTGTCGCCTCCATGGGCGGGATTGCCGGTACCCAGACACTCACCGTGCTCATTCGCGGTATTGCCATGGGCCAGGTGGGCAGGAACAACCAGCTCTGGCTGATCAACCGGGAGCTCATTATTGGCGCACTCAACGGGGTGCTATGGGCAGCAGTGGTGGCGGTTGCAGCTTCGCTGTGGTTTGAGGACTGGCACATCGGTCTGATCATTGCAGCCGCCATGATGATTAACCTGGTTGTTGCGGCACTTACCGGCGCCCTGCTGCCACTCCTGATGACCCGCTTAAAAATTGACCCCGCACTGGCCGGCGGCGTGGTACTGACCACGGTCACTGACGTCGTGGGTTTTGTTTCTTTTCTGGGCCTGGCGACTTTATTCTATGCATAAGCATTCTGACAACAACGAAGACCCGGCGCTGGATCTACCTCCCAGCAAAAGCGAACTAAAGCGTCGTATGCTCGCCTTGCAGGAGCTTGGCGAAACGCTGGTAAAATTCAATGACAAGCAACTGCAGCAGATTCCGATAACTGACGAACGACTGTTGCAGGCAGTTCGCGAGACACGGCAGATACGCAGCAACAGTGCGCGACGCCGGCACATGCAGTATATCGGCAAACTGATGCGCGACCTGGATGCCACGCCAATTGAGCGCGCGCTGCAACAAATGCACCAGAGTCGGCAGCAGGAAAACGATGGCTTTCACCAACTGGAAAAACTACGCGACGCTATGCTTGAAGCGGGTGTTGCAGGCGTGGAGCTGGCTATGCAGCGCTGGCCCCAGGCCGACCGCCAACACCTGCGGCAGTTGCTGTTACAGCACCAACGGGAAGTACACAAGCAGAAACCGCATGCGGCCAGCCGTAAGTTATTTCGATACCTGCGCGAGCAGCAGGAAAACTACGGCGGCGAGGAGCCTTCCGCCTGAGGTTCAGGTACCGCTTGCTGCGTCAGCGGGGCATTGGGATCCTGCGCCAAAATTGTGCCGCGCAGCGAATCAGATTGCGCCTGCGCGCCGGCACTACGGCCGCTGGATGATTCAAAAATATGCTCAAATTCGACATCCGGATCATCCCAGGATCCGGTGATGCTGTACACGGCACTCGACAGGCGGTTGACCTGTTTCTGTAATAATTTACTCACCAGGAACACCCCCGCAGCCACCGGCAGGCTGGCCGTGAGTGCCGCAACCCAGGGCAGATTATTGGCTACCGGCAGGGTTGCCACCAGTTCCCCGTCCAGGCTGCGAGCTGCCACATCCGCGATACCACTGAACTGGAAGCTACTGGGTCCTTTGACCTCCATGCCGACAACTTCAACAGTTCCCGAGTGCAGAAATACTTCGCCGGTCACCGCGTCAAAGGGAATACCGGACTCAAACATGTGCGACAAGCTAAGGCGTTGCACTATATCTGCCAGATTCAAAATATTGACCACCTTCAAAGCACCGCTGGCGCCGGAGGGTGCCTCCAGAAAACGACCGTCCGCAATGGCAACTTCTACCGCGCCCTGGCCCTGGCGCAGGGAGAAGTTCTGCGGTGCTCCCGGCCACTGCAGGTTGAGATCAAAGCCCCCGCTCTCGGTTTCCAGAATTTTCTCGTAACCGAAGCGACCCAGGGTTTTACCCAGGTCGTCGAATTGCAAACCCAGCTTTAAGCTGGTGCGACTGTCTATCCCCTGCTGCCAGCGCAACTGCCCCGCCTGCGGCTGACCCAGGCGCAAACCGGCTATTTCACCGCTGATATTATTTGCCGCCAGGGTAGCGCCATCGCTACGCAAGGCAAAGTCCAGCTTACCCAGCTCCAGGTCCTCCCGGTGCAGGCGCGCTATAGACACATCCATATCCGGCAGCTCCAGTAGTTCTGGCTCGCTGGCGGCACTATCGCCCCCCCCGTCAAGACTCAGCTTTTTCAGACCCTCAAGGTCCAGTCTGGTCAGCGCCAGCACTGACACCGGCTGGCCGCTCACCTGCAGGTATTCCCCCTGCACCCAGTCCGTGCTCGCCTGCAGTAACCACTTGCTGCCATCCACGCGCAGGCTGAAATCTACATCCGCCAGTGTCTGGCCCCATATTTCCAGGCGCTGCGCATGCACAGCAGTAATGTCGACGACGAAGTCTCCCGCGTCTTCGTCGGAGATAGCAGCAGTGCCACTGGTTGCGTCATTACTCGCGGTTGCAGCATCCCATCCGACGGCAAAATAGGTGCCGATAAAATTGACCCATTCATCGCCTTGAACCAGCGCGGTGTCGCCACTTACCTCTAGCACGCCCTGGCGCAGCGTTGCTGGCTGCTCATTAATCCCCAGCGCAGCACTATAGAAACCACCATCGCGAACATCGAGATGCATGGCCAGCTCAGGAGCCAGCCGCATCCGCATTGGCTCACCCACCACGCCCAATGGCCACTGCAGCTCGAAGGACTGCTGCTGCTCGGCGCTCTTGGTCCAGGGACTGGGAACATCCAGGCTGACGCCCTGCAGGTCGGTATCTACCAGCAATCGCGGTGCTTCTCCTGCCGGTATTTGCACGCGCACCCGGGCGGCGGTTTCTCCAGAGGCGAACGCCAGGGAATCGAGCGCCAACCAGCGCCTCAGGTCAGCCATATTAATCCGCGTGGAGATATCCACTTGGGTAATCGCTCGCGCCGCGTCATAGCCACCCCCGGCTGTGTTGCCCAGTTGTGTTACTTCGGCACTGAGCGGTTTGTCCCACAGATAGCCCTCCAGTCCGCTGGAACTGAAACCGCTGGATGAACTGTAGGTGAAGGCACCATTGAGACCACGCAGTGACAGGTTTCCAGGCTCAATACCCAGGTCGACCTGCTGCCAGCGGGTGTCCACTTCCACCCGAGGTGGGTCGGCTTTATCACTGAGGTTCATAGTCAGCTGGAGATCAGTGTCGAGATGACCCGCCAGACTCCAGTTCTGGAAAGTGCCCTTGACCAGCTCATTGATCGGCGATTTATTCAGCACCAGCAGGCCATCGGCCGCCGGACCCTGCATACTGGCATCGACTGCGAGCATCACCTGTCCGCGCTCGTCCAGCCAGGTCTCGGCGGACAGCCGCCCCACGCGCGACGCATATAAATCCGCCTGATTGGCCCAGACGCTGACGTCGGCGTCGTCTATCAGTACCACCCCGCTATGTACTTTTACTGGCGGCCACTGCGGATGATAATCCACGCTGGTATCGCTAATATTGAAGGCCAATTGCACAGTGCGTCGCTGCCCAGCCTCGCGCCGCAGTGCACCGCGCCACAGAAATGCACCCTCCTCAATATTACCGTCACCGATACTGTCGCGCAGCCACTCACGCAGAGTGCCACCGAGGGTGTTGGGAACATACTTGGTGCGCACAATCGGGTGGGTGTTTTGCAGCCCCACCATAAGGTACATTTCCAGGCCGATGTCATTTTTGACCAGGGGTATATCCAGACCGAACAACACCTGCGCGGTACCCTCCACCCCCTGGGCGGTGATCAAGTCGCTGGACAGGCGCAGTAGCTCCCTGTCCCAGTCGATATGCAGGGCACCGTGAAAATCGTCGTAGTGCAGGGGCTGCCCAAAAATACCGGGGAAAGTCATCGCCAGGTTCTGGCTATCCAGCAGCACCGTACCGCCGCCCGGGCGCAGTTGGACATGGCCACTGCCGGCCGTCACCCCCGGCGCTCCGCGCCAGGACGTCACCTCTACCTCGCGGAACCGCCCCTCCAACTCCCAATCGGAACCCGCTGCACGCAGATTACCCACGCTCACCTGTAAGGCGCTGAGCGTACCCCGGGGCTGCAATTCACGGAACACCCCCGCCAGTTTCTGCGGCAGAGCCTCAATGCTGGTAACCAGCGCGTTGACCGATTCCAGCTGGACATCGATAGCCCGTGCCCGCAGCGCCTGCCCCCAGAGATCCCATTGCATTCTCGGCAGATGCACTGAGGCAGCGCCCTTTTCAAGCTGCAGATCTGAGGTATACAGCGTCCAACGGTCCCTGCCGCTGACCAGTTCCGCCTCCAGGGCTATCCGATCAAGCGGCAGTTGCCAGGCATCATCCGCGCCTTTTAGCACCAACTCAGTAGCCTCTGCCCGCGCCAGCAGACCCGCTTCCGATTTTTTCCAGGACAGCCATAATTCCAGGTCCAGGGAGCCATCGGCCCAAACGCCCGGCAGCCGATTAGCCAATATATCCTGCATGGCACCCACGTCGTCGGTGGCTATATCCACATACAGGTCGCCGTTAAACAAATCCGGGGTGAAGGGATTACCCACGCCTTCCCCCAACATGTCAATACGTGCTCCGGCGCTGGACAGCAGATTGATTTCCAGGCGCCGGTAACTGCCATCACGCTCCAGGCGCAGGGAAAGATCGAGGTTGCGAATCTCGCCACCGGGCAGTGCCAATTTAAGCGTATTGCGGCGCAGGGCCACAAACTCAACATTGAGCAGAAATTCGCGCACCCACTCGCCAATCTCACCGCCGCCGTCAAACCCCTTGATGCGCAGCTGCCCCTGTTCGCTCAGCTCGGCACGCAAAGTCAGTTCATCCAGGGCCAGGCGGGTCATTTGCAGGGTGCGGGTGCGCAGGCTGTTGAACACGTCCACACCAACACGCCCCTGAGACAACTCCAGCGGTGCCTCGGCGCTGCCCTCAACACTGAGACTCAGGCCGCTAAGTACAATCACCGGTGTGAACGAGTGCCACTCCCCGGAGACCTTCTGCGCCGTCAGGGTGAATGGGACCCTGGTGTTCAGTTGGTAGAGGATCTCTGCCTGGTAGTTGCCCATGCTGGATACCAGGGTACGTCCCACACTGACATAGATCGCCAACAGCACCACCAGGGTAACGATCAAAACCCAGAGGACGCTGCTCAACCTGTGAAATATCGATGTTTGCAAAAAGGGCTTCCGCGAATGCTATTGCAACTAAAATGAGCGCCCAAAGGCGCCTATGTTATAGGCTTAGAGTAACACGATGTCGAAGTGTTCCTGGCTATAGCTGGGTTCCACACGAAAACTGATAGTCTTGCCAATGAACTCCTCCAGGTCCGCGACACTTGCCGACTCCTCGTCCAAAAGACGATCGACCACGGCCTGGGCCCCCAGCACCATCAGCGTGTCATTGTCGTAGGCGCGGGCATCGCGCATGATTTCCCGAAATATCTCATAACAGACACTCTCTGCGGTTTTCAGTGCGCCGCGACCCTGACAGACCGGGCAGTCCTCACACAGGATATGTTCCAGGCTCTCGCGGGTGCGCTTGCGCGTCATTTCCACCAGACCCAGCTCAGACACGCTGGATATCTTGCTGCGCGCGGGATCTCGCTGCATCGCCTTGTCCAGTGTGCGATGCACCTGCCGGCGGTGCTCCTGATCACGCATATCAATAAAGTCGATGATGATGATGCCACCGAGGTTACGCACACGCAGTTGCCGCGCCAGCGACGTAGCGGCTTCCAGATTGGTTTTGAAAATAGTTTCTTCCAGGTTGCGCTTACCGACATAAGAGCCGGTATTCACATCAATCGTGGTCATGGCTTCGGTCTGATCGATAATCAGGTAGCCGCCTGATTTCAGCTCGACCTTACGCCCCAGGGCGCGCTGGATTTCATCCTCGATGCCGTGCAAATCAAACAGCGGGCGTTCGCCAGCGTAATGCTCCAACAAGCCCGAGACTTCCGGTACGTATTCCTCGCAAAATTCTCGCAGAGCAACAAAACTTTCGTGGCTATCTATGAGGATGCGCTCTACCGACGAGCGCGCCAGGTCGCGCACCGTGCGCAACTGCAAAGGCAGGTCGCCATACAACAACTGTGGCTTGGTGGCCGCTTTGCGGCGACGCAATACCGCCGCCCACAGACGCTGGAGAAAGCGCAGGTCCGCCCTGATTTCCTCCTCCTTCACCCCCTCCGCCGCGGTGCGCAGGATAAAACCGCCTGCGTCACTCATTTCCTCTGCGACCAGACTCTGCTCGAGCAACTGTTGCAAACGCTCGCGTTCCTGCGCGTCTTCGATCAACTGGGAAATTCCAATATGCTCGGTGTGCGGCATTAGCACCAGGTAGCGGGTTGAAACCGACAATGCCGTGGTCAGGCGCGCCCCTTTAGTGCCCAGTGGGTCCTTGGTGACCTGCACAATGAGCTTTTTACCGTCATGTAGATGATCAGCGATATTTGTTGAGCTGCGGCTGCGCTCTTCACGGCCATTGCCGTCCGTACTGATAATGTCAGAAACATGAATAAAGCCCGTGCGCTCGGCACCGATGTCCACAAAGGCCGCCTGCATGCCCGGCAATACCCTCACCACTTTACCCGCGTAGATATTGCCAACAATGCCGCGGCTGGCGCTGCGCTCAATGTGGATGTCCTGGGTGGCACCGTTGTCTACTACCGCTACCCGCGTCTCCATGGGCGTCACGTTGACCAGTAGTTCCTCACTCACCGACACTCTCCAGAGCGCTGCGCACGCCGATGGCAGTGAGCAACTGCCAGGTTTCACACAGGGGCAGGCCCACCACATTACTGTAGCTGCCGGAAATGCTGCTGACAAAGGCGCCGCCCAGTCCCTGGATACCATAGCCTCCCGCCTTGTCCCAGGGCTCGTCCGTCCCCAGGTAGGCGTTGCAGATCTGCACTGATAACTCGGTGAAAGTCACCGTGGTTGCCACCAGCTTACACTGCTCATCATCCCCACTGCGCAGGCAGATAGCGGTATACACCTGGTGACTGCGCCCACTCAGGGAGCGCAGCATGGCCAGGCCCTCGGCCACATCACGGGGTTTTCCCATGACGTTGCCATCGATTACCACCGTGGTGTCCGCTGCGAGCACGGCATGTTGCTCGCGGCAATGGCGCTGCCACACGGCATCCGCCTTCTCCCTGGCCATGCGTTGTACATAGTCCTGGGGAGCTTCATCAGGCAAGCATGTTTCATCGATATCGGCGGGGTCACAGACAAATATCACCCCCAGTTGTTGCAGTAACTCCCGGCGACGCGGTGACGCCGAAGCCAGCACCAGTTGTGGCACAGCCATTTCAATTCACCCGATAGTGGCGGCGCAGGCCACGCAGAATTAGCAGCACCACCGGCCACAGTAAGGCACTGGAAAAGGCAGGCAGCAGGAACAGTAAGGTAGGCGCGCCGACACCCTCGAGATTTTGCACCCACTGACAGATCAGCTGGTTGATACCAATGAGCACAAAAACCACACCCGCCTGCTGCACCAGGCTATAGACGCGCAGACGCTGATACAGAACCAGCGACAGCAGGGCCACCACCACCAGGGCAAAGGTATTTTGTCCGATCACCGCGCCCTCCAGCACATCCAGCCCAATTCCCAGTAGCAGGGCGGTGGCAATACCCACGCGATGGGGCAGTGCTATCGTCCAATAAATCACCGCCAGGGCAACCCACTCGGGACGCCCCCACAGTAACCACTGGGGCAATGCCAATACCGCCAGTACATAGGCCACCAGGAAAGACAGCAGGATTACCCAGTAGCCGTGTGCTCCCTGGTCTTGCAAGGGTCAGTCGTCCTGTTCCGCATCACTGGTAAACACCAGCAGCACGTGGCGACTGCGATCCAGGGCTGCACTCGGGGTAGCCAATATGCGGGCAAAGGCCTGTCCGGGATCGCGCTCTACTTCACTGACCACGCCGACCGGGTAGCCCACGGGGAAGCGACCACCAAGGCCTGAACTGACCAGCAGGTCGCCCTCGCGAATATCCGTGGTGGCGGACACGTGATGTATTTCCAGTGTCCCCAGGGCACCGGTACCCTCGGCTATGGCACGCACACCGTTACGATTGACCTGGACCGGGAGGGAATGGGTGCCATCAGTAATCAGCAATGCGCGCGAGTTAGCCGCACTGACCTCAACGATCTGCCCCATCAAACCGGCGGCATCGATCAGTGGCTGCCCCACGAACACGCCGTCCAGCTTACCCTTGTTCAGTATCAGTTGATGGCGCACCGGATCGGGAGACACGCCTATCAGCTCGGCCACCACTACGTCATCGCGCAATATGGCGGTAGAGTTCAGCAGGCCGCGCAGACGCACGTTTTCCGCCTGCAGCGAAGACATCTGGCGCGAACGGCCCTGCAACACCAGGTTTTCCCGGTGCAAGCGCTCGTTCTCTTCGAGTAATTGCGCGCGCGACTGAATATGCTCATCACTCCAATCACCCAGGCGCGTGGGCAGGTCAGCCACCCAGTAAATGGGGGTGGCCAGCGTGTCTAGCAGGGAGCGGCTTTTCTCGAGTTTGTTGAAACGCAGGTCAGCCAGGATCAGGGTGACCACCAGCACAGCGGCCAGCATTATGCGCAATCCGAGAGTGGACTCTTTGACGAATAGCGGCTTGATGTCAGTTCCTCAGTTGCCCGGAGCAGCACAGTTGCCGGTTATGCAACCGGCACCCACTGCGCAGCCACTTGTTCATTGCGTATCGGTGCGAGCCACTTACTCGGTGGAAAGTAAGTCCATGGTACGCCGGTCCATCAACTCCATGGCCTTGCCGCCGCCACGCGCAACGCAGGTCAATGGGTCCTCAGCGACGATTACCGGCAGGCCGGTCTCCTCGGAGATCAACCGATCCAGATCGCGCAGCAAGGCGCCACCACCGGTAATCACGATGCCACTCTCGGCGATATCTGCCGCCAATTCAGGGGGAGACTGTTCCAGCGCAGATTTAACCGCCTGCACAATTGAGGCCAGGGGGTCCTGCAGGGACTCCAGTATCTCGTCGCTGTTCAGGGTAAAGCTGCGCGGTACACCCTCGGCCAGATTACGGCCGCGCACATCGATCTCGCGCAACTCGCTGCCAGCGAAAGCACAACCCACCTGTTCCTTGATTTTTTCCGCCGTGGCATCGCCAATGAGGCTGCCGTAGCGGCGGCGTACGTGGGCCACGATGGCCTCATCGAAACGGTCACCACCCACACGCACCGAATCCCGGTACACAATCCCGTTGAGAGAGATAATAGCGATTTCGGTGGTGCCACCACCCACGTCGACTACCATACAGCCGGTGGCCTCATCCACATTCAGGCCGGCACCAATGGCTGCGGCCATCGGCTCTTCAATCAAACGCACTTCCCGCGCGCCGGCACTCAGGGCCGATTCGCGGATGGCGCGACGCTCTACCTGGGTGGACATACAGGGCACGCACACCAGTACCCGGGGGCTGGGGCGAATAAATTTGCTCTCGTGAACCTTGGCAATAAAATGCTGCAACATCTTCTCGGTAACCTGGAAATCAGCGATCACACCGTCCTTGAGGGGACGAATGGCTGTGATATTGCCAGGGGTACGGCCCAACATGCGTTTGGCTTCCATGCCGACCGCTTCGATCGTTTTTTGACCATTGTGAATGCGTATAGCCACTACCGATGGCTCATCCAGAACAATACCTTTGTCGCGCACATATATCAGAGTGTTTGCCGTGCCCAGATCTATAGAGAGATCGTTAGAGAACACTCCACGCAATTTCTTTAACATTAAGTCTGACTACCTTGTGAATACAACGGGGAACTCCTCATGGGGGAGTCCTACATGCTTCCCTACCTGCCTGCCGAACCCGGCCGGGAAGCGGGGCGGAGACGGATTTTTTGTGGGTTGTATTATTCCCGCAACTGTATCAACCGAAGGGATTTTGGGCAAGGCGCAAATGTGATAAGTTTACGCCCCCTGACGCCCATAGAGGCGCTTTATTCTCTCCGGTTTGTACAGCATGGCTATAGAGCAAGACGAAATAGAAAAGATTGCGGAACTGGCGCGTATCCGCATCGGTGACGACCAGATTGGTCAGGTCACCCAGCGCATCACAGAAATCCTTGGCATGGTCGACCAATTGCAGGCGGTTGACACCAGCGACGTCGAGCCCATGGCGAACCCTCTGGATGCCACCCAACGCCTGCGTGCAGACGCCGTGACCGAGGTCAATCGGCGCGAGGCTTTCCAGGCCATCGCACCCGCCGTTGAAAACGGCCTGTATCTGGTCCCTAAAGTTATTGATTAAGCGGCCCTTACCGCATCAGGATTTACCATCATGCACAACAAATCTGTCGCCCAGCTAATCGCCGGGCTACGCGCGAAGCACTTTTCCAGTGTAGAGCTCACCCGCTGCTTCCTCGACAGGATCGGCTCCCTGGACCCTCAGCTCAACAGTTTCATCAGCGTAACTGAAGACACGGCGCTGGCTGCCGCTGCTGCCGCAGACCAACGGCTGGCAGATGGCACGGCTGCCGAGTTGACCGGCGTGCCCATCGCCCACAAGGATATTTTTTGCACGCAGGGCATACGCACCAGCTGTGGCTCACGCATGCTGGACAATTTTGTCCCTCCCTACGATGCCACACTGATCAAACGCTTCGATGAACTGGGTGCTATCACGCTCGGCAAAACCAATATGGATGAGTTCGCCATGGGCTCTTCCAATGAAAACAGCTATTACGGGCCGGTGCGCAACCCATGGAATACCGACCTGGTTCCCGGTGGCTCCTCCGGCGGCTCGGCCGCCGCAGTGGCGGCTTTACTGGCCCCGGCTGCCACTGGCACGGACACTGGTGGCTCCATCCGCCAGCCCGCCGCATTTTGTGGCATCACCGGGCTGAAACCCACCTACGGTCGGGTGTCTCGGCTGGGCATGGTCGCCTTCGCCTCCAGTCTGGACCAGGCTGGCCCCATGGCCCACACCGCTGAAGATTGTGCGCTATTGCTAAACGCCATGGCGGGGCACGACCCACTGGATTCCACCTCCTCTCCCGAACCAACGCAGGACTACACCGCGCAGCTGGACAACAAGCTCGATGGCCTGCGTATCGGCCTACCCAGTGAATATTTCGGTGATGGACTGGATGCGGCTACCGGTGAAAGAATCGATGCCGCACTGCAACAGCTTGAGGCTCAGGGGGCCACGTTAGTAGAGGTTTCCCTGCCCAACAGCCAGCTGACCATACCTACCTATTACGTTATCGCGCCAGCCGAGGCCTCCACCAACCTGTCGCGTTTTGACGGCGTGCGCTACGGTCACCGCTGCACTGACCCGGTAGACCTGCACGACCTCTACACCCGCACCCGTGGCGAGGGCTTTGGCGACGAGGTCAAACGCCGCATTCTGGTGGGCACCTACGCGCTCTCCGCCGGTTACTACGACGCCTACTACAAGAAGGCGCAGCAAGTGCGACGCCTGATCCAACAGGACTTCATGCGCTGTTTCGAACAGGTCGACGTCATCGCGGGACCGACCACGCCGGGACCGGCCTTCTCTCTGGGCGCGAAATCGGACGATCCTGTGGCCATGTACCTGGAAGATGTATATACCCTGGCAGTGAACCTTGCGGGCTTGCCGGGCATGTCGGTTCCTGCGGGTTTTGTTGACGACAAACCCGTTGGCCTGCAACTGATAGGCCAGCATTTCGATGAAGCTCGCCTGTTGAATGTGGCACACCAGTATCAGCAGGTCAGCGACTGGCACCTGCGCCAACCTGCGGCGATGACCGGGGGGGCAGCATAATGCAGTGGGAAACTGTTATCGGGCTGGAAGTGCACCTGCAGCTGGCCACCGTATCGAAAATCTTTTCCGGCTCGGCCACCACCTTTGGTGCTGAACCCAATACCCAGGCCAGTGCCGTCGACCTGGCTATGCCCGGCATGCTGCCGGTGCTGAATGAGCAAGCGGTGCACTTCGCTGTGCTGTTCGGCCTGGGCATTGGCGCTGAGATCGGTATGCGCTCGGTATTCGATCGCAAGAACTACTTTTATCCTGACCTGCCCAAGGGTTATCAGATCAGTCAGTTCCAGCATCCCATCGTGGGCACCGGAACCTTCGAAATACAGCTAGAAGACGGCAGCACCCGGGACATTGGCATTACCCGCGCACATCTGGAAGAAGATGCGGGTAAGTCCCTGCACGAAGATTTCCACGGGCAAACTGGCATCGACCTCAATCGCGCCGGCACGCCCCTGCTGGAAATTGTCTCCGAACCGGACCTGCGCAGTGCCGCCGAAGCGGTAGCCTACCTGAAAGCGATGCACAGCCTGGTAACCTACCTGGGTATTTCCGACGGCAATATGGCCGAAGGTTCCATGCGCTGCGATATCAACATCTCCCTGCGCCCGGTGGGTACGGAAACGCTGGGCACCCGGGCCGAGATCAAGAACGTTAACTCGTTCCGCTTCGTAGAGAAGGCCATACACCACGAGTTTGCACGCCAGGCAGATATCCTGGAAGACGGCGGCAAGATCGTACAGGAAACCCGCCTCTACGATGCCGACAAGGATGAAACCCGCTCCATGCGTTCCAAGGAAGTGGCCAACGACTACCGCTACTTTCCTGAACCCGACCTGTTGCCCATAGTAATTGAGGATGACTACGTTGAGGCCCTGCGCCAGCAGCTGCCGGAACTGCCGGTGCAAAAGCGCCACCGTTTTGTGGAGCAATACGCACTGGGCAATTACGATGCCAACGTATTGGCCAGCAGCCGCGAACTGGCAGACTACTTTGAAGCGGTAGTCGCCGGCTGCGGCGACGCCAAAATCGCTGCCAACTGGGTACAGGGGGACCTGCTGGGTCAACTCAACCGCAGTGAACTGAGCCTGGGTGCCAGCCCTGTCTCGGCAGAGGCCCTGGCGGGGTTGATTACACGCATTCTGGACAACAGCATTTCGGGCAAGATAGCCAAGCAGGTATTTGAGGCGATGTGGCAGGGCGAGGGCTCCGCAGATGAGGTCATAGCGGCGCGCGGACTGCAGCAGGTTAGCGACAGCGGCGAGCTCGAAAGCATGGTGGACGAGGTGATCGCCGGCAGTGCCGCGCAGGTAGAACAGTATCTGGCAGCGGACGAGGGTAAACGCAAGAAACTGGTGGGTTACTTTGTCGGCCAGGTAATGAAATTATCCAAAGGCCAGGCCAACCCGAAAATGGTCAATGAACTACTGGCGAAAAAATTAAGTTAAGGAATCGGCAATGAGAAAAGACAAGGAAAAGGTCCTGGACGATGTCTGGACCGAAGATCACGTAAAAAGCTTTCTGCAAGTGCGCCCCCACGACGGTAGCAATGAGGACTTTCACATGCTGCTCAAGGCCTACCAGAGTATGCGCGCCTCGGATTTCGAACTGTTCGTACAGTTCTTTACCGGCGAAAAGCGCGACATCAGTGCTACCGGACGCGATGGCCGCACGGTAATGGATATTGCATCCACCCACCGCCATGGCGCCGAGTATGTTGAGGTGCTTAACGGCGCATCTTGATTTAGCTAGTTTGGCCTCCGGACTCCGGCCACTGTGCCGTAGCCCTTCACGAAAAGGCCGCAGCGCAGCCAGCCAATTCGGCTGCTGCGGAACTCGACAATTTTTGCTGCGCAAAAAACTGGACTCGATCAGTCCTCGCAGAAACCCCCGAATTGGCTGGCTGCGCTAAACGCGTCCTGATTTTTCGTGAAGGACCACGAGACAGTGGCCTACCATCGGGCGCTGGCTGAATTCAGCCCATCTGTAAAATAGACACCCAATGACAGTACGGTAGAGGTGAGATTAAGCCATTACCTTGCTGGACCGTGTGAGGCATGGATGCAGGGGGCGGCCATCCGCAGCCCGAGCCTACATGGACGTATTTACGGCGGGTCCCGCAGGGTAAGGGCTTAACCGCACCGGCCCTCCGGGGGAACCATCTGGTAAGGCACGCACTAAACAGGATCGTATGGCACCCTACCCTTGGTGAACTTCTCGCGATTCTCGCGCTTTTTTTCCTCACTCTTTTTCAACAGTACATACACCGCACCGGTGCCCCCGTGCCGTGGTTGCGCGCTGTGAAAGGCCTGCACGATGGCGAGTTCGCGCAGCCAGTGATCGGTACAGCCCTTGAGGATTGAACTGCCTTCGCGCTCTGCCTTGCTTTCACCTTTGCCGTGGATGATTTGCACACTGCGCAGGCCGTACTGGTAACACTCTTCGATAAACTCGAATAACTCCTTGCGCGCCACGGCGGCGGTCATGCGGTGCAGATCCAGTTGTGCTTCGGCCTCGTAGCGGCCCTGCTTCAACTTGCGGTAAACGCCGTTTTGCACGCCGGGACGTTTGAATTCCAGCACAAACCAACGATCCAGTGGTTCTATGCCCTCTGCGGTGAGGATATTGCGATCGACTTGCTTGCCCTGTACCGCGGCCTGGCGTCGCTCCTCAAGGGATGAGTCGCGCTGTTCGCGGCCTTTGCCCGGTGGTTTCGCCCTGGGCTCATTCTTCAACGGCACCACATCGGACATTTCCGTATGGAACAGCTGGTCTTTGTCATCGCTCATACTTACACCCCGACTTCAGTCCGGTATTATAGCGCCTTGGAACACGAGAGTTGACTGGCAAATGACAGAAACAGCACAGTGGCAAAAGACCTGCCCGGTGTGCGGTGATGACAACACCTGCGCCGTGGCGGCCGGGAAAGACCCACAGAGCTGCTGGTGTTGGCAGACGCAGATCAGTGCGCCGGCCCTGGACGCCATTCCGGCAGAAGCCAAAGGCCGGGTCTGTTTATGTCCCGCCTGCGCTCAGCAACAAGGAGAATCCAGTGAAAGGTAATATCGCCCAGGGTGCCGGCTATCTGCGACGCGGTGCCAGAATGCTGACACACCCCGCTTTAAGACTATTTGTAATCGTCCCGCTGCTGGTGAACATCCTCATTTTCGGCTCATTAATCGGTTTTGGTTACAGCTACCTCAGTGAGCTGATGGACAGCTGGTTGTCGGGGATTCCAGGCTGGCTGGATTTTATTACCTGGATCATCTGGCCAGTGATTGTCATAACGGTCAGCCTGATCGGTGGCTACCTGTTCACCAGCGTGGCGCTGATAATCGCCTCGCCATTTAACGCTTTACTGGCTGAAAAGGCGGAAGAACTGGCAACCGGGAAGCCGGTCGATTCCCTGGAAGGAATTGGTGCTGCAGTACTGGCACTGCCGCGGGGTATCATCCGCGAGATTACCAAACTGCTTTATTACCTGCCGATGGCGGCGTTTGTACTGCTACTGTCTTTTATTCCGGGACTGAACGCAGTAGCACCAGTGCTATGGTTCCTGCTGGGCGCATGGATGATGAGCATACAGTTTGTGGATTATCCGATGGATAATCACCAGCTGAGTTTTGCCGACGTCAAGGAAGCGGTGCGCGCTCGTCGCCTCAGCAGCATGGGCTTTGGCGGCCTGGTGGCTCTGTGTACGGCAATACCTGTGGTGAATTTTTTCGTAGTGCCCGCCGCGGTGGTGGGCGCCACGTTGCTGTGGTGCGAGGAGTTAAACCAGTAATTCCTTGGGCGGGTGTGTGCACTCCAGCTTGTTGCCCAACAACACTTCCAGATCCGGCAACAGGAAGGCATCATCCTCACTGGCAAAACTGATAGAGGTGCCAGTAGCCCCGGCCCGACCGGTACGCCCGATACGGTGCACATAATCCTCCGGGTCTTCCGGCAAGTTGTAGTTCACTACGTGGGTAACACCGTCCACGTGAATACCACGTCCGGCCACATCCGTGGCCACCAGTACGGTGATCTCACCCTGCTTGAACTGCTCCAGAGTACGTGTGCGCTTGGCCTGGGGAACTTCCCCGGAAAGAATACCCGCGGCAACACCGGATTTACGCAAACGCTCGTGCAGGCGACGCACCTGGTCACGACGGTTGGCAAACACGATGACACTTTTACAATCTTCAGTGCGCAACAGATTGTTTAACACCCGGTAACGCTGCTGACTGCTGACCAGGTAAATTTTCTGGTCCACGCTATCTGTTGCCACGCTCTCAGGCTCAATCTCTACCGTCACCGGTTCAAAAGTCCACTGCTCGGAGAGGTTGATAATATCCTGGGTGAAGGTTGCGGAGAATAGCAGCGTTTGTCGATTTTCCTTGCGCTGCGTGGCACGCACAATACGCTTCACCTGGGGTATAAAGCCCATATCCAGCATACGGTCGGCTTCATCCAACACCAGTATCTCCACGTGATCCAGATACAGGTCACGGCGTCCCATAAAGTCCAGCAAACGCCCGGGCGTTGCCACTACCAGGTCGATTACAGTATTACCCAGGCGATTTAATTGCTTCTGGTAGTCCATACCGCCGATCAGGGTGGCGACTTGCAGGCCTGAATGACGCGCCAGTTCCTCGGCGTCAGCGGCAATCTGCATGACCAGTTCACGGGTAGGGGCGATAACCAGAGCCCGGGGTTCACCCACAAAGCGCTCACCCTCTATGGGGTTACACAGCATGTCATTAAACATTGTAATCAGGAACGCAGCGGTTTTACCGGTGCCGGTCTGGGCCTTACCAATGGCATCGTGGCCCTGCAAAGTGTGCGGCAATATCGCCCCCTGGATGGGCGAGCAATATTCAAACCCTAGATCGGCAATACCCTGCATCAGCTCATCGCGCAGACCCAGATCATGAAAACGTGTCTCCCCTTCCTTGGGCTCGACCTGGAACTGGTCCAGAGACCAGGCAGGCTTGGCTGGCTTGGCCTTGTTGTTGCGCCGACGCTTGTTGCCCTTACCACGGGAAGCGGGCTTGGCTTCCTCGCCGCGTTGAGTTTCTGATGCAGCCTTGTGTGAAGGCTCGTGGCGCGGCGGTTGTCCGTGTCCAGACGTTGCCGGACTCTGTTCCGGGCCACCATTGCCCTTACCTGAGAGGCGCCCTACTAGGTTCTTTATCAACTGATTTTATCCTGTGGCTGTGCAAAAAACGCGCTAGTCTATCATTTTCACAGCAAAAAAGGTTTTTTGCTTGGCCGCGCTCCAGCGTGGGTGAAGCGTGCGCCGAAACCCAGGCTGGAGAGCCCGGGAGCTGCTAGACGCACACCTGACAAGGGGCCTGCGCCAGGCGTTGCCGGGGCACCAATTATTTAGCGGGAAACAACCTGGAGAGATAGTAGTCCACGCTGGTATAGCGTCCACCACCGGTAAATAGCAGCGCGAAAAGCATCAACAGATAGGTCACCCCAAACTCAATCCCGTTGTTGAGTATGACAAAGTTGCCTTTTTCGGTAAGCCACGCATAGTTGCCATCTTCACGCAGAATATCCTTGGCCGCACCCAGTCGCACAGCCACTTCCTGCGCCCCGGAATCAGCTATGGCGGCCCAACCGTTACCCCAGTGCACCGCAAAGATCGCCACCAGCATGGTCACCATCAATGGTATGGATATCCAGCGCGTGGCCAGCCCCAGTAGCAACAGCAGCGCGCCTATGGCTTCGGTGTAAGCGGCCATGTACGCAAGCAGCTCGGGAAAAGGCAGGCCAAGACCCCAATCTGGGTTACCAAACCATTCGATGGTGTTGTCTATGCCCGCTATTTTCTGCGTGCCCGCCATCCAGAAAACTGGCACCAGGTACAGTCTGAGAGCCAGTGGAGCCAAGCCGTCAAGGTGTTGCAGTCGCGGAAAAATCGCATTGTGCAGTGCGTAATACCATGCGGCCAATGTGCTCATTTATTGTTTTCCCTGTAGATTTCTTTCCTTTGTGACAACAATCCATGTAGAAAGGTTTCAGAAATAGTCACATAATTTGCCGCCCATCTTACTGACATGACATGTTATTGAAAAAAGCCTCCGCCTTCGTCGGGGAATCCCGTGCGCTGCTGGCCATCGCCTGGCCCATGATCATCGCGCAACTGGCGCAAATGGGCACGGGTGTGGTGGACACCATCATGGCCGGTCGCTACAGCGCCACCGACCTGGCGGCGATTGCCATTGGCTACAATATCTGGCTGCCGTTGTTGTTGTTATTTATCGGCACGATGCTCGGCGCCACCATTATCATCGCCCAGGATTTCGGCGCGGGACGCATCCAGCGTATTCGCGATTCACTGCCCCAGGCACTGTGGCTGGCGCTGGCATTGGGCCTGGTAGCCGGGCCCCTGTGTTATTTCATCGAACCCTTATTGAATGCACTGCAGCTGGACCCCGAGACCCACGTCAAGAGCCTGGATTACCTGCAGGCTGTTGCTTTCGGCTTACCCGCTGCGGCCATCTTCCAGGCCTTGCGCTGCCATACCCAGGGGGTAGGCATTATGCGCCCCTTCGCTATCGCCAGCGTGCTGGGCTTCCTGGCCAACATCCCGCTGAACTATGCGCTGATCTACGGCAAATGGGGTGCGCCGGAATTGGGCGCCGCCGGCTGCGGCTGGGCCACCACTATCTCCATGTGGCTGGGGCCAGTGCTGATTATGTTCTACATGAGCCGGGCTGAAAAATTACAAGCCTATTTACCGCCGTTCAGGCTGGTAGCACCGCATCTGGCTGTCATCCGTGAAATTGTCCGTCTCGGCCTGCCCATGGGCCTGACCTTTTTCATGGAAATCGGGGTGTTTTCGGTGATCGCACTGCTCATCGCTACCCTGGGTAATAGTGCCGTGGGCGCCCATCAGATCGCTTTCAACGTCTGGGATGTGGTGTACATGCCACTGATCAGTATTGGTTCGGCCATGGCAACCCGCATTGGCCATGCCATCGGCAGTGGCGACCGGGAACAGGTGAACCTGGCCATCAGCTGCGGCACGATTATTACCGTGGTGGTCGGAATCGCCTGTATCGCAGTAGTGCTGTCCGTGCCTGGAGCCATTATCAATGCCTATACCCAGGACACCGAGATCCATGCAATGGCGCTCACCCTGGTGCAACTGGCCGGGCTGTTTATCATTGTGGACACTGCGCAGGTCGCCGGTTCGTTCTGTCTCAGGGCCTTCAAGGACACGCGCTTCCCGTTTGTGGTGTCCTGCATCGCCTATTGGTTGATTGCGCTGCCCGTGGGTTACTGGCTGGGCATCACTGTCGCCACTACCGCCGCGGCGGGCACCGTGGGGTTCTGGACAGGCATGATCCTGGGCATCGCCGCCAGCACCGTGCTGGTGCTGGTGCGTCTGTATTTCATATTGCGTCGCCCACTGCCGCAGTTTGACGGCGCAGAGGCCGTCACCGAGGTCATGTAGTAAGGTTCAGTCCCGCGTTAAATGACCACAGTCAGGGCAATCCAGTCGCGGCGCTAACTGTAACTGGCGAATATCCATGCTGCGCAGATCCAGCATCAGCAAGCGACCGCACAGCGGCACACCAAACCCCGTGAGCACCTTTATAGCTTCCATGGCCTGCAATGATCCCAGCACGCCAACAACCGGCGCCAATACGCCGCTCTCGCTGCAACTGAGGGCGGTAGCGCTGCCCTCAGTGGGATACAGGCAGCGGTAGCAGGGACCGCCGCGCGTGGGATCAAATACAGCCAACTGTCCCTCGCTGCGCACCGCCGCCGCCGACACCAACGGCATACCCTCTGCGATACAGGCGCGATTGAGCGCGTAGCGCACCGGATAATTATCCGTGGCATCCAGCACCAGATCGACGCCCTGCAGCAAAGCGGGCATTTCTGCAGCCTGCAGTTGCCGGGGGACGACCTCAACCTGCACTTCCGGGTTTAATTCAGCGATCGACGCGGCGACGGATACCGCCTTGTTATGTCCGATGTCAGTATCGCCATGGGCAATCTGCCGCTGCAGGTTGCTCAATTCAACGTCGTCACCATCGGCCAATACCAGGCGCCCCACCCCCGCTGCCGCCAGATACAGCGCCGCGGGGCAACCCAGGCCACCCAGTCCGACCACCAACACACAGGACTGTTGCAGACGCTCCTGACCGGCCACATCAAACTCATGCAGCAGGATCTGGCGGTTATAGCGCAGCAATTGCTCGTCAGTTAGCACGCCAGCACCCCCCGGTAATGCGTTCCAGCCCGGCGAGGTCCTTACGGGTGCTGACCGCGTCAAAACCCGCCTCGAGCAGCAACCGGCGCACAGCCGCACCCTGTTTAAAGCCATGTTCCAGCAGCAGCCAGCCATCGCTCAGCAGATGCGGTGGCGCGCCATCGACAAGTTTAGCGAGATCGGCCAGGCCATCTTGCCCGGCCACCAATGCACAGCGCGGTTCAAAACGCACATCACCCTGCTGCAGGTGGGGGTCCAGACCGTCAACGTAGGGTGGATTGCTCAGCAGCAGGTGAAAGTGAGATCCACTCAGCGCCTGATACCAATCGGATTGCTGGAAGCGGACTCTGGCCAGATCGGCTGTTCTAGCATTAGCGCGCGCCACTTCCAGTGCCGCCGCGCTGCTGTCCACTGCCGTCACTTGCCAGCCAGGGCGCTCACTGGCCAGGGCCAGCGCGATAGCGCCAGAACCGGTACCCAGATCTGCTACCAGGGCAGCACCTGGCACAGGCAATTCCAAAGCCCACTCTACCAATGTTTCGGTTTCCGGACGGGGTATCAAGGTATGTTCATTGACTGACAGCTGCAGCGACCAGAAATCGCGCTGCCCGGTGAGATAGGCCACCGGCACGCCCTCGCCGCGTTGTGTCAATAAAGCTGCATAGGATTGCGCACCAGGGGCTGCCACCTCGGCCTCTGGCCAGGCATATAACCAGCTGCGGGGTTTACTCAGGCAATGACACAGCAGAATTTCGGCGTCGCGCCGGGCACTGTCTCCCGGCAGGCTCGCGGCACTACCCAGGAGTTCGCGCACGGTGGCCATCAGTTATCGGCCAGGGCCGCCAATTGATCTGCCTGGTATTCCTGGCGTAGGGGGCTGATGACCGCGTCGAGATCGCCCTCCATCACTTCTGCCAGCTTGTACAAGGTCAGGTTGATGCGGTGATCAGTGAGCCGCCCCTGGGGAAAATTATAGGTTCGAATGCGGTCGGAACGATCACCCGTACCCACCAGGTTGCGCCGCTGCTCCGCCTGCTCCTGGGCCTGTTTGTCCTGGGCGCTGGTCATCAGTTTGGCCTGCAACAGGGACATGGCCCGGGCGCGGTTCTTGTGCTGGGAGCGCTCGTCCTGGCATTCCACCACAATGCCCGAAGGCAAGTGTGTCAGGCGCACCGCAGAGTCAGTTTTGTTCACGTGCTGGCCGCCAGCACCGGACGCGCGGTAGGTATCCACACGCAAATCCCCTTTATTAATTTCCACCTCATCCACCGCTTCCGGCTCCGGCATGATGGCCACGGTGCAGGCAGAGGTATGGATGCGCCCCTGGGATTCGGTCTCTGGAACGCGCTGCACGCGGTGAGCGCCAGACTCAAACTTCAGGTGCGCGTAAACATCGCGACCTTCTACCCGGGTGATAATTTCCTTGTAACCGCCATGCTCCCCGGACCGTTCGGACAATACCTCTACTTTCCAGCCGCGGTTTTCTGCATAGCGCGAATACATGCGGAATAAATCGCCGGAAAAAATAGCGGCTTCATCACCACCGGTACCGGCGCGAACTTCCAGGAACACGTTGTGCGAATCCTTGGGGTCGCGCGGCAGTAACAGGGTTTGCAGCTCCGCCTCAATTTCTTCCAGGAGAGGACTGTTTGCGTCCAGTTCCTCGCGTGCCATTTCGCGCAGGTCGGGATCGGAATCTTCCAGCATTTGCCGGGCTTCATCGATATCACCCATGAGCTGCGAGTAACGGTTATAACACTGCACCACGGACTCAAGTTCCGAATACTCACGGGACAGGTCGCGAAATTTATTCTGGTCGGCGATAGTTTCACTGTCGCCCAGCAAGGCCGATACTTCTTCGTGCCGGTCGCACAGGGTTTCCAGTTTGGTCAGCAGGGAGGCTTTCATTGCAAGGTGCGTCTGTTGGTTGGTGCCGCAGTGGGCGGTGGATCAAATTCATCTGGCTCTGTGACAACCGACTCCGGCTCAGGCGCCTTCTGCTCGACATTCTCCAGCCCCAGTAATTTACGCGCGCCGCCCAGTACATCCTGGCGACCCTCCGCGCTGGCCTGTTTGAGCCCTTTGGTCGGTGCGTGAATTAATTTATTGGTGAGGCCACGCGCCATCTGCGCCAGTAGCTGGGAAGGGTCCTCCCCCCGGGACAAAGCGCGCAACGCGCGTTGCAACTCCTGCTCACGCACCTGTTCCGCCATCTGGCGATATTCTTTCACCACATCCACGGCTTGCAAGCTACGCCGCTCTTCGAGGTAGCTGTGTACGCCCTCCGCAATTATCTCATCGGCTTTGCATGCCTCGCTGCGGCGACTGCGCATATTTTCGTCTACGATCTCGCGCAGGTCATCCACGCTGTACAGGTAAACATCACGCAGATCGCCTACCTGGGCTTCAATATCACGCGGCACGGCGATATCCACCATGAGAAACGGGCGGTGCTTGCGTATTTTCAGCGCCTGCTCTACCGCGCCTTTGCCGAGAATGGGTAACTGACTGGCGGTGGAGGTAATAATAATATCCGCATCCAGCAACTGTTCCGGTATCTCAGACAACAGCACCGCTTCGGCGCCGAACTTCTGCGCCAGTTCCCGGGCGCGACCCAGCGTGCGATTGGCAATGACGATGCGGCTGACACCGGCATCAACCAAATGCCGCGCCACCAGCTCAACCGTCTCACCGGCACCGACCAACAGGGCATTGCTCTTACTCAGGTCGGTAAAAATGTGACCGGCCAGGTCCACCGCTGCGTAGGCCACAGAAACCGGGTTTTCACCGATGGCCGTGTCGGTGCGTACCCGTTTGGCGATGGAAAATAAGCGCGGAAAAAGACGTCCCAACTCTGCGCCTACGGTGCCTGATTCGGCCGCTACCGCGTAGGCCGATTTCAGTTGCCCGAAAATCTGCGGTTCGCCCAACACCATAGAGTCCAGACCGCTGGCCACCTGAATCACGTGCTGCAGAGCCTGCTCGGCTTCGAAGTGGTAGGCGCTCTGGCGCAACTCGCCGGCAGACAGATGGTGATAATTGGCCATCCAGTCGATCAATTGCGTGGCCTTATCCGCCAGGGGCTCACCCTCGGGAACAATGGCATAAATCTCTGTACGGTTGCAGGTGGAGAGAATAACGACCTCTTCGACACTCGCGGCAGCGCAGGCGTCTACCAGCGCCTCATTCACCTGTTCCGGGGCAAAGGCAACCCTCTCGCGCACCTCGACGGCGGCGGAGTTGTGATTGATTCCCAGGGCAATCAGGTTCATGTCGGTTGGTATCTGCTCCATTGTTGGTTGCCGGGGCGGCAATAAGCCCCTGCGAAGCGCGGGCGCACCATAGCACAACCCGGAAAAATTTCCCTGATTTTAACAAGTTACGGCATAAATGATAGCGCCACAACTACCCAGCCGGGGCACTGCCCTAAACGGCCTGGGCATCGCCGTATGGGTTTCGACGACGGTCTGTGTCATCATAAGGGCTGTCTTTTTTCGGATTACTTCGCTGTCGCCCACACTATGCCTCGTCTACTGATTCTTGCACTCGCCAGCGCGCTGCTGGGCGCCTGTGCCAGCCCCACGCCAATTCAGGAACCTGTGACCGCAGAGGTCCAGCCGGAAGTTCCCGCACCGGAGCCGGTAGAGCGCCCTATTCCGGATGACAGCGTCTACCCACTACTGGTGGCTGAATTCGCCCTGCGCCGACGCGCCTATGACGTTGCCCTGGAGAATTATCGGGTGCAGTCACGCATTCTTAACGATGCTGGCGTAAGTGCCCACACCACGCACCTGACCCAGTTCATGCGCAGGGAAGATGCAGCACTGGAGGCTTCGCAGCAGTGGGTTGCGCTTGATCCCGACAATATCGAAGGCCAGAACACCCTGGCCACACTGCTGGTAAGACAGGGGCGCAGTCTGGAAGCCCTGCCCCACCTGGCTGCGGTACAACGTCTGGGCGGCGAGGCCAGATTCCCGGCGCTACTCAATGGCTTCGAGCGACTGAACACACAACAGCGAGCCGAGCTGGTACAGGGGATCAATATGTTGGCCCAGGAGTGGCCGGAAAATACCCAGTTAATGCTCACCCAGGCACTGCTGCACGCTGAATTCAAACAATTCCCCCAGGCATTGAAAAAGCTGGACAGCCTGTTTGCACTGGAGCCCTACCAGCCCCAGGCCATTTTGCTGGAGGCCAAGGTGTTGATTACCCAGGGCGCCAAGCGCCCGTTTGCTCGCCTCGAAAAGGCTATAAAGGAGAATCCGGAAGATCAGCATCTGCGTCTGCAATATGCGCGACTGCTCACCGCGACGGATATGCCGGCGGCGCGCGCCCAATTCGAAATACTCTCGGAGCAATCACCCAGAGATGGCGACCTGTTGCTGTCGCTGTCGCTGATCAACCGCGAGATTGGTGACGATCAGGAAGCGAAGGCCTACCTCAATCAGTTGCTGGCACTGGAACAACGGGTAGACGAGGCGCACTTTTACCTGGGACGTATTGCCGAAGACGAAGGTGACCAGCAAGCTGCCATAGCGCATTACATGCAGGTGGAAGCAGAAGCTGAATTTCTCAGCGCCAATAACCGCATCGGAAAAATCCTTATAGGTAGTGGCAAGGCGGATCAGGCCCATACGCTACTCGAGGAGCAGCGCATGACTTACCCTGAGCGGGCGGAGCAACTGTTCAGTCTGGAGGCAGACCTGCTGGTCCAGGAAGGCGACGAAAAAGCCGCACTGGCGGTATTGAACGAAGGGCTGGCCCAGTTCCCCGAATCTACCAGCCTGCTTTACGCGCGCTCCATGGCCGCCGAACAGCTCAACGATCTGGCGCTGATGGAGCGGGACTTACGTCTTATCATCAACAATCATCCAGAAAATACCACGGCCCTGAATGCGCTTGGCTACACCCTTGCCAATCGCACGCAGCGCTACACTGAAGCTTACGAACTGATTTCCCGGGCACTGGCCCTGCAACCGAATGAACCGGCCATTCTCGACAGTATGGGCTGGGTGTTGTATCGCCAAGGCGAGTACCAGCAAGCTCTGGGTTACCTGACCCGCGCTTATGCCAATTTTCCCGATGCGGAAGTGGCGGCACACCTGGGTGAAGTACTGTGGGTCAGCGGTGACACCGAGGCAGCCACCCTGGTGTGGCGTGGCGCCCTGATGAAAGACCCGCAGCACCAGGTACTGCGGGAAACCTTGCAGCGACTGGGAGTGGATTCTTTGGATGCCAGCTTACCCAGCAAGACACCCGAGCCCTAAATGCTCTGGCGCCACACGCTATTGCTCGTGGTGGTGGTTACGCTCTCCGCCTGCGCCAACCAGAACACCCGCACGCCAGCCCCCCTGAATTGGTCGCAGCACAGCGCCAGGCTGCAACAACTGGAAAACTGGACCGCGAGCGGCAAAATGGCCCTGCGCACGGCGCAGCAATCAGAATCTGCCACGCTGCAGTGGCAGCAGCAGGCACACAACACCCATCTCAACCTCAGTGGCCCCATGGGGCTCAATGCCACCACCGTGGACAGCGATGGCCGGCACATGAGCGTACATAGAGGTGAGGAGCACAGCGAGTTCGATGTCTCCACCCCCGATGCGATCTTGCGTAATGTCGGCTGGGACTTGCCGCTGCAGGCACTGCCCTACTGGCTAAAAGGCATGCCCTCACCCGCCTACCCGGTACAGACCCATGTGTTGGACTCCGAACGGGACTTGCTGCGCACCTTGCAGCAGGACGACTGGACGATAGACTACCAGGCCTACAAAGAATTCCAGGGCCTGTCGCTGCCCACCCGCTTAAAGATTCAACGCGGTGGTACTGCGGTAAAGATCATTATTCGCGACTGGCAAACGGGCAATAGTTAATGCCAGGCACACTGACCCTGCTGTCTCCTGCGAAACTCAACCTGTTCCTGCACATTACCGGGCGCCGCGCCGATGGCTATCATCAGCTGCAGACCTTGTTCCAACTGCTGAACTGGGGCGATGAACTGCACTTTTCTGCCAATAACAGTGGGAAAATTCGCCTGCACTGCCCGGGGTTGGACATTCCCGAGCAGGAAAACCTGATTATGCGCGCCGCGCGACTGCTGCAGCGAGATGACCTGGGCGCCGATATCAGCCTGAAAAAGCGCATTCCAGCCGGCGGGGGCCTGGGAGG
>JAIBDN010000014.1 GCA_024686215.1 Gammaproteobacteria bacterium | reverse complement strand
GCCCGTGGCCTGAGATCAAGTCGGCGGAGAAAAGCGAAAACCCGGATAGACAGCATTCTCGGCCACGATAGCCCCCATGTAGTGAAGCAGTACCAAAGTCGGGCATTTTACTTGTCTCAATTCGTCACAGTAAAAATATAATACGACCGGCAGGGAGGTTCGGTGCATTGCTATGCAGCCATGCGCCAAAGTGCTTGCCATAGGCTGTGACGATGTTCGCTTTTACCTTGAAGCGCTGACTCGATCTCGGGGTGTCTGCCACCCCAAATGCACCTTGGGCTTGTAACGAAGCCAATGTATTGCGCGCGGCTACCGACATATACCACAGGATAATTCGACTGATAGTTCAGCCTCAGCTCTAAGCGCAAATATACTGGCCTTTAGTGATTTAATTTGATGTACTGCGAAAGCGGCGTTTCTGATGCTCTGGTGACGCGAGTAGAACATTAAAATGTTGAGAGTGCGTATGTGGAAATGGTTATTTGGAATATTGGCCGTGATAGTGGCGGCGCTGGCGCTCGCCTACTTCAGTGCAGACAAGGATACGCGTAATCTTCTGGCCAACCTGCCAACGGATCGTAATGTGCTGTTCTGGACGATACCTCAGCGCGACGCTGCATTTCGCGCACTCGACTCGATGCCGATTCTAGCCAGAGCCAATGTTATCGAGTCCGGAGATACGGTTTTTTCTTTGCCCAAGGGTAAACCTATCTCTATTGCCAGTAATGTCGATACCTATATGGCAGAGCAACGCACCGCAGGTCTGGTCATTATTCATGACGGCAAAGTCCGCCTGGAAAAATACGGACTTGAGTTTGGTGCGCAGGGGCGATGGACCAGTTTCTCGGTCGCCAAATCTTTTACGTCGACTCTGGTTGGTGCCGCGATAAAGGACGGTTTTATCAACAGTATAGATGATAAAGTTTCTGACTATATCCCGGATTTGAAAGGCTCGGTCTACGATGATGTTTCGATCAAGCAGCTCCTGACGATGACCTCGGGTGTTAAGTGGAACGAGGATTATGAAGACAAGAATAGCGATGTCGCACGCTTTAACGAACATCAAGCAGAGCCGGGCGTCGATGTCACCGTGAGCTATATGCGCGCGCTTCCGCGCGAGGCGCCCGCGGGAAGCAAATGGGTTTACAAGACGGGTGAAACCAATCTGATTGGCGTATTGGTCAGTTCGGCAACCGGGAAGAGACTGGCGGATTACCTTTCGGAAAAGATCTGGGCTCCCTTTGGTATGGAGCAGGATGCGAGCTGGTTACTGGGTTTTACAGGTCATGAAATCAGTGGCTGCTGTATTCAGGCAGCAACCCGCGATTATGCCCGTTTCGGTTTGTTCATGTTGGGTGGGGCAATGGCCGGCGGGAAGGCGGTGTTGCCCGATGACTGGATTTCGCCAGCAACAACCAAGCAAGTCGATATAGGATCTTCGGGCAAAGGCTATGGCTATCAATGGTGGACCTATGATGACGGTAGTTTTTCGGCTCAGGGTATATTTGGGCAGGGCATCTTTATTGACCCAAAACGCAAGCTGGTCATTGCGTCAAACAGCAACTGGCCCAGGGCTAGTGATCACAAAACGGTAGGTGCGCAGCGCGAGGTATTCTACAAATCTGTGCAGACAGCAGTCGATGCGGAGGCGATTTAGTCTTCGTCGCCAGTTGAGTAGTCGGCTGTATACAATTCAACCTGTCTGGGCGAATCGCTCGATACAGGGTAGTTGATCTTCACTTGCATGACGGCTTGCGCTTATTGGGCGTCATGGCCGAGGTTCATTCATTTTCTAAATACGTTGCCTTTCCAGCTAGGTGCTATACCGTGGGGGTTACTTCGTTTCGTCATTTATTTTTGATAGCTGGCTTAGCGCCCAAATATTGAGGCAGCCTAATGACAAATCTACGTTTACGCTATCAAACGGTCGAGTTTGGAAAAACAGATATTCACCTGTGTACCTTACGTAACAAACAAGAATTTGATGACCCCACAGGTGTCGCGGAAAATCTCGGTATTTCCTCGGCAACCTGGCCTATTTTCGGTGTTATCTGGCCATCGAGCTTAGTGCTTGCCCACTTCATTTTTGACTACGAAACTGACTCAAAACGTATATTGGAAGTCGGGTGTGGCATGGCACTATCCAGTTTGCTACTAAACAAACAATGCGCAGATATTACAGCAACAGACTATCACCCAGAGGCGCAGAAATTTTTACACAGAAATGCATTGCTGAATGGCACTAAGGCTATTGTGTTTGAGCAAACAGATTGGGCTGCAAAAAGTGACGATCTCGGCGTTTTTGACCTGATCATTGGCAGTGACCTTTTATATGAGGACAGCCATATCGACCTGTTGTCGAGTTTCATTGAAGTGCATTCGAAACCGACCTGCGAAGTCATTATTGTGGATCCAGGGCGAGGGAGAAAAAGTAAGCTAAGTTCTCGAATGATCGAGTTCGGTTTCACTTCTACTCACCAAAAACCAACGCATACCGGGTATCTCGATAAAGAATTCAAAGGACATATTCTTAAGTTTGCACGCTGAGTTTTGCTACTAGAAAGCTCAAGCTTTGTCGCTGCCTGCCCTGAATACGATAGCTGACTATGGAGCTTCATCTTTGCCGGTGCCCGATCAGAGCTGCGCGGTTTTCACTCTATTTAGTGGAGTTGCCAGCCACCAAAGGCGTGGGTCGCGATTTCACGCTCGAGAAATTCAATACGACGCTTTAGTGCAGTATTCTCTGCCATCGTTTCGACAGCCTCGACCCACAATTTGCGATAATCGGTTTTGCTGGGGTGGTCGATAGCGGTTTCCAGAGTTTTGTTTAACGCATTCATTTGGTTTCTCCCTTTTTTGATGGGAGTAGTGTGTAACCTGAGAGGATGCAGCAACATGGCCCCAGGCGTCAGCAGCATGGCTATGTGCGCCAGAAAACGGTATGCATAGAATCAAGCTTGCGCGATACCCGAGGAAGCGGATCTTAGCGTTGAATGGATTGCATCTTGTGACAGTCCGAGAATCTGACCGGCGAACTTGATAGCGACTAGCTCTCCGGAGTCCAGTTTTTCATCGACCGTCATCACATCTAACATCATGCTGAATATTTCACGTTTTTCCGGCTCAGCTAACCCCTGGCTAATGCTCTGTAAGGTCGCTACGATGTCAGTGTCATTCGACAACGACATAATGGCAGTAGAAAGGCTAGCCAAAGCCTCCTTGTTTTCGATATTCATCTGCGCCGAGAGTAACTCGAGCATCCTGGCACTTTCCACTTCTGAAATATTGCCATCACTCTTCGCTACATAGACTAAAAGTGTCGATATCAAAAGGCGAGCATCATAGGATTCTCTCTTGCCTTTTGAGCTCAAGATTAACTGGCTACCGTCAAAATGCATCTGACTATTCGTGTCGACCATACACAACTCCTTTGCAAACAATTTTCTGAAGCAGTTTTCGGCCAGGTGCAAACACAGGCGTGTTAAATGTCGCAGCCGTGACATTTAGTGTAGATCCTATGAACGAATATTCCAGTCCCTTCATCTGTGGAAAGGTACGCGGAGCGCCCACCCAGGAGGCTGTGCTGAGAGCCTCTTTGCCAGAGAGATCGCTTTAAGTTGGTGTGAATCCGCCGCTCAGAATAGAGTTATGAGGGCTTTTGCTGGCCGTAAGTAATAAAAGCCTGCTGCACAGCTTCCATTTGTGTATTGTCCAGCAGCTGTGGCCCTCCAATACAGAGTGTACCCCAGTAGCAATGCGCCAGTTCTTCTACCAGGTCAGCAAGTTTGAGCGCCTCTTGGAGGTTTTTCCCGGTAGCCAGCTGTCCGTGGTTTGCCAGAAGGCAGGCTTTAGAGCCTGACAGGGCTTCCAGGTTGCATCTGGAGAGTTGCTTGCTGCCAAATATGGCATAGTCAGCCAGTGGTATGCCGTAGCTGTCGGCCGCGGCTACCATATAGTGTAAAGGCGGGATGGGGCGTCCAGCGCACGCCAATATGGTGGCGTAAGGCGAATGGCAATGAACTATCGCCGCCACTTCTGTTTTTTCCCGGTATACATCTGCGTGCATCTGCCATTCGCTGGAAGGAGTGAGCTGATCATCCGCTACCTGTCCAGCAAGGCTCATGGCTACAATGTGTTCAGGCAATAGCTGATCCGGGGCCATACCAGTAGGGGTTATCAGCATTCCATCTGCGCTGCGCATGGAAACGTTACCCGAGGTTCCGCGGGTAAGGTTTCTGTCTACCAGCGACTGTAATGTGTCGGCCACGGCTTGGCGCTGGTCAGTGGCTGTTTGGTGAGTACTCATAAGCAGTCTCCTGTGCCATCGAGAAGGGGTGGGGTAAGTATGCTGTTGCCCACAGCTATGCCTGGGTGCACGCTGTATGGGATTTTGAGTGAGTTACCTTGGGCCCTCGTTGCCTGCGAGGAATACTACACGATAGCGCTCTATACGCCACCCGCAAAGTGTGGCTGGCGGCTAGTGCTCTGTTAGTTAACCGAAGCGGGCAGGTAAGCAGATTATCGGACCCGAATGTGATAAAACAGGCGCAAGCCGATTACGTTAATAATGGTTGGTTGAGGGAGGGTTCACGCTTGCTGAAAGCTACAAAATGGTTCGGCGTTTTGGCAGTACTGCTGGTGGCCACACTCTGGCTGGTCTATCCGCAGCCGCTTGAACGAGATGCCCCGCGCGACTTGCCGTGGCAACTGCCCGATTATCGGCTGGCCAATACCCACTGGGAAGTGGGGCCGCAAGGGAAAATCCATACCTCGGTAGAACACTTTTTTCTCGAAGATATTACGCCAGATATGGTGGCCTGGTTTTACCAGCAATTGCCTATCTCAACGATTGCATACAAGGGTGTGACCTACCCGCTGTATCATATATTCCATCCCACAGAACACGGCACATTGCGTGTGGTGGCGCCGGCGTTTGATGGTACCCCCGGTATGGCCACCGGAGCGCTTATAGCCAGGGATGAATGGTTCGGGTCTTATGACAGTCGTGGTACGGCGCGAATAATCGAGCTTTCGCCATCCGGTATGTTGGCCATCCCCCAGTTTTTCGGCTTAAAAATAGGCGAGGTAAGGCATAGTTTCAAGGGCCTCAATGGCGGTACAAGCTACAGGGTGGATACCATAATTGGTTCGAATCTGCCGGTGATTGGCCGTTTGCTAAACTTCTATATACGCACCTGGGTGTTTCACCCGCAGATGCTGGAGCAGTGGCAGCGGCACCAGGTGGAGGAAGTGGCCAGTTTGCAGTTCTTTCTTGCGCAGATATATCGCCAGCGTGGGGGAGGGCAGCATTTCACCCTGGACTAGTGTGTCCGGTGCCTGGCCGGCTGTTGCAAGCCGCTAAAATTAACGCTCTTGCCCACATGTTTGCCCTGATTCGCACATGCCCTCTGTGGGTTATTGGCCTGATTGCTTGAAAAGCACCCAAGTGGGACTATTTTAGGCAACAATAATGTGCGGGGATTAAGGGAGAGCGTTCCATGAACTATAAGCGCAAAGACGATGTGACACCGTTCACCACTTTTCGGGCTAGCCGTTTTTTCAAAGGCGGCGACAAATGGTATTTCCAGTCCAGGGAAGGGGGTAACCAGGGGCCATTCAGCAGTAGGGAAGAGGCGCAATATGCCTTGGCCACCTATACCAAGGTGTTTAAAGACCTCGATTTTAACAGTCATATCCCAGCATCAGGTTATTGTGCTTCAGCTAATAAGCTCAGCCTGGTCCCAATTCAAATGCAGTGGCGCTAGCGGTACTTTCAATAAATACGAGCATTTAGAGAAGGCTAGTCGCAACGACTAGCCTTCATCTTTTTTATCCAGCGTATCAGTTAACCCGGGCAGAGGCGCCCACGTGGATATCTACGCGGCGATTCAGGGCCTGACCTTCAGCCGTATCGTTGCTGGCCACGGGATCATTCTCACCCTTGCCGCTAACATCGATGATGCTGGCGTCGATACCCCCACTGACCATGTAGTCTTTCACAGCCATGGCGCGTCTTTCTGACAAGCCCTGGTTGTACTCGGCATCTCCGGTACTGTCGGTATGACCGATGATATCGATATCAACTACTTCGGCGCCTTTGCTCTTTATGGCGTCGCCCAGATTTTGCAGCTCTGCTTTGCCCTGGTCCTTCAGAATGGCTTTGTCGAAGTCGAACAGTGCAGTTGCCGAAACCGAGTGCTTCTCGTACTGCAGGGGTGCTAACAAAGTGTCGGTGACGTAGCTGGCCATAGTGCCGGCAGCGGCGATATCAGCGCCGGTTACAGCGCTATCGCAGCCGGCGACATCGGTAATTTCGGCGATCAGTGCATCTCCGGTGGTATTGTCGCCAACCTTGACCGTGTGCACACACACGTTATCGCCATGTTGGGCCTTCAGTTTTGTGACAGCCGCGTTGACAGCTGAGCTACTTACCCACTGGAAGTCACTGACGATAACAACGGCTATGGAGCCACTTTGTCCGGCAAGCAGTTCGGTGGTGGCGTCAACGCCATCAGACATCGGCGTGGTACCACCGGCGCACTCAATGGCACCCAGGGCCTGAGCGAAGTCGGCGGCGTTAAAGTTGCTCATGCCGTAGGCTGTCGTGGCATCGCCCTGGCCAAAGCATCTGCCGGTGCCCTTGCCGAAGGTGACCAAACCGGCATCGAATTCAAGTGGCGGTACGGTGCTGTTGAAGCTGGCCACAAGGTCCTGGGCGATGTGTTGCTTGGGGCGGTCCTGGTAATCGTCTTTCATGGAAGACGAGATATCCAGTAACACCACAAACGAATCTACTTTCGGTGCAAAAGCAGTGGTATCAATTGCTACGGGCTGCGCGGCCACCGGTGTATAGGGAGTGCTGCTACTACAGGCCGTTATCAGGGCCAGGGACAACACCATCAGGAAACTGAAAGCTGGGCGGGTAAACATATAATTCTCCGATCATATAGAGTCAAAATTCGGGCCGCATGACCCTTGCGCCGCAGTAAAGCATATTCATCGGGGTGTGGCCAGCGATGCGCGCGGCAGGCATGCGCTGCTCTGGCTTGGAGGTTAGACAAACAGTAGTCAATTGACTTGGCGAAGGTGGTTTGCAGCGGATATAGTCCACTGTGGATTGATACATGAATGATTGACTTAGAGGGAGCTGATAGCAGCCATGATGGATTTGCAAAGTAAGCTGGTAGTGGTCACTGGCGCAGCTGGCGCACTGGGCGGTGCGGTTGTCGCGGCCTTTGAAACCCTGGGGGCGAACGTGGTGGGCCTGGACATTGTGGAGCGCTCGGGAATCATTCCTTGTGATCTCTTTGACAGTGCCAGTTGTAGCGCGGCAGTGTCACGGGTACGTGAAGAGCATGGCGCCATAGATGTATTGGTCAACGTCGCCGGTGGCTTTGCTATGGGTGAGGCGGTGCATGAAACATCTGCTGCTACCTGGCGCCTTATGCACGATTTGAATGCTGGTTCTGTACTGAATATGGCCAGCGCTGTGGTGCCGGGTATGCTGGAGGCTGGAGCGGGCAAAATCGTCAACATTGCCGCCCGGGCAGGTTTACGCGGTGCGGCAAATATGGGGGCTTACGTGGCCTCTAAAAGCGTGGTCATTCGCCTCACCGAAACCATGTCTGAAGAACTGCGGGAAGGGGGCATCAATGTTAATTGTGTTTTGCCCAGTATTATCGATACCCCCGCCAACCGCGAGGCAATGCCTGACGAGGACTTTTCCCGCTGGGTAGCGCCCGCCAGTCTTGCCGGGGTCATAGCCTTCCTGGCCAGCAACATGGCCGCCGATATTCACGGCGCAGCGCTGCCGGTGGAAGGCCTCAGCTAGCCCTGTTCCTGGTTATAGCGATTGATGATCAACTTTCCCAGTGCCATCTGGTGCACCTGGTCGGGGCCATCTGCCTGGCGACACCAGCGAGCGTAGTTGAAAGCCTCTGCCATGCAGTAGTCTTCGGTGAGGCCTCCCGCACCGTGCATTTGCATACACCGGTCGATAATATTCTGCACCATCAGCGGCACGCTGGTTTTACTTGCTGCGATCATGTCCAGGGCACCCTTGGCACCCAGTTGATCCATCTGGTAGCAGGTCTTCAGCACCAGTAAACGAGCCATCTCGATCTCAGAGAAACATTTAGCGATGTCTTCGCGTACGGACTGGTGCTGACTCAGCTCGCGGCCGAAGGTGGTACGGGTGCTTACACGATGGCAGGCTAGCTCCAGCGAGCGTTGCGCAGCCCCGATCAGACGCATGCAATGATGTATGCGGCCCGGGCCCAGTCGACCCTGGGCGATTTCGAAGCCACGGCCCTCACCCAGTAGTACATTCTCCAGCGGTACACGTACATCATTGAAGAAAATTTCAGCGTGCCCGATAGGCGCATCATCGTAGCCCAGTGTGGTCAGTGGCCTGACCATTTCCAGCCCGGGGGTGTCCTTGGGCACCAGAATCTGGGATTGCTGTTTGTGGCGATTGGGGTTGTCCGGGTCGGACTTGCCCATGACGATGAGGATCTGGCAGCGCTCATACATGGCGCCGGTAATGAACCATTTGCGCCCATTCAGTACCCATTCATTGCCGTCGCGCACGATGCTGAGCTCGATATTGGTGGCGTCGGAGGAGGCTACCTGTGGTTCGGTCATGGCATAGGAGGAGCGTATTTCACCGTTAAGTAACGGCGTTAGCCATTGCGCCTGTTGTTCCGCCGTGCCGTACTTCATAAAAACTTCCATGTTGCCGGTGTCCGGGGCGTTACAGTTAAAAACCTCCGGGGACCAGAGCACCCGCCCCATAATCTCCGCCAGTGGGGCATAGTCGAGATTTGTCAGTCCGTCGTGATCACAGAACTCAGCGTGCGCGGGGGCAACAAACAGGTTCCACAGACCAGCTTCACGCGCCTTGTGCTTGAGCTCTTCCATCAGTGGCATAGACTCGAAACGACTGGCAGCGGCTGCGACTTGTGCCGCATAGGCATGCTCATTGGGAATGATGTGCTCATCCATGAAGGCTTGTAGCCTGGCTTGCAATTCCATGGACGCCGCGCTGAACTGGATCATCTGTTTATCCTTGTGGTTTACGAATTAGGTTTTTGCTATCTGCGCCAATCAACGAACTAGCAGCGCAGGCGAATCTATCAGGACAGGGGCCGTCGCGCTACAATTTGTGCCAGCGCCTGATGCTGCTGCAACTTGTCGTTCTCTACTATGCCGTCAAAATTGTGCAATATCTTCCAATCTTTGAAACAGGCTTCGAGCTCACCGTGTTGTAGCAAATAATCAGGATTTTTCGGTCGCCCCAGTTCCGCCTGGTCCACGGTAAATGTTTCATAGATGACCAGCCCGCCCGGGCAAACTGCCTGTTTGATAGCCGGTAGCAGTGGGCGATGCAAGTAGCGGAAAACGAGAATGGCAGAATAAGACTTGTCGTGCAAAGGACGTGACCCTGGCTGCTCAAAATCAATGCTCCAAAGCTCTGCCAGGTGGGCATGGTTGCGGTAGGCCGCGGCGCGAAGTTCTTGCTCGATACCCTCGATCTTTGTGACATCCCTATCGGCGAATACCACCGGCATGCCGGCGGCGATGAGTGCCAGCCCGTTGCGGCCATTCCCGCAGGCCAGATCCAGTGCCGGGGCAGCTGCGGCGTTGTGGGCCAGTTCCTCGAGATATTGCAGCAGCAAAGCAGAGGCCATCTATATTCTCTCAGGTGTGATTGTATAGGGCGCTAAGCGCAGCGCGGATTGGACATTAGCAGTTAGATGGCGCCGGCTGCCAGTTGCTTACTGGCGTAGTCGCAAGCCCTGGCGGTGAGAGCCATATAGGTGAGAGACGGGTTAACGCAGGACGAGGACGTCATGCAGGAGCCGTCAGTCACAAACAGGTTGGCTACATCGTGAGCCTGGTTGTGGGCGTTCAGCACAGACTGAGCAGGGTCATTGCCCATGCGTGCTGTCCCCATTTCGTGAATAGCGCCGCCGCCTATGGCAGTGTTTGTATCACCCATTCCCTGGTAGAAAACCGCTCCCGCAGCTTTCATAATGCGCGCCGATTGTTGGTTCATGTCTTTCCACATGGCCTGTTCGTTGTCACTCCAGTCAAATTCTATGCTGACCTGGGGAATGCCGAAGCGGTCGAGCTTACTGTGGTCCAGGGCTATACGGTTAGAAGGTCGCGGCAGGCATTCGCCAAAGCCGGTCAGCGCCCAGATCCAGAAGCCCGGCTTGCGCAGCGCATCTTTCAGGTCGGCACCAAAGCCTTTCTGGTTATACGCCATTTTCCAGTTAGCGCGCAGGACATTGGCCTGGAAACCATAGCCGCGCAGAAACTCGCTGTCTGCGTCTTGTCCCGGAAGGTTGCGAAAGCGCGGTATATAGCTGCCGTTAGGGCGATTACCAAAGTAGTAGCGATCCATGTCGTCGAGAAAAATGCCGACAACAGGCGTTGATTCCAGATGATCCATCAAATGCTGTCCCAGGGCGCCGCTGTGGTTGGCAAGGCCATTGGGGAACTTGTCACTGCCAGAGTTAAGCAGCAGCTGGGTAGTGGCCACCGTCGAGGCGCACAGAAAGAACAGGCGCGCGCTGTAACTGTGCCGCTCACCGCTGTTCGCGTCGATAACCTGCACCGCAGTGATTTTACCGCTTTGCTCGTCGTAGATCAGTCGTTCTACTACAGCATCGGATTTCAATGTCAGGTTACCGGTGGCGCGGGCAGCGGGGAGGGTTGCGCTTTGGGAGCTGAAATAGCTGCCAGTGGAGCAGCCGCGGTGGCAGGGGCCGCAGTAATGGCAAGCGCTGCGCCCATTGTGATCCCTGGTGAGGACGGCGCTGCGCCCTATGGTCATGCGCAGATCAGGCGCCTTTTTCGCCAGTCGCTGCTTGATAGTCCGCTCCAGAGCGAAGCTGTTCATAGGGGGAAGGAATTCACTATCTGGAAGTTCCGGCCAACCTTCCGCTTGTCCACTGATGCCGGCAAATTTCTCCACATGGCTGTACCAGGGGGCCAGATCTGTGTAGCCGATGGGCCAGGGGATACCGTTACCGTCATCGGAGTTGGACTTGAAGTCCTGTTCACTCCAGCGGTAAGACTGCCGACCCCACAGTAGTGATCGGCCACCCACAGCGTCGGCGCGGAACCATTCGAAAGGTTTCTCCGGGTTGCTGATGTAGGGATTGTCTCGATCGTTGTTCCAGAACTGGCGATTGAACTCACTAAAAGCGTAGTTCTTGCTCTGTAGCGGATACTCGCGGGCGAACAGTTCCCGGTCCGGCTTGTCCTGGAAGGGGGCCTTCCAGTCGGGAGCGTGCTCGCCCAGGTAGTCGGTACCATGGCGAATGTTTTTACCGCGATCCAATACCAGGACTCTCAGGCCTTTCTCAGTGAGTTCCTTGGCGGCCCAGCCCCCGGTGATACCGGAGCCGATGACGATGGCGTCGAAGTCGATGTGCTGTGCTGCGATCATGGGGTCAGTGCCTGTGGCCATCAAATAAGGAACTCGGGGCTTGAGCTATCATCAGGGCCCAGTGGGGTGTCGCCATCAAAGTGCATGGGCATGGGGTCATATTGCAATACCTGGGTTACGCCCACCTCAGATGTGAAAAATCCCCAGATGGTGAGTTCCTTCATCTGGCAGATAAACGGCGCGTCACTGACAAAGTCACGCTGTACATTGCCCAGTTCATACCACGACGAATCACTGGCCTGGGCCTCCATGGCTTCCAGTATCTGTAGTTGCTGTGGCGGGTTCAGTTGCACAAACGGCAGGCCATATTCCTCAGGGATAGCGGTTTCCATGTAGGCCACTCCGGCATCGAAAATCCCCCGTTCCTGGTCATTAAGCCAATCAGCGGCCATTAGTTCGATATAGCGGGGTACGCCAGCCGCAATTGCTCCCGGGGTATCCGTTTCTGGAATGATGATGTCTGCGATCACCGCGATAATCTCGCGCTGCGAGGGGCTCAGGTAGGCGGGCGTGCGGGCGATATAGTCCGGTGCATTGGCCAGGTAGGTCCATTGCTCATCGCTGAGTGAAAACCCCAGCCGACTGACGCTCACCCCGCTGACCAGAATGGCTGCGCACTGCAATAGTTCCCTGCGGTTCATTTGAGCGTCTCCCTGGCCTGGCGTCTTCTGCTGAGCAGGTAGGCGGCACCAATAATCAGAACGGCAACCGCTATGCAGCTCAAACTCTGGTAGGGCCAGACACTGAAATAATAGCCCGAAGCCTTGAATATTCCATAACCCCAGTACAAGGGGTCGAACTGGGTCAGGTGATACAGTTCGTAAAAGCCCACAGCGGTCAGCGGCAAGCCGAAGCGCAGGTATAGGGCGATCAACAGTGCCCACACGAGGGCTTTTTTGTGTTGTTGCAGCAAGTGGCTGATTCCGTGGTCGAGCTAATGCGTGACTGTGCTTGATTCTAGCAGTAGCGGCACAGCTTAGGCCAAGCTTTAACCTGATGTACCAGGCGGCTGTGGATCAGGTGTCAGGTGTTGCATCTTGCGCGGTATCGCTGTGGAACTCGGCAATGGCTTCTTCCGTCGGTCCCAGCATGGCGGCAGCCCGCGGGTAGCCTGAATATTGAGCGACGAACAGCAGTAGTTCGCGAGCTTCCTCCGGGTTCATTTCGCCGCGTTTCAGCGAGGCTTTGACCTGGATTTTAAATGTGGTGGGTTCGCCTTTTTCAGCAATGATACCCAAAAGAAGGATGCGTTTGTCGCGCATGGACAGTGTGTCGCGTGTCCACAATTCGGCAAATAGCTGCTTGAGCATTACATCGGTGAAGGCATATCCCTGCGGTGGAACAACCACATCACCCGCGTACACTTCCTTGATCATTTCTTCCCCGCGAGCGCGGCGTTGTTGGTCGTCCATAATGTTATCTCCGGTGTTGTCTAGTCCAGGGTGCCAAACAGTTTGTCGTAGAACAGGGTGATAGTCGCGTAATTACCCTTGTGCATATTCTCGTGGTGCACGTGGTGCTTGGCGGTAATCCAGCTCAGTGTTTTGAATGGGAAATAGGGCAGGTCTACGAAAGTGTGGTTGATCTGGTTGATCTGGAAAAAAATAAAGAATGTCGTCACGATGGTGACCAGATGAAACGGACCCATGAATAGCGCAAGTACTATGGTCGAGCCCATGTACAGCGCAAGGCCCACGAAAGTTTCTTTTGGGTGCACATAGTGCGCGTCGAGATAGGTAGGGTTACGCGCCTGGTGGTGTACCGCGTGTATCTTGCGCATTGCACCATTGCCGTGGAACCAGAAGCGGTGTGCCAGGTAATAGAAAAAATCGTAGAACATCAGGATGATAAAGATATCCAGAAGAACCTTGCCTACCGATTGGGGAGCGAGGGTGATGCAAAAAGGCAGTAGCAGCAAAAAGAAGATGCCGTTGCACCAGGCCCCCACTTTTTGATTGGCCTTTACCACGGGTGGGTATTTCTCCTGTGCCCACTTTTCTTTATCCTCGTCGCGGTTGAGCTGTCGCATCTGGGCCAGAGCGGGGTGCTTGAACACCAGCCATTTGCCGGCCTTTGACAAGGCAGCGATAGCCGCCAGGGCCAGCGCCGAACCCAGTAAGTTGTAGTGCTCCCAAAGGGAGATTATCCAGTCAGCAGTCACAGTTTTACCTTTGATGTGAGCAGCAGTAGCTGTCCCAGGGCCTGGCTGCCCTCAGTGCCCAATTGCTGCTGCAGTTGTTTTGCCAGCAAGCCAAGATCGACGCTTGCATTGTGTTCAAAAATCTCGCGCTCCAACTGCAGTGCGCTGTAAAGGTTTTGCAGTGTTGCGCACAGTCGTTGCAGCGCTGCCTTGCCGGCGATAGAGGAAAACTCGGCTTGCAACTGGTCTACGCTCTCTACCGAGTCAGCGATTAATGTCCTGCCGCGATCGGTAAATAACAGCACCAGTTGGCGCGCATCTTCCGGGTCGGCTTCGCGGCGTAGATAGCCCAATAATTCCAGTTCTGTGGCGATGGCACTGATCGCCTGCTTGCTCACGTCCTGGATGGCGGCTATTTCCTGAATCCTGCCCCCGGAAGGTCCAATCAGGGTTAACACCTGTCCGAAAGAGAGTTTCAGTCCGTGGTGGCCCTGCACCCTGGTGAGTTCCATCAGTCGTCCCAGTACATAGTCAGTCAGGCGGGGCAGCAGTTCGCCCATAGATGCTACTGGGCCAGCGGCGGTTTTCGGGTGTGACGTTCCCAGAGCCAGGCCCCGGTAAATTTTTTCCAGCGTCCTGGTGGCATCCGCCAGGGGGTGCTCACCAACGATCGCCAGAAATTGTGCATCTAATCCTGCAGCGATGCGCCTGCCATCCTCGCGCAGCCGCATACCCTGCGCTGTCAGTACCAGTAGTTTGGCCCGGCCATCGAGAGGATCGGACTTGCGCATGATATAACCGGCGTTTTCAACCTGGTTGGCCGCCTGGTTGCAAGCCTGTCGCGAAATCCCCAGTACGGTTGCCAGTTCGGTCAGGCGCATGCCTCGGGTGCCAATCAGGGTAATGTAGGGCGCAAAGCCCAGGCGCAGGTTGCGGTGCCCACATTCCTGCTGCAGTGCATGCATGCTCTGGGTCTGCAGGTGGCGGGCCACGCCCAGCAGGTGTCGGGAAAAGTTACCCCGGTAGCGTTGCCAGACGTCAGGCTGGCCTGATGTTGTAGCAAAAGAACGGCTCATAGCGATATAGTAAATACGACTTGACTAATAGTCAATTAGTCTTGACAGAATGTTTTGGCAGTGCATAAACTGTACTTTCGCACGACTGGGAGAGCGGGATGAGTGGCAAGCGCAATGTGGGTTATATAGGGCTTGGCAATATTGGCAAGCCATCGGCAAAGCGGCTGATAGGCGCGGATTTTAATGCCTATGTCTATGACCTTTACCAGCCTGCAGTGGACGAACTGGCCGCCGCGGGCGCTGTTGCTTGTGCCTCGATGGCACAGCTGGCGGCAGCTTGCACGCACATTGGAATCTGTGTGCGCGATGATGAGCAGGTGGCTGGCCTGCTGTACGGTGATGATGGGGTTTTTGCCCACGCCGTTGCGGACACCCTGATAGCCATCCACAGTACGGTAACCCAGTCCAGTCTGTTGCAGTGGGCGGCAGATGCCGAACAAAAAGGACTCTGCCTGATCGATGCACCTATTACCGGTGGTGCGCATAAAGCAGAAAGCGGTACTTTGTGTTACCTGGTCGGTGGCAGTGAGGAGGCGCTGAGCGCAGCCTCGCCGGTATTCTCGACTTCCGCGGAGAAAATAGTGCACGCAGGTGAGCTGGGTGCAGGCATTGCGCTGAAACTGTGCAATAACTTCATTCAGTACACCGAATTCGTGGCGATGGCTGAAGCTACGCGCATGGCCGAGGCCTGTGGGCTATCGGTGGATGTACTGCGCGACGTGGGCTTGTCCAACGGCGTGGTGAATGAGCAAATGCACATGTTCGTTACTGGGCGCAATTCCCTTGCGCAAACCTGCAGTGCACAGGAGATGGAGCAGTTTTTTGGCGTGATGGGGCGCCTGGGCCGCAAGGACCTGGATTGTGCGCTGGCGACCGCTGCGGATAAGGGGGTGCTCATGCCTACTGCCGAGTACGTGCGTGATCGCATTGAAGATGTGTTTCTGGCAAGGGACGAATCCCGGCCCGCGAGTTAACAGGAGACTATGCAGTGAATCCCGAAAATCATTTGTTTATCGATGGGGAACTGGTTGCAGCTGCCTCTGGTAAAACCTATGCCAATATCAACCCGGCCACAGAGGCCGTTATCGGTCAAGTGGCAGACGCCGGCCCTGAAGATATGGAGCGCGCGATTGCCGCCGCCCGGCGCGCTTTCGATACCACTGATTGGTCTACCAATCACGCACTGCGGCTTAAGTGTCTGCAGCAGTTGCAGCGGGGTCTGCGCGCAGTGGAGAGTGAACTCAAACGGCAGATAGCGGCGGAGACCGGAGCGCCGCTGGGGATTTGTGGTGCCATGGGGCCGCACTGCGAAATCCCAATCGGTTTCATCGACTACACACTAAAAACCCTGCCTGAATTTCAGTGGAGCCGGGATATAGGTATCGCAGAAATGATGGGAGGGAAAAGCCGGCGCCTGGTGGAGAAAGAGGCCATCGGCGTTGTGGCCTGCGTAACCCCGTGGAATGTGCCTTTACAGATCAACCTGGCCAAGTGTGTGCCGGCCCTGGCGGCGGGTTGTAGCGTAGTGCTGAAAGCGGCCCCCGACACTCCCTGGTCGGCCACCATGCTGGGGCGGGTGATAAGCCAACACACGGATATACCGCCGGGTGTATTCAATGTCATTAGTGCGTCTGACCCCGCCGAGGTGGGTGATCAGCTGGTCGCAGATCCACGGATTGACATGGTGTCTTTCACTGGCAGTACCGCCGTGGGTAAGCACATCATGGCGCGCGCCGCGCAGACGGTAAAGAAAGTGTTCCTGGAGCTGGGCGGTAAGTCCGCCAATATTATGCTGGACGACGCCGATCTGGGTGCCAGCCTGTTGAGTTGCCTGGCGGTTTGCTTTCATGCAGGCCAGGGCTGTGCCTTGAATACCCGTTTACTTATTCCGCGCGCCAGGCAAGCAGAAGTAGAGGCTTTACTGACCACCTATTTTGGTTTTATCGCCTATGGCGATCCTGACTCGGATAGCCAGATTATGGGGCCGCAGGTGAATGCCAGGCAGCGCGAGCGGGTGCTGGAATATATAGAAACGGGTAAGCAAGAGGGCGCGCGTCTGCTGCTGGGCGGAAGCACACCCGCTCATCTGGACAAGGGCTATTATGTAGAGCCTACCGTCTTCATGGACGTCACTAATGATATGACCATTGCGCGCGAAGAAATATTCGGGCCGGTACTGGCGGTGATTGCCTACGACGATGAGGAAGAAGCGGTGCGCATTGCCAATGACTCCGACTTCGGTCTGTCAGGGAGTGTCTGGTCAGCCAGTGAGGAGCGCGCGCTGGCAGTGGCAAGGCGCATACGCGCGGGCACAATCAACGTGAATGGTGGAAATTTTTATGCTGCGGACGCGCCATTTGGTGGTTATAAGCAAAGTGGTATAGGCCGTGAGATGGGGCCTGAGGGCTTTGAGGAATACCTGGAAACCAAAACCATAGCGATTGCCGTATGAGCACAATGATGCAGGATAAAGTGTATATCGTGACCGGGGGCTCCAGGGGTTTCGGTCTGGCCATTGCCAAAGCGCTGGTAGAGCAGGGTGCCAGGGTGGGGCTGGTCAGTCGTAACCAGTCGGGACTCGATGCAGCGGTGGCGGAAATTGGCAGCGATCACGCTTTCGCAGTTGCTACAGATGTGGCACACAAGCAGGGTCTGCAGGCAGCCTTCACCGCGATCAAGAACCATTTCACACGACTGGACGGGCTGGTGAATAATGCGGGCATGGCCAGACCCAATGCGGTGGAGAACCTGGTGGAGGAGGAAGTGCTGCTGCAGGTAAACACCAATTTCCTGGGGACGGTATTTGCTTGCCAGGCAGTCATCCCGCTGCTGCGCGGCGCGCAGAACCCGCGCATCATCAATATTTCCTCCGCATCGGCGTGGCACTACGATGAGATGAGCCACCTGTCGATTTACGCGGCGACTAAGGCCGCTGTTGAGCGTTTTACCCGTGATTTGAGGCTGGAGCTGCAGCCTGACGGAATCGGTGTGACCTGTGTGCGCCCTGGGGGAGCGTGGACCAGTTTTGCCGATGGTTGGGAGGCGCAGCCGTTCAAAGCGGGACTCGATGCCTGGCACGACAGCGGTACTTACATGGATACCGGAATGGAGGTTGCCAATGTGGCGGACGCGGTTGCCTACTCGTTGCTGCAGCCACCTGGCGTTGCAGTAGACCTGCTGGAAATTCGCCCGAATATACCCACACCCAAAGTATCCCTGTAGGAGTAATACAATATGGACTTTAGCGGAAAAACGATCATTGTCACCGGCGCGGGTGGCGGCATTGGCGAGGGCTACGCAAAAGCCTGCGCCGAGCGCGGCATGCATGTGGTCATAGCGGAGTTGAACGAGGAGGGTGGTCAGCGGGTTGCCAACGAGATTAATGCATCCGGTGGTAGTGCCCTGTTTGTGCCTACCGACGTCGGTAGTGAAGCTTCAGCGCAGGCCTGTGCCGATGCCACCATGGAGAAATTTGGCGCTATCAATTACCTGATCAACAACGCGGCAATTTTTGGCGATATGAAGATTGAGGGTTACCTGAACGTGGATATGGACTACCTGGATAAGTTCATGCGCGTTAACGCCCACGGCTGCCTTATTATGACCCGCGCGGTGGTCGAGCAGATGACCGCAGGCGGCGGTGGCGCCATCGTCAATCAGTCTTCCACGGCGGCCTGGATGAGCACCGGCTTCTACGGGGTGGCCAAGCTTACCGTCAATGGCATTACCAATTCCCTGGCCAATGAACTGGGCTGGCGAAAAATTCGCATAAATGCCATCGCGCCCGGTCCGACGGATACGGGGGCCCTGGAGAAAATGGCAGGCGACTATGCCAGGGAAATGATCAAGAACATCCCCATCAAACGCCTGGGCCAGCCGCAGGATATGGCCGAAGCCGCGCTGTTTCTACTTTCAGACGAGGCCAGCTGGATTACCGGACATATCATGAATGTGGACGGTGGCCAGTTTATGCGCCCTTAAACTGATGTATACGCGTGAAGACTGCCTGGCCCTGGTAGAGCGCTCACCCGCTGCGGTGGCGGCGCATGACAAGCAGGCCTGGCTGGATATGTTCGCCAGAAACTACTCAGTGGAAGACCCCGTAGGCTCGCTGCCGCATGTGCCGGACCCTCGGGATGGGCACGCGTTGGAGCCACTGTCGCGCTTCTACGATACCTTCATCGCCCCTAACGACATCCGCTTTCATGTGGAACAAGATTTCGTTTGCGGCCTGCAGGTCATGCGTGACCTCACCATGGAGATACGCATGTCACCGCGAGTCGTGGTGCAGACGCCCATGCACCTGCTGTATGAATTGTGCGATGAGCAGGGTGAACTGAAAATTGCGCGACTGGCAGCGCACTGGGAAATGCGTGCTATCGCCAAGCAGCAGATGGCCTATGGCCTGGCCAGCCTGGCTGCGAGTATGCGCTCTACAGTGCGTATATTGCGCTATCTGGGGTTGGGTGGCTTGCGCGGCTTTATGCAGGGTGCTTCCGGCATTGGTGATACGGGAAAACAGCAGGTGCAGGCGTTTTTTCGCTCCTGCAATGACGCGGATATCGACGCGTTACAAGGGTTGTGCAGCGCTGCAGATATGCAGGTTGCATTGCCTTCGCTGGACGAACAAATTTCACTGTTGCAATTGCTTACTGCGGGCGGTCAATTCAGTCTGGGTAAAATGCTGGCTGCGGGTAACACGGTGAGCGCAAGCTATAGCTACACCCGTGACAATCGCTGCAGCAAGGGCGTCGCCCTGTTCCAGCTTGAGCCGCAAAGTGCGAGTATTACGCGTCTGAATTTGTATTGTCGGGGAAAAGACTTTGTTCTGTAACATGCCGCGGCGATACTGCATGTCTGTTCCACTATCTGAGTATGCCTGACATGCGCTTTCTTTTTGTTTGTACCCACAACGCCTGCCGCAGTGTGCTGGCAGAGGTGATCACCCGTACGCTGGCGCAGGGTCGCCTGCAGGCGGCCAGCGCGGGTAGTGCTCCTGCCGGACGAATTCACCCGCTGACCTTGCATTACCTGGAGCAGGCGGGCTATGCAACCGAGGATTTGCACAGCCAGGGCATGGATGAGTTGGGTGATTATGTTCCCGATGTAGTGATCACCGTGTGCGACAGTGCCGCCCAGGAGCCCTGTCCCTTGTGGTTGGATGACGCCATAAAGGTGCACTGGGGCCTGCCGGATCCATCACACCTCGAAGGTTCTGCACAGGAGCGGGATAAAGCATTTGCCCAGGTCATGGCAACGATCAGTGCGCGCATCGAATGCTTGCTGGCACAGCCACTGGAACAGCTCAAGCCAGTTGAATTGACCAAGCTGCTGCAGAGTCTGTCGCGGTCTGCCTAGCAGTGCCTGTGAGGTCGCTTGAACAGACTCTCGGCAGCTCTGCCGGAAGCAGCTGAAGTCAGGCGGCCTGCTCGATTGCCAGTTTGAGTTTGTCGACTATTTCATCAATTTGCTGCCGGTTGATGATCAATGGTGGACACACGGCTAAGGCATTTCCCGCCACGTTACGCACAATCAGCCCGTTGTCCTGACACAGCTGTGTAGCGCGCTTGGCCATGTCCACTGCGGGCGTTTTGCTGGCCTTGTCCTCTACCAGTTCCACTGCGGCAATCAAACCTGCTCCGCGCGCTTCACCCACGTGTTCCATGTTGCTTAACTGGGCAAAGCGCTGTTGCAGGTATTCGCCCTGGGTTGCCGCATTATCATAGAGGCCGTCGCGCTGGTAAATTTCCAGCGTCTTTAGTGCCGCAGCGCAGGCAACAGGATGTCCGGAATAGGTGTAACCATGGCCGAACACACCCACTTCGGCGCTGGGCTCAATCATTGCCTCGTACATGTCGCCGCGAATGATCGAGGCACTGATCGGGTAGTACGCCGATGACAGTTGTTTGGCAAAGGTCATCTGGTCCGGTTGCTGGATGTTGACGGTTTCGCATCCGAACAAGTTGCCGGTGCGCCCGAAGCCGGTGATCACCTCGTCTGCCCAGAACAGGATGTCGTACTTGTTAAGTAGCGCCTGTACGTTTTCGTAGTAACCCGCCGGCGGCACGATAACGCCACTGGCTCCGGTGATGGGCTCGGCGATAAACGCGGCGATGGTTTCCGGGCCCTCGCGCAGGATCAACTGCTCCAGGTTGTTGCAGATGCGTGCGACGAATTGCGTTTCACTTTCGTCGCCCTGGGCCCCACGGTAGTAGTGGGGGTGGTCGGTACGCAGTATGCCCAGCGCATCCAGTGGGGCATCAAAGTGGGCCAGGGTGGCCGGCAGGCTGGTCAGGGAACCGGCGGCAACGGTAACGCCATGGTAGGCCCGCTCGCGGGTAATAATCTTGCGCTTCTCCGGTCTGCCGATGGCGTTGAAGTAATAGCGCAGTAACTTCATGTGAGAATCGTTGGCATCGGAGCCGGAGTTCCCGAAAAACACTTTGGCGTCTTTTACCGGAACCATGGCCGCGAGTTTGTCAGCCAGGTCAATGCCCGGCTGGTGGGTTTTGCCACCGAACATATGAGTGAAGGACAGCTTCTCCAATTGTTCACTGATGCAGTCGATCAATTCCCGATTGCCATAGCCCAGGCCTGTACACCACAGACCAGACAGGGCTTCGAGGTATTGCTTGCCTTGATTGTCGTAGACATACACGCCCTCACCGCGCTCTATGACCATTTGCTCGGTGGCCTTCAAATTGGTGGTGGGATAAATCACTGCCGACATAATGCTCTCCTTATTTTTTATGGTGCTGACTCAGGCGCCCAGGCCGCCGATACAGATATACTTGGTTTCAATATAGTCCTCGATGCCATATTTGGAACCCTCGCGACCCAGTCCGGACTCTTTCATGCCACCAAAGGGGATGATCTCGGAGGTAATGCCCACCTCGTTAACACCTACCATGCCGTACTCGATGCGCTCGCTGACGCGCCATATCCTGGCCATGTCCTGGGTATAGATATAGGCCGCCAGGCCGAATTCGGTATCGTTGGCCATGGCGATGGCCTGTGCCTCATCCTCGAAGCGAAACACCGGGGCTACCGGGCCGAAGATCTCTTCGCGGAATACGCGCATGTCACTGCTCACGTTGCTCAGTATTGTCGCCGGGTAAAAACATTCGCCCAACGCCAGGGCGCGCTCACCGCCCAGTGCCACTGCGGCCCCATTGGCCACCGCGTCGGCGACCATGTTCTCAACGTTGGTGGCTGCACGCGGGCTGATCATAGGCCCCAACGTGCTGCTGTCACTCAGGCCGTCACCCAGTTCCAATTTTGCGACCGCGGCGACGAACTTGTCGATAAACGCATCGTGGATGCTGCTTTGCACCAGTATCCTGTTGGCGCAGATACAGGTCTGTCCCGCGTTGCGATACTTGGAGGCCAGCGCGCCTGCGACGGCCTGGTCCAGGTCGGCATCTGCAAAGACAATGATCGGCGCGTTACCGCCCAGCTCCATGGATACTTTCTTTACCGTATCGGCACTCTGCCGCAGTAGCTGTTTGCCGACCGGTGTAGACCCGGTAAAGGTCAGTTTGCGCACCGCGGGACTGTCGGTCAGGGCCTGGCCGATAGCGCGAGCATCCTGGCCGGTAACGACGTTGATCACGCCGGCTGGAATGCCGGCACGATCCGCCAGCTCCGCAAGCGCCAGTGCTGACAAAGGTGTCTCGGCGGCGGGCTTAATCACGATGGTACACCCTGCCGCCAGGGCGGGACCTGCCTTGCGTGTAATCATCGCGTTGGGGAAGTTCCAGGGGGTAATCGCCGCCACTACGCCCACCGGGTGTTTGGTGACCAGCAGGCGTCGATCGGCGGCGCCAGGTAAAACATCGCCATAGATGCGCTTGGCTTCCTCTGCAAACCACTCGATAAAGGATGCGCCATAAGCTACTTCCTGTCGCGACTCTTCCAGCACCTTGCCTTGTTCTGCGCTCATGATCAGTGCCAGGTCTTCCTGGTGTTCCATGATCAGCTCGTACCAGCGACGCAGGTACTGGCTGCGTTCCTTTGCGCTGCGCTCGCGCCAGTCCACCAGGGCAGTCTCAGCGGCGGTAATAGCTCGCGTAGTTTCAGTGGCACCCAGGTCGGCCAGCTGTGCAATGGTGCTCATACTAGCTGGGTTATACACGGCGAAGTGCGAACCGCTATCGGCATCCTGCCATTGGCCATCAATATAAGCTTGAGCCCTGAGCAGGGATGGATCCTGAAGCGTAAATGTCATGGCATCTAAGTCCTGGCAAATAGAGAAGAGTGTCAGTTTATCGCTTGTATATCTCACGACAATCGATATATTCACACGATATATGTGAGAAAAACTCACAGACAGATGATTGAGGTGAAATATGCCCCTGTCCCGCCGTAACTTACCGCTGAATGCATTGCGCGCTTTTGAAGTCGCAGGCCGCTACTGCCATTTGGGTAGGGCGGCACAGGAATTAGGCGTTACCCACGGTGCTGTGTCCCGGCAGGTGCGCCATCTGGAGCAGGTACTGGGGGTGGAGCTGTTTGATCGCAGTCACAACCGCCTGGCCCTGACTGCCGCCGGACGTCGCCTGCAGGGAACCGTGAGTGATGCGCTCAATAGAATGACCGAGGGTACCCTGTACCTGGATCCCGAAGCAGTGGCGGGAACATTGGTAGTAGCAGCCACACCCTCCATCAGCACCGGATGGCTACTGGGCATGATGCGTGATTTTGGTCGCAAATATCCAGAGATAGAGCTGCGCCTGTTGAATATCGAACCCTGGCAAAAAGAATTGCCGGCAGAGGTGAGTGTGGCGATTTGTTTCGGTGAGCCGACTGCACCCCAGCGACTGTTGCGCCCACTGTTTCGTGAGCGTTACTTTCCCGTGTGCAGCCCCGGTCTGCTGGCAGATGGTGACAGCATAAGTTCTCCCGCGGATTTACTGCGCTATCCGTTGGTGCACGATCAGCACGGGCGCTGGCAGCGCTGGCTTGCTCTGCACTCAATGGATGTTAGTAACGCGTCACACAACCTGTACCTGCAAGACGCTTTTCAGGTGCTCAGTGCGGTGCGCGAGGGCTGCGGTATCGGCCTGGCCGATCGCATTGAGGTGGGGAATGACTTACGCAACGGAAACCTGGTGACTTTATCCGAACATACGGTTGAGGCCAGCCAGTCACATTACCTGGTGACCGACACTGCACAACGTATCAGCGTGCGCGCGCGATTGTTTTCCGAACATGTGCTGCGCGAACTCGCCGCTGTGGGGGTGGATATTCCTCCGCTTGAGCCCTGAGTGCCCGGCGGTAGTGGGGTGGCAGTTAGCAGGGTCAGGGCTGCCGGGAGCGGCAGCCCTGAGGTCAGAAGTGGGTTAATGCGTAGGCGAAATTACAAGGCTTCGTAGCTGAATTTCTGGCCGCCCAGGGAGGCCTCGTACATCAGACCGCCTTTCGCCACGGTGAAGATCGCCATACCCTTGCGGTAGCCGCCGGAGGTAGTACTGGCATCGTTCTTCCCGCCGCTGGCTCCTGCTGCGGTGCCGCCACCGGTGTTGGCCTCGGCAGATACGCCAGCGGTAATTGCCACCGCGGTTGCTTGAGCGCTGAATTCAAAGTTACCCGAGGTGAATTGCTCCAGAGAGGTGGCATCTTCAAAAAAGATGATCTGACTGTAGGCCTGTCCACCGAGTTGCAGTCCAATGGTGAGCTGGTTCATCGTGGTTTTGCCTATTGGGGTTCCCTGGCTGTAGACCTTACCCTTGCCATGGGCGCCGCCAATGCCGATGCCGCCTTTGCCGACAGTGGGGAATAGCGCATAGCCATAGGCACTGTCGAAATAGGCACCGCTTTCACCGGCACTCTTGAACACCGCCATGCTATCGCTGTACTCGTCAGCGTGAGTGGCGTGTATGGGGAGGCCAGCGATAAGCATGACCAGAAACGTTTTGAATAGTGTGCGCATAACGTTAGACCTTGTAGTTGGGGTTAGTAAATGTCCTGATGCAGCCGTACTTCGCAGATGTCTGCGGCCACAGGGCAAAAGGTAGCATGAGTTTCTGCTGGTGCACAGCGTGCATCTAACAGCAGCCGCCGGTGGCTGCGGGTGTCGCTTGCCTATCGAAGGGTAGGCTCTGGGCATGCGTGGTGAAAGGCCCTTTATGGGTCCCACTACCCGTATCCAGATCAAAGTGTGCGGCAAACCGACTATTTGCAATTATTTGCAAGGTATTGCTGGATACCGGTGTGGCCTGTCCGCTACTGAATGGGTGATGCTTGTCCAGCGCAAACTGTTGAGGGTGGCGGGGCAGGGTGCCCAGGTAGGTGGCGACCTGTCCGTAGTCTTCCTGGCCGGCTTCCAGTTCTGGCACCTTGAACAGGCGCCAGGTGGCGGAGTAAAAGCCTATGTCGGCGACTTTGTCTTGCACTGCCTGGTTATCTATACCCAGCGGCCGGTCTTCTACCAGGCGCGCATCGACGAAGCCTGCGGCTCTAGCCAGCTCAAGAAAGTCGCTCCAGTACAGCGCGCCGCTGAGGCATTCGCCGTAGAGTACCGGATCAGCCTGCAGGTGCGCGGGAATTCGCCGGTCGGCATAGACATCGGAAAAGTACATCTCACCGCCACTTTTCAGTAGCCGGTAAGCCTCGCGCAGTACCGCCGCCTTGTCCGGACACAGATTCAGCACGCAGTTGGAAACGATAAGATCAAAACTGTCGTCTTGCAGGCCCAGTTCGTCCAGTTGCTCGATATAACCCTGCAGGAATTCAGTGTTGGGCGCGCCATAACCGAAGGCATCGGCATGGTACTGGATGTGACGGCGGGCGACTTCAAGCTGCTCCGTGGTCATATCTACACCGACTACGGACCCGTTTTCGCCGGTTAGTCCGGCCAGGGCGTAAACGTCGCGACCTGCACCGCAGCCCAGATCCAGAATGCGCAGCCCCTCTATGGCCTCGGGAACCACCAGACCGCAACCGTAGTAGCGGCCCAGGACCTCTTCGTGGATACTGCCCAGTATCGGTTTGATATGGTCGGGCATGGCATCGGGGGTGCAGCAGGCATCAGTTTTCAGGTCTTCACTGCCGGTGAGGGTCTTCCCGTAGTATTCCTTGACGACTTCGTGCATGGTTGATTCCTTGTATTTGGCGCGCGCCAGTCTAGCAATAACAGGTCAGTTTTAGCCAGTGGCTGGCAGCTTTAGTCTGGCAATGGCACCGGCATTGTAGTGAAATATGCCAATACTCCAAAACAGGTGATAATTGCGTGCGACTTTATTCCTACTACCGTTCTTCAGCCAGCTACAGGGTGCGCATTGGCCTCGCCCTGAAAGAAATCACTTACGATTATTTTGCGGTTAATTTATTGCGAGCCCAACAGAAGTCCGGCGAGTACATGGCGAAAAACCCCCAGGGGCTGGTGCCAGCGCTGGAAACCGATGAGGGCGTGTTGATCAGCCAGTCGGTGGCCATACTGGAGTGGTTGGAGGAAATTCAGCCGCAGCCGCCGCTAATGCCGCGTGATCCGTTGCAGCGCGCCCTGGTGCGTAGCGCGGTGAATTCAATCGTTTGTGATACCCACCCACTGAACAATATGTCGATCACCAATTACCTGCAGAACCCATTGGGTGCATCCGCGGAAGAAGTTCAGGCCTGGTATGAACAATGGATATGGCGGGGCTTTGACGGCATAGAGAAAACCCTGGAGGCACATGCCGGAACCTGCTGTTTTGGCGATTCCCCCGGTATGGCCGATACCTGCTTGATTCCGCAGGTATACAATGCCCTGCGCTTTGAAGTCTCTATGGCGGCCTATCCGAAAATCATGGCGGTATGGGATCACTGTAATAGCCTGCATGCCTTTCAATTGGCGCACCCGGATGCCCAGCCTGACACGCCGCCGGCTCGCTGATGGCCCGCCGATGGCTCGCGACTTTCCCAGGGGTAGTGGGCAGTGTTACATTGTCGCCCTGTTGACCTTTCCAGTCTGTTATTTGCATAAGGATTAAGCATGTTTCGTCGTTTGATTGTGGTTCTGTTGTTCACCTTTGGCGCTACCCTGGGGGTGGCGGATGCGCTAAAGGTGGGGATTTCACCGGATTATCCGCCCCTGGCATTCCAGCAGGAGGGTAATATTGTCGGCATAGAAGCAGACAATCTGCGTGCGCTCAGCGAAATTATGGGCCGACGAATGACGCTGGTGCCGATGTCCCATGACAAGCTTATGCCTTCGCTATTGTCCGGACAGATTGACGTCATTATGTCGGGTATGAGTGTGACACCAGAACGGGCTGAGAAGGTGATGTTCAGCGATGCCTATATGCGCATAGGGCAGATGGCCATCATGCACAAGGATAAAGTTGCGCGCTTTGCCCAGCCCTGGTCGGTCTATCGTGAAGGGGTGCGTATTGGCGTAGAGCCGGGTACCACGGGTGCGGCTTTTGCTGAAAGCGAACTCAAGGATGCCGAGGTTTCCTTTTACGTGGATGCCGCGGCGGCGTTTCAGGGCCTGCGTGAAGACCAGATAGACCTGTATATTCATGATGCGCCTACCAGCTGGAATTTAGCCACCTCCAAAACTGATACTGACCTGATCAGCCTCTATTCCCCGTTGACCGACGAAATGCTGGCCTGGGCGGTACGCAAGGATGATGACGCGCTGCTGGCTGAATTGAATCGGGCCCTGGGTATGATGAAATCCAGTGGAACCTTACGCTACATCCTCAATCGCTGGATTCCGGTGACCGTGGAAGTGCGCTGAGCACAGATCCACATTGGCAACGGTGCGCAGCGCGCACCTTTGCGCCAATACAGTTTAGTCGTTAACCCCCGGGAAAGAGTATTCATGTCCCCACAGGTCGCCTTCGGTACTTACCGTGGGCGTGTAGTTGTCCCAGTCCACCAATAGTCCGTCATAGCCATATTCCACCGCAATGCCACCCGGTGCCAGCACGTAGAAAGAACACATATTATCGTTCACATGGCGCCCCAGGGTGGCCAGTAGCGGCAGGCCTGCCTGTTTTACCCGTTCCAGTGCCAGGCCCACTTCGTCCAGAGTGTCTACCTCAACCATCATGTGGACCACGCCCGCGGGGTGGGGCTGGTTATACAGTGCCAGTGAATGTTGTCGCGGATTGTCCGCGTGCATGAAAATCACCCGGGAGTCGGGGATTGGCGGATACAGGTCATCGCACACTGCCAGGCCTATCAGGTCGGTGTAAAAGGCAATGGTGTCCTCGGTTTGCGCTGCGGGCAGTACCGCGTGACCAAAACCCGTATCGCCGGTGTACTCATCGCCGGTTACGAAACGCTGTACGCCAACCGGTGAATTGAACGGCACATAGTCAAGTTTACGGCCGTAGTAGAGTTCAATGGTATTGCCCGAGGGATCCTGCAGGCTGATGTAGCCACTGACGCAGCGGCGCTCGGCTTCCTCTGCGGAGCCTGCGGAAAAACTGTGTCCGGCGCCGGCCAGGGCATCGCACACCGCACGCCAGTCGCCTTGGTTACGATATTCCAGTCCCGTGGCGACAAGCCGATCAGATGTGCCGGATTCAACCATGAAGCGGAAGGGGTGGGCATCCATGCGCAGGAAGCGGGCCCCTGCGCTATCTTCACGTGGCGCCTCCATCAGGCCCAATACCTGGGTGCCGAATTCCATCCAGGCTGCGTTGTCCTGGGCTTCTATGCGCAAATATCCTATCGCGGCGACGGTCATGGGCTAACTCCTGAAAACGTTCTGGTTTAAATGGTGCCGATCCCGGCAGGTGAGTATCCGGCAAGAGCGAGCATTATCGGGGATTTACCCCCCACAGCACAGCCGCGAGCGCTCATTCATCTGGCGCTGGTATAAGTAACACAACCTCAGGCCTTTATTGCCGATTTTGCTACAGTTTTACAGTGGCACGCTTACCTGGCTCACGCATGAAACCGCACGAGGCGCAGTGCACGAAAGAGGCAAAAGGTAGCAAAAGCTGCGGGCGAGCGCTAATGCCGGTGATCAGAAAAGTCATAGGCACATGATCCTTTGCGTCATTGAGGGCGGGGAGTATCTGCCCGATACTCACTGTCCTGAATACGATTACCACCAAGGAAGCCGTGACCATGCCCCCACCCGAAGTGCTCAGCCAGGCGTTTGAGCTTGGTTTCACCTATACCCGCTCCACCGGACCCGTCGTTGGGCGCTTTCTGACTGAATTGCGCGATCGAAAAATCGTTGGCATCCAGGGCAGTGATGGCCGGGTGATAGTGCCGCCTATGGAATATGACCCAGTGACCGCCGAGGAACTCTCGGAGTTTGTAGAAGTGGGGCAGCAGGGAGAGATTGTCAGTTTTGCCTGGGTGAAGGAACCGCGCGATGCGCATCCCTTCGATCAGCCCTTCGCCTGGGCCATGATCAAGTTGGATGGAGCAGACGTGGCCATGATCCATTGTGTGTCTGCTGCTGCGGAGAGTGATATCACCACAGGCGCCAGGGTACAGGCGGTTTGGGCTGAGCAGACGGTCGGCTTTATCACCGACATTCGCTGTTTTGAACTGGTCTAGGAGAACACGACGATGAGCCAGGAAAGAGAAATGATTACCGGCATTGATGTGCCGATCTACCTGCAATACAAGTTCACTGCAGGTACCGCGCCGGCGCGCTTCCTGTCGCAGGTCAAGAAAGGCGTACTTACCGGGCAGCGTTGTCCGGGTTGCGGCAATGTGTACTGCCCTCCGCGTGGGTCTTGTGCGGCCTGCGGATTGCCCACAGAAGAAGAGGTGGTTCTGTCCGATAAGGCGACTGTGCAGTCGTTTACTATCGTCGCTATCCCTATTCCCAATAATCCGATACAGCCACCCTATATTATCGCCAACCTGGTGCCCGACGGCTCCAATCTCTCTTTTATTCATTTGATGAGTGAGTGTGTGAACGAGGAGGTGCATATAGGGCAACGCGTGCAGGCACTGTGGAAGTCGGAGGAAGAGTGGGATTACGCCATGGATAATATCCGCTATTTCAAACCCATCGACGAAGCGGATGTGCCAGTGGAAAGAATAGGGCATATGCCAGTTACAGGCTGGGAGGACTGAAACCATGAAGAAAATTGCAATAGTGGCTTATAACCAGTCCGACTGTGTCTCCTGGGCCGGTGCTACCAATGAGGTGGAATTGATCATGCCGGTGCTGCGCAGGGTATTCGACCAGGTGGGTCTGAATAATGCACAGGATGTGGACTTTGTCTGTTCCGGTAGCTGTGATTATCTGCAGGGCGCGGCTTTTGCCTTTGTCGCTGGTGTGGATGCGCTGGGCGCGGTGCCGCCGATCAAAGAATCCCACGTGGAAATGGACGCGGCCTGGGCGCTGTACGAATCGATACTGAAAATTCGTATGGGACACGCCGATTCGGCCCTGATATACGGTTTTGGCAAGTCTTCACCCGGGGAGTTGCCGATTGTGTTATCGCAGCAGTTGGACCCCTATTATCTGGCTCCGCAGTGGGTAGATAGCATATCTTTGGCCGCCATGCAGGCGCGATTGATGCTGGATCAGGGACTGATCACCGAGCGTGACATGGCCGATGTGGTGGCGCGCTCGCGGGGTAACGCAAAAACTAACCCTCACGCCCAACTCAGCGGCGATGTGTCGGTAGAAGAGTTACTGGCGCAGGAAACCTATGTGTCACCGCTGCGCAAATCAGATTGTCCGCCGGTGTCCGATGGCGCCAGTGCGGTGATTATCTGCACCGTGGAAAAAGCCAGGGAATGGGGCGTGCCCTACGCGATCATCAGTGGTATTGATCATCGTATCGAGAGCCATAACCTGGCCATGCGCGATCTCACCGATTCTGTGTCTACGCGCAAGGCAGCTGAGGCTGCCGGTGTGGGCGCCGGCAGCATCGACGTGGCGGAACTGTACGCGCCCTTTAGTCATCAGGAAATTATTCTCACCCGCACCTTGGGCCTGACCGATAAGACCCTTGTTAACCCCAGTGGTGGCGTGCTGGCGGGAAATCTGATGATGGCTTCAGGTCTGTCCCGTATCGGTGAAGTGTTCAACCGGATTGCCAGTGGCGAGGCACAGCGCGGTGTTGCGCACGCCACCAGCGGGCCTTGCCTGCAACATAACCTGGTAACAGTACTGGAGAGTGCGTAATGGCTAATTTGGCAGCAGTGGTCGGTATTGGCCAGACGAAATACACCACCAAGCGGGGTGATGTCTCTATTGCCGGTCTGGTGCGCGAGGCAGCAGTTAACGCGCTACAAGATGCGGGCCTGGTCTGGGATGACATCGACGCGGTGATTATCGGCAAGGCGCCGGATATGTTTGAGGGCGTGATCATGCCCGAGAGCTATCTTACTGACGCGTTGGGATGTAACGGCAAGCCCATGATGCGCGTGCACACCGCGGGTTCTGTGGGTGGTTCAACGGCGCTGGTGGCTGCCTCGCATGTGCAAAGCGGTACCTTCAAACGTGTATTGACAGTGGCGTTTGAAAAGCAGTCCGAATCCAATGCGATGTGGGCCCTGTCTACTCCGCAGCCTTTTTCGGTACATCTTAATGCCGGGGCCGGTGGTTATTTTGCCCCCATTATCCGCGAGTATATGCGTCGCTCCCAGGCGCCCTATGACGTGGGTATCAAAGTGGCGGTAAAAGACCGGCTGCACGGAGCGCGTAACCCCCTGGCGCACCTGCAAAAGCCGGATATCACCATGCAGGAAGTAGAAGATTCTTTCATGTTATGGGATCCGCTGCGCTTCCTGGAGGCTTGCCCCTCCTCGGACGGCGCCTGTGCCATGGTGATTGCCTCTGAAGACCTGGCAGCACAGTCGCCCAAACCACCGGCGTGGATTCGTGGCGTTGCCATGCGCTCAGAGCCGACCATGTATGCCGGCCGCGAGGAGGTCAACCCACAGGCGGGTCGCGATTGCGCGGCTGACGTCTACCAGCAGGCGGGAATCACCGATCCGCGCAAGGATCTGGATTGCGCCGAGGTGTATGTGCCGTTCAGCTGGTACGAGCCCATGTGGCTGGAAAATCTTGGCTTTGCAGCTGAAGGTGAAGGCTGGAAACTGACCATGGAGGGCGCCACCTCGCTGGACGAGGGCGGCGACATACCGTGGAATCCATCCGGCGGTGTACTGTGTTCCAATCCGATTGGCGCCTCAGGCATGATTCGCTTCGCCGAGGCCGCGCGGCAGGTGCGCGGTGATGCCGGCGATCATCAGGTCGAGGGCGCCAAGCTCGCGCTGGGTCACGCCTATGGTGGCGGTGCCCAGTTCTTTTCCATGTGGGTCGTAGGCTCAGAGAAATCCTGACCAATTATTATTTAGGGAGGTCGCTATGACCAAACATTTCAACATTGCCGACATGTACGAAATCGTTGCCGACAAGGTGCCCACCCGGGATGCCCTGGTGTGTGGTGAGCAGCGCGCGACGTTTGCTCAACTGGAAGAGCGAGCCAACAAACTGGCCCATTATCTGGTCAGCCAGGGTGTTGCGGCGGGCGACCATGTGGGCCTATACCTGTACAACTGCAACGAGTACCTGGAGGGCATGCTGGCCTGTTTCAAGATTCGCGCAGTGCCTATTAATGTTAACTATCGCTATGTGCAGGATGAACTGCTATACATCTTCGACAATGCCGACATGGTGGCCTGTATCCATAATCGGGAATTCACGCCGCATATTGCCGAGGTCAGGGCGTCGGCGCCCGACTTGAAGACCCTCGTTTATGTGGAAGACGGGAGCGCTGAGGATACAGCAGCGCTGGGTTCACAGGAGTATGAAAGCGCCATGCGCGGTCACAGTAGCGAGCGTGATTTCGATGAACGCGCGGATGAGGACCTGTTCATACTCTATACCGGTGGTACCACAGGGATGCCCAAGGGGGTGATGTGGCCGCATAAGAGCGTGTTTTTTGCCGCGATGGGAGGCGGTGGCTGGTTTCATCCCGATGGCGCTATCACCGCGCCGGAGCAAATAGCTGAGCGTATTGGCGACTTTCCTATCGTCGGCATGGCGCTGGCGCCGCTGATGCATGGGGCCTGCTGGTGGTATGCCTGTATCCAGATGCTGGCCGGAAACACCGTGGTATTGAACCCATCGCGCTCGCTGGTGGGAGAAGATGTTTGGGATATCGTGGAGGGAGAGAAAGTCAATGCGATTTCCATTGTCGGTGACGCCATGGCAGTGCCGCTGCTGGATGCGCTGGACGCCAATCCCGAGCGCTGGGATCTGAGCGCTGTGTTCAGTGTGGGATCTGGCGGTGCGGTATTTTCCGAGAGTAAGCAGGAGGCCTTCAAGCAACATTTCCCCAACGTATTCATCAGTAACTCGTTTGGTTCCTCCGAGAGCGGCAACATGGGTATGGACGGCGGTGGCAAGAAAGGCCAGGGACTGGGCAATGTCACCAAGAGCGAGTTCATGTCGGTGATTACCGATGTCGAAGGCGAACCCAATCGCCACGTTGAGTCGGGTGAAATGGGTATTTTTTCTCGTAGTGGTTACATTCCGGTGGGCTATTACAACGATCCGGTGAAAACGGCGAAAACGATCGTAGATGTTGATGGTCAGGCCTGGTTGTTGCTGGGCGACGAGGCTCGCCTGGAAGAGGACGACAGTATTACCGTTTACGGTCGCGGGTCCAACTGCATCAATACCGGGGGTGAAAAGGTATTTCCGGAAGAGGTAGAGCAGGCACTAAAAGCTAACCCGGCGGTGTTTGATTGCCTGGTAGTGGCAGTCCCGGATGAGCGCTTCGGTAGCAGGGTAGCCGCTGTGGTGGCCCGCCGCGGTAACGCCGAAGTCTCGTTGGCGGCACTGCAGGAAGATGCGCGTAAATACATTGCCGGCTACAAGGTGCCGCGTGAACTGCATGTAGTGGACGAAGTTCCGCGTGCGCCCAGTGGTAAGCCGGCTTACCCCAAAGCGTTGGAAATTGCCTTGGCCGGACAGCATAAAGTTGCATGATCGGGCAGGCATGCATAGCAGCTGCTGATCGCACTGCAGGAAAACAGATTTCCGCTATCGCGGAAGTGACTGGAAAGTTTAAGGAGTGAATTGCAACATGGGTGAACTGGAAATCAGCACCAAGAACTGCATTGTAGAACAGGAGGGCAATGTCCTCATCGTCACATTGAATCGCCCTGAGGCAAAGAACGCCTTCAGTCCGGAAATGCTCTTGGGCATGTACAAAGCCTGGCGCCTGCTGGAGGAGGATGACGGCTTACATTGCGCTATTCTCACCGCCAATGGCGACACCTTCTGTGCCGGCATGGATCTGAAAGCGGGCGCAGACGGTGAGCAGCGCTCTACCGAAGAGTTTATGGAGTTAATGGGCAAGGTCCCCAATATTCACTGGCAGGCACTGTTGCGCGATAATCGCCCCAATAAGCCGTTGATTCTGGCGGTAGAGGGTTATGCGCTGGCCGGCGGTACGGAGATTCTGCAGGGCACGGATATTCGTGTGGCGGCGGAGAACGCTATTTTCGGTGTGACAGAAGTGGCCCGCGGTCTGTATCCCATGTCCGGTTCTACTGTGCGCTTGCGTCGTCAGATTCCGTACTGCCTGGCAGCAGAAATTCTGCTGTGTGGGGAACATATTAGCGCACAACAGGCGTTGGACTTCGGGCTGATCAACAAGATTGTTCCGCCGGGTGAAACCCTGACGGTAGCCAGGGAATATGCGGCGAAGATTTGTGCTAATGGCCCGTTGGCGGTGCGTGCCGTTACGCGCTCCCTGCGTGAACACCAGGAGTGTATGTCCGAAGATGACGCGATGCTTGCCTCCGATGAGCTGGCCGGCCCGGTGTTTGCCTCCGCTGACGCCAGAGAAGGTATGAAAGCCTTTAAGGAAAAGCGAGCGGCGAAATTCACCGGGTCATAAATACGCCAGCGCTGCGCTGTAAGTTATACGCAACTGATGTCTACATAATAAACCGAGTGGCTTCTAGCGCGGGCTCTCGCACGACGTGCTGCTATAAAACGTGCATCGTTGTTGATAGCTGCGCATAATGGCCGCCAGTAAATCCAAAGAGGCTATACAACAGTGTCTGAACAAGCCACGATATTCGATCAGACGGTGAGCGCCAGGCGTTCTCTGCGTGCGTTCCTGCCGCAGGCGGTGGACCGACAAACAATGGAGCAGGTATTTGCTGTCGCCCAACGTGCGCCCAGTAACTGCAATACCCAACCCTGGATCACCCATGTTGCCTCAGGTGAAAGCATCGCCAAGTTGCGCAGTGAAATGTCTACGCGGTTTATGTCGGGAGAATTCAGCATGGATTTTCCTTATGAGGGCACCTATGAGGGCGTGTACAAGAATCGCCAGCACGGATCGGCGCAGGCTTTGTATGATTCTGTCAATATCAAGCGTGAGGACAAGGCCAGCCGACATGAGCAGTTCATGCGCAACTTCACATTTTTTGACGCACCGCATGTCGCTTTTCTGTTCTTGCCTGAGCCTTTTGGCCTGCGTGAAGCGGCTGACCTGGGCATGTATGCGCAGACATTAATGCTGGCGCTGACCGCGCATGGTCTGGGCAGTTGTCCGCAGACTGCATTGAGCTTCCAGGCGGATTACGTGCGCGAAGTGCTGGGTATAGAAGCGAACAATAAACTGCTATTCGGTATCTCCTTCGGCTACCCCGACCCGGATGCTCCTGCGAATACCTGTAGTACCGATCGCGCGGCTGTTGTCGACGCTGTGACTTTCCACTCCTGAGAACAGGCTGAGATAATGAGCGAATATATACTGACAGATAATCGTGAGGGTGTTCTGGTGGTGACCTTGAACCGCCCGGAAAAGAAAAATGCCATCAACGATGAGATGTGGGTCGGTTTGCGTGAAACATTCCGTGCCGCCGCTGCGGACGACACGGTCGCCTGTTTGCTATTGTGCGGTGCCGGTGAGCATTTTTGTTCAGGCGTCGATTTGAGCAGTTTTGGCGGTTCTCCCGGCGACGAGCACCCGTTTGAGGCAGCAGCGCGGGCTGTGGTTGAATTCGATAAGCCACTGGTCGCTGTAGCGCAGGGCGTGGCTGTTGGCGGTGGCGCAACGGTATTGTTCCATGCCGATATCGTCTATGTTGGCGAGAGCCTGCGCATGCGACTGCCTTTTGCCAGCCTCGGTCTGGCGCCAGAGTGGGGCAGCAGTTACATGCTGCAGGCCAATATTGGCGCGCAGCGAGCGGCTGAGTTGTTCTATACCGCGGAATGGGTAGACGCGGACAAGGCACACAATAGCGGTATCGCCGCGGACGTTTTACCCGATGCCAATCTGTTTGAGCACGCGTTGGCAAAAGCACAGGAAATTGCGCAGTGGCCGGTTAACTCTCTGCGTGAGATCAAACGTACATTGCGTATGCATCACCTGGAATCACTGGATGCGGCGATCGTCGCAGAACAAGCGGCGATGATGCGCCAGGCGGGATCACCAGAGAATATCGAGGCCATCACAGCCTTTATCGAAAAACGCCCACCTGACTTTCGCAAACTTTAGAACGGCCGCATGTATGTGCGGGGCAGTGCCGTGGACTAGAGCCCTTTGCGGTAGGAATAAGGCGTTACTCCGGTCCAGCCCTTGAAAGCGCGGATAAAAGCACTGGATTCAGAGAAGCCCGCACGGTAAGCAATCTCCTCAATACTCAGACCCCGCTTGCCCAGATAATGCAGAGCAGTGTCGCGCCGCACCTGATTTTTGATTTCTTTAAAGGTGGCGCCTTCAGCAGATAAGCGCCGGCGCAAGGTCTGTGGGTGCACGTCCAGTTGTTGTGCTACCTCTGCGAGTTCCGGCATGTGCGCCAGGTCGCCACGCACGATATCGCGTACTTTGGCGGTCCAGCTGTCACTCGCGTAGCTGCCGCTGAGCATGATGAATACAGGGTGACGCAGAAAATGCCGCAAAGAGGTTTCGTTCTGGCTGATCCGTTTGTCCAGCAATGCAGCGGATAAGCGCATCTTCGTGCTGTCCTTATCGAATTCCACCGGGTTACCCAGGAACATGTGGCGGTAGTCATTAGGGTTGGTAGCGGGTGGATAGCCCAGTTCTACCACCTGAATAGGCAGGTGCTCCTGCACCAGCCAACTGGCGAAACGGTGTACATTGAACAGTACCAACTCACTTAGGTAGGGGTCGGGTTCCGCGTTATTGTTTACCTGGCGTAAATCAATAACAGCATGCTCTCCGTTGACCTCGAGGTGGGGCTGTATGCCGAATTCAAACAGTTGGTAGAAGCGACAGAAGCGGCTCAGCGCCTGCCCCAGGGTTTCGCAACTGATCACCGCGTGGCACATCATCGACCAGCAACCGAGTGGCATCCGGCGTTCGGCATAGCCCAGAGCCTCGTCGTGCATTGCCAGCATGACGCCCACTTGAAGGTCCGCAAAGCGCTCTACAGATACTCGGGCGTTTTCCTCCAGCAATAAGCGCGGGGAAATCCGGTTCTTGCGTAGCAAGCTGATGGGGTCCAGGCCTTGTGTGACGGCGTTTTTTAATACCGCTCGTACGAAATAGACAGAGATGGAGACATCACGCATGGCTGCCTCAAACCTGCCTGTCGGCCGTGCTCAGGTGCAACGGTTTGTTTTCGACGGAGGCGACCCGGTTGCGGCCGCCACGTTTAGCCAGGTACAGGGCGCGATCGGCCTCCTGCGCCAGTGTGTCGAGATTAACGTCGCCATCGGCGCTGGCCACACCAAGGCTCACCGTAACCGGGATACGCTGATTGTCGACCAGCAGCGGAAGATCTCCAATGGCAGCGCGAATACGTTCGGCAAGCGTGCGTGCCGATTCCAGAGGGGTATTGGGCAGTATCAGTAGATATTCTTCACCGCCGGTGCGCGCTACCACGTCGCTGCCACGGCTCATGCGATTGAGGAAATTTGCTACCTGGCATATCACATGATCGCCCACCTCATGACCGAAGCTGTCATTCACCTGTTTGAAGTGATCGATATCCACGCTGATAGCAGAAGTGGGCAGATCTTCGCGCAAGGCGTGGGCCAGCGTTATATGCAGGGCGTCTTCGAGTCCTCGCCTATTCAGCAGGCGAGTCAGTGGATCCTCTGTGGCCAGGTGCGAGAGGTGCTGTTGGTATTCGATAAGCACACTGGCCAGAAAGCCAATGGCCACCAGAGCATAGGCGGAACTGTGCACACCGAAGGCAATGGAGTGGGCTTGCGCGGTATTAGCGCTAACCAGCTGCTGAAAAAGGGCTGTTGGCATACCAACGACCATCAGCAGTGCGGCAAAAGCGATGATGGCGTCACCAATGTTACTCTGCCGCCAGGCTCGCCAGGCGCACAGTGCGCCGGCGCCCGCAAAGAACAGGCCGGCACTGCCGACCTGCACCATAAACATGCTCGGCCGCGCCACGAAGAATACGCACAGACAGGCGAGCAGACAGATGATTCCCAGTGGTAGTCGGCCGTGGGTTACGCCCGCCCGTTGCCCGGCAGCCAGGAACAGGATATAGCTGTTGAGAATTGACGCTACCGAGGGCACGTCTAGCGCCATGAGTGCGTTGGGTCCCTGCTGCAGAGTGGTGGCGATCCAGCCCAACAGAGCTGCCATGAAATATACTGTGTACAAGCCCAGGCCTGCCGGAGGGTTGCTGGAATCGCTGAGTACATACACCACCAGCATCTGGGCGCAGGTGATAGAAAAGATCAGTCCAAAATGCATGAAAGCCCAGTTTTCGGGCAGAATTTGTTCCATTACGCTCCGAGATTTGGCCGTTTATGACGGCTGTCACCTTCAGTCAATTTATTTGTTGGGGCAGGTCATTGTTGCCCGGCCATCACATTACCATACTGTCCCCCGCCTGAATTTCAACTCAAGAGGTTAGACCATGCTGCAACGGGATTTTACTGAGGAACAAAATATGTTCCGCGATGCTTACCGCAAGTTTCTCGCCAGCGAGATTGTGCCACATATGGAAGACTGGCGTGCGGCCGGCATCGTCGATAGAGAGGCCTTTCGCAAGGCCGGGGAGCAGGGCTTCCTGATGATTTGGCCGGATGAAAAATACGGCGGTCTGGGGGATGACGACTTTCGCTTCGAGCAGATCATTATCGAGGAAACCGCCTACGCGCGTGTGGGTGATTGGTTCAATTCCTTGCACAGTCGCCTGGTGGGTCCGTATTTCACTCGCTTTGGCAGCGAAGAGCAATGTCAGCGCTTCCTCCCCGGATGCATAAGTGGCGACACGATTTTGGCGATAGCCATGACCGAACCCGACGCGGGAAGCGATCTGGCGGGGATGCGTGCTACGGCCATCGAAAAGGATGATCACTGGGTGCTGAACGGTTCCAAGACCTATATTTCCAACGGTATCAATGCCGATCTGGTGATTGTGGCAGCCAAAACCGATCCGGAGAACAATCCGCACCACATGACGCTTTTCCTGGTCGAGCGTGGCATGGAGGGCTTTGAGCGCGGCCGCAATCTGGACAAGATGGGATTAAAAGCCCAGGACACTGCCGAGCTGTTTTTCAATGATGTAAAGCTACCCAGGGAGAATGTTCTGGGCGAGCCAGGGCAGGGGTTCATTTACCTGATGAAGGGCCTGGCAGAGGAGCGGCTGATTGGCGCGGCCGGTTATATCGCCAGCGCCCAACTGTCATGGGACCTCACCGCTGACTATGTGAAGGAGCGCAAGGCTTTTGGCAAGCCACTGGCGGCGTTTCAAAATACCCAGTTTCAATTGGCGGATATGCGCACTCAACTGGATATTGCGCAGACCTATGTAGATCAGTGTGTGCGCGCTTTCACTGCCGGGCAACTTAGCGCAGCTGATGCGGCCAAGGCGAAACTGGTGTGTAGCGAATTGTCGATCACGGCGGCAGACCTTGGTGTGCAGCTTCACGGTGGCGCTGGCTATATGGACGAATACCCTATAAGCCGACAATTTACTGACTCAAGAATTAATACCATCTACGCGGGTAGTTCCGAGGTGATGAAAATCATTATCAGCCGGGACTGTCTGTCGGATGACTATGTGCCGTTTAATACGCGCAATTTTTAACCCCTAATCGAGGAGATTTCTTATGGATCTGACAGGTAAAGTAGCAATAGTAACTGGCGGTGCCTCCGGCCTGGGCCGGGCAACGGTAGAGGCTTATGTCGCCAAGGGCGCGAAGGTGGCGATATTTGATCTTAATGAAGCCAATGGCAACGAAGTGATTGCGCAGCAGGGCGCGGATAATGTCGCCTTCTTCAGCGTTAACGTTGCCGACGAAGAATCGGTCAAGGCGGGTATTGACGGTGTAATCGCAGCCTTCGGCGCGATTCATATCTGCAATAATTTTGCCGGTATCGGCAATGCCTGTAAGACGCTCAGCAAAAAAGGCCCGTTTCCGCTGGACCAGTACATGCAGGTGATCAATATCAACCTGGTGGGTACCTTCAATGTCAGTCGTTTTGCTGCAGAGCAGATGGCGAAGAACGACCCGATCAATGATGACGGCGGGCGCGGTGTAATTATCAATACCGCATCGATTGCCGCGTATGAAGGTCAGGTGGGCCAATTGGCCTATAGCGCCAGTAAGGGCGGTATCGTAGGCATGACCCTGCCCATGGCCAGAGACCTGGCGAGCTACGGTATACGTGTAAACACCATTGTACCCGGGCTTATTCATACGCCGTTGTTTGAATCTATGCCCGAGAACGTCTACAAGTCCCTGGAATCCAGTGTCTGTTACCCCCAGCGCCTGGGTAAGCCGGGAGAAATTGGCCACCTGTCGGTATTCATTGCAGAGAATGATTACGTCAACGGTGAGTGTATCCGCCTTGACGGCGCTATCCGTATGCAGCCGCGTTAAAGGAGACAGAAAATGGGACCATTAAACGGCTATACGATAATTGAACTTGCGGGTATTGGCCCCGCACCCATGGGCGGCATGATCCTGGCGGATATGGGTGCGGAGGTTATTCGCATTGATCGCGCCAGCGGCGCCAATGCCCTGGTAATGAAAGACGTCAGCAGCCGCGGCAAGAAATCCGTGGTGATAAACCTGAAGGACCCGGAGGGTCTGGAGACGCTTTTGCGTATGGTTGAAAATGCCGATGCGATTATCGACCCTTTCCGCCCGGGTGTGTGCGAGAAGTTAGGGATTGGTCCTGATGTTTGCCTGCAGCGCAATCCGAAGTTGATATTTGCGCGCATGACCGGCTGGGGCCAGGAGGGTCCCCTGGCTAACGCGGCGGGACATGATATCAATTATATTTCCATTACCGGGGCACTGTACGCGATGGGGCGCAAGGGCGAAAAGCCGGTACCGCCATTGAATCTGGTGGGGGATATGGGCGGCGGCGGTATGCTGCTGGTCAACGGCGTGCTCGCGGCGCTGCTGGAGACTGCAAATTCCGGCAAAGGGCAGGTTATTGATGTCGCTATGGTAGACGGTGCAGCGCAGTTAATGTGGATGTTCCACGGTTTCGATGCCATCGGCATGTGGGACGCCAAGCAGCGCGAGGCCAATATGCTGGACGGTGGCGCGCACTTCTATGACGCCTATGAGTGTGCTGACGGGGAGTACGTTTCTGTTGGTTCTATTGAGCCGCAGTTTTATGCCCTGCTGAAAGATCTGGCTGGCTTGTCGGAAGAGGATTTTGGCGATCAGAATAACCAGTCCAAGTGGTCGGAAATGAAGGAGAAGCTGGCTGCGGTGTTCAAGCAAAAAACTCAGGCTCAATGGTGTGAAATCATGGAGGGCACAGATGTCTGTTTCGCTCCGGTGCTGAACTTTGTGGACGCACCACAGCATCCGGCCAACGTGGCGCGTGACACCTATATCGAAGTTGATGGTCTTACCCAGCCGGCGCCCGCGCCGCGCTTTAGTCGTACGCCTGGACAGGTTAAACACGGTGGTCATGACCCGGGTCAGGACACCGATGCCGTATTGGCTGCCATGGGCTTTGCAGAGCAGGAAATCGCTGCTCTCAAAAATGTTGGCGCAATCGTTTAAAGGAACAGCAGCATGAGTGTTTACCAGACAGTTATCGTAGAGAAGCACCAGGCAGTTGCTGTGGTCAGCCTGAATCGCACGGATGCGCTGAATAGTTTTGATGCCGAGATGCGGCGCGAGCTGCTGCAAGCGGTACTTGAAGTAAATCAGGACGACGCTATTCGCGCGGTTGTGCTCACCGGGGCTGGCAGGGCTTTCAGTGCAGGTGCAGATTTACAGGAGGTGCCTGCCGGTGGAGCTGACGGCGAGTTCAGTGTAGAGGACCAGCTTAATGGCGAATACAAACCCATACTGATGGCGATAGCAGAGGCGCCCAAGCCCTGGCTTAGCGCAGTAAACGGACCCTGCGCCGGGATAGGGAGCGCATTTGCGATGGCCTGCGACCTGACGGTAATGGCTGATGACGCCTACCTTTACCAGGCGTTTACCGCAATCAGCCTGGTGCCTGACGGCGGCGCTACCTGGCACCTGGTACGTACGCTGGGCCGCAAGCGCGCCTATGAAGTAATCGTCACCGGCGAGAAAATTCGTGCGGAGAAGTGCCTGGATTGGGGGTTGTGCAATCGCGTCGCCCCCGCAGCTGAACTGTTGCCGCAAACGCTGGCCTGGGCGCAGGAACTGGCCGCCAAGGCACCATTGGCTTTGCGCTATGCCAAAGAAGCCCTGAATGGTGCGATTGAGAACAGCGTCGCCGATACTATTTCCGACGAGGCTAGATTGCAACATATCTGTATCAGCAGCAGTGACTCCGCTGAGGGCGTATTGGCTTTTCGCGAAAAGCGTGAGCCGGTGTGGCAAGGTCGCTAAATATTAGATGCGGGGAAATGAGATAGTGGCAGAAGCAGAACTGATTATTGAGCGCGAAGACGGCTACGCAGTGCTAACGCTAAATCGCCCCGCTGCGATGAACGCGTTGTCCCCCGGCTTGATCGGTGAGTTGTGCCAGAAACGGTGAAAATCTACAAGAGTCTGGTGAACGAGGGCCTGGAGATGGACCTCGCCGCAGGCTTGGCCATGGAGCGTCACGTCATGACGCATGCCAACAAACATGTTTCCGGTGACGCTATCGGTTCCCGTCGCGAGCAGGTACAGCAGCGTGGTAAGACCCAGTCTCCTGATTGAAGCTCCCCTGGAGTTGGAACTGCGCTATAGTACCGGGCCAATTCTTTAGGGAGTAATACGTGGAGAGTGACAGCAGGCCAGAACTACTTGCCTGGCAGGAGCGCCGGGCGCGAACCCTGGACGAATTTCGCAGTGAGGCGCGGGAAAAGCGCCACGCGAAAGGCTATCGCACTGCCCGTGAAAACGTTGCCGACCTGGTTGATGCGCATAGCTTCCAGGAATACGGACAGCTCGCGGTGGCCGCACAGCGCAGTCGCAGAGACTACGAAGAGTTGCAATCCAGCACCGCTGCCGATGGCATCATTACCGGTACCTGTACCATCAATGCCGAACAGGTAGGCCCCGCAGCAGCGCGGGCCGCTATCATCGTCAATGACTACGCGGTGCTCGCCGGTACCCAGGGTTATTTCCATCACAAGAAGCTCGACCGAATGTGTGAGCTGGCTGAGGAACAGTCTTTGCCGGTGATCATGTATACCGAGGGGGGAGGTGGCCGCCCCGGAGATACGGATGTCAGTGTCCAGATTGCCGGCCTGAATATCAATTCGTTTTATACCTGGGCCGCTCTCAGCTGCAAAGTGCCGCGCATCGCGGTGAATAACGGCTACTGCTTTGCCGGTAACGCAGCATTGTTTGGTAGTGCCGACGTTACTATCGCCACACGCAATTCCTGGATAGGCATGGCCGGCCCCGCCATGATCGAAGGCGGTGGTCTGGGTAAGTTCAAGCCTACCGAAATTGGTCCTATTGAGGTACAGGAAAAAAACGGTGTGGTGGACATCGTGGCCGAAGACGAGGCCCATGCAACTGCCCTGGCATGCCAGCTCCTGGCGTATTTCCAGGGCCCGTTGCAGCGCTGGACTGTCGCCCCTCAGGAAACGCTGCGCGACATGGTGCCTGAGGATCGGCGCTGGGCTTATTCGGTGCGCAAGGTGATCGAGACAGTTGCCGACGAGGGCTCATTTCTGGAGCTGCGACGTATTTACGGACGCAGTATTATCACCGGATTTATCCGTTTTGAAGGGAAACCGGTGGCACTGATCGCCAATGATTGTCAGCAAATGGGTGGGGCGGTCGATGCCGAAGCGGCGGAAAAAGCGGCACGCTTTCTGCGCATCTGCGAAGCGTTTAAAATACCCTTGCTGTCTCTGACCGATACACCAGGGTTTATGGTGGGGCCGGCCAGTGAGCAGCAGGCTGCCGTGCGCCGTATGACCGACCTGTTCGTTGCTGGCGCTGCCATGTCGGTACCCATTGTGGCGATATTTCTGCGTAAGGGCTATGGATTGGGAGCCATGGCGATGACAGGCGGTAGTTTTGTCAGGCCTGTATATGCGGCGGCCTGGCCCACTGGCGAGTTCGGCGGCATGGGGCTGGAAGGCGCTGTGCGCCTTGGCTTCAGTAAGGAACTGGGCGCAATACAAGATCCAGCCGAGCGGGAAAAACTGTTCGACGAGCTGGTGGCGCAAGCCTATGAGGATGGTAAAGCCACGGAAGCGGCTACGCATCTGGAAATTGATGCCGTTATCGATCCGGCAGATACCCGGGCCGTTATTTTGCGTGCGTTGGCCGCGGCTCCAGGCTGCAAGTAGTGGCGGAAATGGCCGGTAGCGTCTATGTGTTTTGTCCTAGAGCGGTACTGCAGGCGGCAGCGGCTTTGGGCGTTGACCAGCGCGGACTGTTGCGCGATGCCAGGATCAAACCCGAATTGTTGCGCTCACCTGGCGAGCGCATTCCCATGGACCAGTACCTGAAGTTGTATCAACTGGCGCTGGAGCGCACCGGTGATCCGGATTTGGGTTTGCACGTAGGACATATTATCTACTTCAGTGGTATGAACCTGCATCTGTATATGACCACTATCTGCCGCAACCTGAAAGAGTACTTCAATGTTATTCCCAGTACCATCAAGCTGCGTGGTGATACCGGCAGGGTGCTGATCCAACCCAAGGGTGACTTCATTCGTCTGGAATGGCACCCCTTGGATGACAGCATGCGCTGCTGGCGGCCACTGGTAGATGAAATGCTTAAGTCTTCGGCGGAGATCGTCAATGCTATCTGTGTGCTTCCTGTGCCGGTGCGCGCCGCCGAGTTTGCTTATTCAGCGCCCGACGACACCAGTGCCTTGAAAGCAGCCTTTGGCCCCAATTTACGTTTTGGCTGCCAGGTCAGTTGTTTGTATTTTTCTAGAGAGAGCGTGCGCTATCCGCTGGTCGAGCTGGATTTTGAACTGGGTCGTGACTATTGGGCGGAGCCGCGCTCTATCTTTGCAGAGCCGGAAGTGGTCGACCCTTTTTTACGCGATACCCGTGCCGCCGTGCGCCGTGCTTTGCCCGGCGGTGCGCTGACCATTGACGGTCTCGCTGTGGAATTGGGTATCTCCCGGCGCACCCTGCAACGGCGCCTCAGTGCACTGGATTCAAGTTTCAAACAGCTATTACAGAATGTGCGTGAAGAGATGTCCCAGCGCTACCTGGATGATCCGCGGCTGGCGATAACGGAGATTGCCTTGTTACTGGGCTATTCCGATCAGGCGTCGTTTTCTAACGCCTTTAAGGCCTGGCGCGGGTGCGCGCCCACTGAGTACCGGCAGCGCAGTAGAGTCTAAATCCATGAGTAAGGACGTTTTATGAACAGCAGCATTCGGCCATGGCTTTTTGTGTTGGGCATTATGGCCGCAGCCACTGTCCATGCTGGGCAACAGAAGCAACTGCTGTGGGGCGACACCCATTTGCATACCACATATTCTTCGGATGCCTTCGCCAATAATAACCTGTTTTCAACCCCCGAGACCGCTTATCGCTACGCCAGTGGTCTGCCGGTGATTCATCCCTATCACCGTGGGCGTGTGCAAATAGAAACCCCTCTGGACTTCCTGGTGGTGTCAGATCATGCCGAGTTCCTCGGGGTGATCAGGCATGTGTACTTTGAGGACATGGATACATCCGAGCTCGGTCTTGTAGATGCAGTAAAGGGTAGGGTAGCCCAGTGGATATTGCGCAGGGCAATTGATAGCAAGGACGGAAGGAAGCTGTTCGTCAAAGTACTGCCGCTGGCTGAAGACCCGCGGGAGGCGGCAGCTGGATCACTCGCAGGCCTCAGTGATGACCTGAATT
>JAIBDN010000092.1 GCA_024686215.1 Gammaproteobacteria bacterium | reverse complement strand
ATCGCCAGGCCTTCGCCGTGCGCTCCCGCGACAAGCAGGCGGGGTAGGGCGCAGTGGCCAGAGACCGCAAAAAGCATCGGCCCATGGCAGAGATCAACGTGGTGCCCTACATCGACGTAATGCTGGTGCTGCTGATCATCTTTATGGTGACTGCGCCAATGCTGATGCAGGGGGTAAAAGTGGATTTACCCGAGGCCAATGCGGACCCGGTGGAAAATCAGGATAGCGAACCGTTGATTGTCTCCGTTGACGCCAGTGGTAAGTTGTATCTCAACCTGGGACAGGAAAAGCAGGTGCTGTCGCTGGCCACCATTCGCGACCGGGTGTCAGCGGTGATTCGCCGTAGTCCCAAGAAGCCGGTATTGGTCTGGGGTGACAGGGCAGTGCCCTACGGCGAGGTAGTCGCAGTGATGGTGGCGCTGCAGGAGGCCGGTGCTCCCAGTGTTGGTCTGGTGACAGAGAACCCGTGAGTACCAGCATATATGCGCAGCCGAAGGCTCCGCCCATTGTGGTGCGGCCAGTGGTGGCAACGGTGCTGTTGCACGCGATCATTATTTACCTGATGAGCGCTAACTGGGCCGAGAGCGAACGCGATATGGTGCGGGTGAAGCCGGCTCCCAAGGTGATTAACGCCAGGTTGGTGGACATCAGTGAATTTCGCCCCAAGCCCAAGGCCAAGCCGAAACCCAAGGCGGCACCCAAGGCCAGGCCCAAACCCAAACCTGTGGCCAAGGCGAAACCCAAGCCCAAACCGGTAGTGAAGCCCAAGGCCAAGCCCAGGCCTAAACCTGAGCCAGTGGTTAAGGAACCGGTCAGACCGGACCCCCGGATAACGGAACAGGAGCTGGCCGCCATTGCGCGGGCAGATCTGGCCAAGGCTGTGGCGCAGGAAGAACAGCTGGCGGAGGCGACTGCCACCGCTGAAGAAATGGCGGCCAGTTATGCCGCGCTTATCCAGCAAACGGTGGTGAATCGCTGGAGCCGGCCACCCAGTGCGCGCAATGGCATGGAGGCCTTACTGTCTATCCAGCTTATCCCCACCGGTGAGGTGGTCAGCGTCAGTGTGATTAAGAGTAGTGGCAATAGTGCCTTCGATCGCTCTGCCATCAACGCGGTGGAGAAAGCCGGTAGCTTCCCCGAGTTACAGAAGCTACCGGGCAGGGAATTTGAAAAAACCTTCAGGCGTTTTCGCCTGTTATTCAGACCAGAGGATTTACGTTACTGATGAAATCGCTGACAGCTTTAGTGCTTAACTTGACGCTACTAATGATCTCACTTGTGGCCCGGGCGGAGCTGACGATTGAAATCACCCAGGGGATGGACAATCCCACGGCAATTGCCGTGGTGCCCTTCGCCTGGCAGAGCGCGGGCAGTGCGCCCACCGATATTGCCGCTGTGGTAGATGGCGACCTCAATCGCAGCGGCCAGTTCACTCCCGTTGGGCGTTCCGATATGCTCGGCCTGCCCAGTACCCAGGCCGAGGTGTATTACCGCGACTGGCGCGCCATCGAAGCCGAATACCTGGTGATTGGGCGCGTCTCGGTAGCCGGTCAGATGCGCATAGAGTACGAGCTGTTTGACGTACTGCGCCAGAATAAAGTGCACGCCGGGGCAGTGACCGGACCGGTAGGCGAGGCGCGCATGCTTGCGCACCAGGTTTCTGACGCCATTTATGAAAAGCTGACAGGTATTCGCGGCGCCTTTGCCACGCGCTTGCTGTATGTTTCAGTGACACGGGTACCCGGCGCCAATGACTACTTCCGCCTGACCCTGGCGGATTCGGATGGCGCCCGACCCATCGTGCTGCTTGAATCCCGTGAGCCAGTGCTGGCTCCCAGCTGGTCGCCGGATGGCAAGCAGATTGCCTATGTGTCTTTTGAAACCAATCGCCCGGCAATCTATCGTCAGGATCTGGCCACCGGGCAGCGCGAACAGTTGACCAATTTCAAGGGTCTGAATAGCTCGCCGGCGTGGTCGCCAGATGGTAAAACCATGGCCATGGTGCTGTCCAAGGATGGCAGCCCGGATATCTACCTGATGGACCTGGCCAGCAAGCGCCTGACACGCGTAACCCGCCACTATGCCATCGATACCGAACCCGCCTGGATGCCCGATGGCAAGGCGCTGCTATTTACCTCTGACCGGGGCGGCCGGCCACAGATATACCGCTACAACCTGCAAAGCGGCAATACCGAGCGGGTGACCTTCGAGGGCACCTATAATGCCCGTGCCAGGGTGGCCCAGGATGGTCGCAATGTGGTCATGGTGCACCAGCAAAATGGCTCTTTTCACATTGCTCTGCTGGATCTGGTGACCAATCGAGTGCAGGTTCTGACTTCCACTCAATTGGATGAAAGTCCCAGTATCGCGCCTAATGGCTCTATGGTATTGTACGGCACTAAGTACGCGGAGCAGGGTATTCTCGCTGCAGTGTCCGTGGACGGAGGTGTAAAATTCCGGTTGCCGGCACGCGAGGGCGATGTGCGAGAGCCAGCTTGGTCACCCTATATGAGCCGCTGAGAGCGGCGTAATAATAGCCATTTATTTTAGTTTGAAGGAAAGACTCTATGAAACATTTACCTGTTGCTGGTAAGTTCATTACCGTGCTGTTCACTGCTGCTTTTCTCGTAGCCTGTTCCGGTAGCGATGCCAAGAAAGAAGATGAAGCAGCCGCCGCAGCAGCCGCCGCAGCCGCAGCAGCTTCAGCCTCCGCCGCCAGGGCAGCTCAGGAAGCTGCTACGCAGCAGCAATCGCTGGATGACGCCGCTGCAGCGGTAGGCAATGTATTTTACTTCGATTTTGACAGCTCCAATTTGCGCTCAGACGCCATCGAAGCACTCAATGCCCACATCGCTGCCTTGCAGGGCACTGAGCGCAGCGTGCGCCTGGAAGGCCACACTGATGAGCGCGGTACCCGCGAGTACAACCTGGCCCTGGGTGAGCGTCGAGCCAATACTGTGCGTGACTACATGGTCGCTAACGGCATAGCCAGTTCGCGCATTGAGACGGTGAGCTACGGTGAAGAAAGGCCTATAGCTTATGGCTCCGGTGAGTCTAACTGGTCGCAGAACCGTCGTGTGGAATTAAAGTAATAGAAAAGCTATGCAATACATAAGCAAAGCGCTTGTGACGGGCGGGCTGGTTATAATGACCAGCCCGTTGTGCTTAATGGCCAGCGCCCAGAGTTATGTGGACGTTGAGGCCGAGCGCGCACAGCAGCGCACCAGTACTACCACGGACACAGGCGCTGCTGGCAGTTCAGGCACCACGACTGCGCCCAGCGACCCCTATGCCAGCCAGCCAGCCAAAGCCTACCCAGCTACCAGTTATGGTCTGAACAGCGCTCCGGCTGCACCGGTCAGCAGTGCTCCCACCGTGGGCAGTACTGCCAGTACGGGTCAGGGCGGCCAGAACCTGGGCAATCTGTTCTTCCAGATGCAGCAGTTGCAGCAGGAGGTCATGCGCCTCAACGGCAAGGTGGAGGAACAGGCACACGAGTTGCGTAAACTGAAAGACCAGAGCTTGCAGCGCTATGTCGACCTGGACAAACGTATCAGTGATGGGTCCGGAACGGGAACAGCGGCTGCTACTAGTGTCGCGGCTGCAGGTAGTGCGAGTGCCGCGCCCGCCGGTTCCGCGGCGATTGCCGGGTCATCTTCCGGCGCCACAGAGCAAGCCGGGGAGGGCGAGGCCTATCGCGCCGCTTATGCACTGGTGCGTGGCCAGCAGTTTGACGGTGCGGTAAAGGCCTTTGAACAGTTCCTGCGCGATTATCCCGCGGGTAAATACGCTGCAAATGCCCACTACTGGCTGGGTGAGTTGTTTCTGGTGGTGGAACCCCAGGACCTGGAATCGTCAAGACAGTCCTTTACCTTGTTACTGAGCCAGTACCCGCAGAACAGCAAGGCGCCAGATGCCATGTATAAACTGGGTAAGGTGTATTTTCTCAAGGGCAATCGGGACAGGGCCAAAGAGTATTTTGACCGGGTAATCAATGAGTATAGCTCCAGCAACAGTTCGGCGGTTAAGCTGTCGAAGGACTTCATCGCCGAAAACTACTGAGCCTCGCTCCGGTAGGTCCTGATTTATGTCCAATCCCCAGCCCCACAGCGACAGTGCACTGCGCATTACCGAAATCTTCTACTCCCTGCAGGGGGAGGCGCGGACTGTAGGCTTGCCTACGGTTTTTGTGCGCCTCACCGGTTGCCCGCTGCGTTGTGTGTATTGTGATACCGAATACGCCTTCAGTGGGGGAGCACTGTTCTCTGCCCAACAAATTTGCGACCAGGTAGCCACGCACAGCCCGCGTTACGTCACCGTCACCGGTGGTGAGCCACTGGCACAGCCCAATTGCCTGCCGCTGCTGACACAGTTATGTGATGCGGGGTACGAAGTCTCGCTGGAGACCGGGGGTGCCATGAGCCTGGCTGGCGTGGACAGCCGTGTGGTAACAGTGCTGGACCTGAAGACGCCGGCCTCAGGAGAAATGGAGCGCAACGATTACGCCAATATCCCTTTGCTGAAAGCTCATGACCAGGTGAAATTCGTGATTTGCGACCGCCAGGACTATGAATGGGCGCGTTTCAAACTGGATGAGTACCAGTTGCCGGGCAAGGTGGCTGACATTCTGTTTTCTCCCAGCCATGCGCAACTGCAAGGACGCGACCTGGCTGAGTGGATACTGGCAGACAACTTGCCGGTGCGCATGCAGCTGCAGTTGCACAAAATTCTGTGGGACGATAAACCGGGACATTGAGCATGCCTGAGCAAAAACGCGCGGTTATATTGGCATCGGGTGGCCTGGACTCAACCACCGTGCTGGCCATGGCGCAGGCCCAGGGTTATGCCTGTTATACCTTGAGCTTTGACTACGGTCAGCGTACCCGTAGCGAGTTACTGGCCGCGGAGCGCGTTTCCGTTGCTCTTGGGGATGTTGAGCACAAGGTGGTGAAGCTCAACCTGGATAGCATCGGCGGGTCCGCGCTGACCGACACCGGGATAGCGGTGCCGGAAGAGGAAACCGAGGGTATCCCGGTGACCTATGTGCCTGCGCGCAATACCGTGTTTTTATCTATAGCACTGGGCTGGGCCGAGGTGCTGGGCGCCCAGGACATCTTTACTGGTGTGAATGCTGTGGACTATTCCGGCTACCCGGACTGCCGGCCTGAATACATTGCCGCATTCGAGAACATGGCTAATCTCGCCACCCGGGCGGGTGTTGAGGGGCGTAAGCTCACGATTCACAGTCCGCTGATGGCGATGGGCAAGGATGATATCGTGCGTGCGGGGATTACACTGGGTATAGACTACGCACTGACGGTCTCGTGCTATCAGGCCACTTCTGATGGCCTGGCCTGCGGTAAATGCGAAAGCTGCCGCCTGCGCGCGCAAGGCTTTGTCGATGCCGGTGTTGCCGATCCCACCCGTTATGTCTAAGTACTTGATTCCGGTTAAATAGTAGCCAAAAAAAATTCGGTCGGTACTTGAGTTTTCCCGTTAAATCCGTACTATACGCAGCTCCTTCCGGGGCCGTTAGCTCAGTTGGTAGAGCAGTTGGCTTTTAACCAATTGGTCGCTGGTTCGAATCCAGCACGGCCCACCATTTCAAACAAGGTGCAACCTTGAGACATAGGTTGCACTTTATACCGGAGACATGGGTAACACCTTGGTGACAAAAGGGTTATCCGCCGGTTCCACCCGGTTTTCGTCTTCGTCAAAGAATCCTAGATCATATTCCATAAAGCTGACAAGCCAAATTCTGTCGGCGACTTCTCTAATATCTACATGTTGCCCGGCTAAAGCCCTGCACAGGTTGATTTTCCTGCCTCCAATGCAGATTCGACCGCAGTAGGTCACCTGGATTGTCCGGTCGTGATACGGGTACTCAGGTTGCTCCGGACGCCAGTATTCTCGCGCCGAAGGTGTATACAACTCACCCGGGTACTTCATATTGAGTGACTCATGTGGCCGCTCATTGTTGAACTCGTCGACGAAATTATCGAACCGCTCCTGCTGCTGTAGGAAGTTATAACTGGCCGGCTTGGTCGCCTCTT
>JAIBDN010000119.1 GCA_024686215.1 Gammaproteobacteria bacterium | reverse complement strand
CAATCACGTGATTGTTGGTCAGTATGTGGCCCTGGGGAGTCATGATGACCCCGGAGCCCAGCGAGCGCTCTATGCGTTGCCGCTGTGCCTGTGGCCGGGCGAACCTGCGAAAATAGGCGTCATCCATTAGCGGGTTGCGCCGGGAGCTGACCAGTTTCGCCGTGTAAATGTTGACTACAGAGGGAGTGGCGCTGCCCACAGCCCGCGCATAGCTCACCGGTTCCTGCGCGTTACGCCCGGCAACCGGGCTATTGGGCAGTACCCAGCGGTCCAGGATCAACAGGGCTGCCAGCAGTCCGGCCAGGGCCGGCCAGGTGATGAATTTCAAGCTATCTTTCATTCGCTTCGTATTATGTTGTTTGCTGCCGCATTGTATATGATGCGGCCTGAGCGACAACCGTTGGTGGCGATATGAGTGTAGTACTGAGCGAATTAATCCAATATCTGGAGCACACCCTGGAGCCGCAGCGCTTCCAGGATTACTGTCCCAATGGCCTGCAGGTTGAGGGTGGCGAGCAGGTGTCGCGCCTGGTCAGTGGCGTTACCGCCTGTCAGCGCTTGCTGGATGAGGCCGTGGCCTGGGGTGCCGACGCCATCGTGGTGCACCACGGCTATTTCTGGAAAGGAGAGGACCCGTCGGTGGTGGGCATGAAGCGTCGTCGGCTGGCGACCTTACTGGCGAATAATGTCAGTCTGCTGGCCTATCACCTGCCGCTGGATGCCCACCCGTCACTGGGTAACAATGCCCGCCTGGGGCAGCTAATGGGCTTGCTGGATCACCAGCCACTGCAGCCCGGGGGTGACGGGGTGGGTAATATCGCCAACCTGCCGGCGGCGGTTCCCGCGGGTGAGTTGGTATCACAGCTGCAGCAGATTACCGCGCGTCAGCCCTTGCACATTGGCGCCGCAGAAGATCCAGTGCGTCGTATCGCCTGGTGTAGCGGAGCGGCTCAGGGATATATCGAGGCCGCGGTGGCGGCCGGTGCCGATATGTTTATCACTGGAGAGGCCTCCGAGCCCACGGTGCATATCGCCCGCGAAGAAGGTATTCATTTTGTTGCCGCGGGGCACCATGCAACCGAGCGCTATGGGGTGCAAGCGCTGGGCGAGCATCTGGCAGAAACCTTTTCTCTGCAGCACCGGTTTATCGATATCGATAATCCGGTGTGATCAACAGCTCTCGATTTCAGGCTTTGCCGTTGACTTCGGCGCCAGGGCTGGCGGCCGCTGCATTGCGATCCATACCAAACTCCTCGTTGAGCATGCCTTTTTCGTCCGGAGAGGTCTTGGGCGCGTAATCCAGGGGGGGCTGAACATCCGCCAGGTGCGCGGGAATCTCGGCGCCATCAGCGGCGTTGTCGAGGCGTTCCAGGGAGATCGGGCCCGCTCCCTGGCACAAGGTCGAGGCACCCACGGCCAGGTGGTTGTGCACGTCACGGTAGCTTTCCGTGAGGTTATTCAACAGTTTGGCAGTGTCGCTGAAGTGCCCTACGACTTCATCTTCATAGGCTTTCTTGTCCTGCATCACCTGGTCCAGCTTGCGCTCAACCTCGCGGTATTTTTGACCCGCCGAAGAGGTGCGTCGCCCCATTAACAGACCTACCAGTAAGCCCACAACCAGGGCAGCGGCGGCTGCTGCGATCAAAAAGTTCTGGGTGTATTCAGCTGCTTCCACAAAAAATCCCTCTAGTTAACAATATCCAAAGAGGGGCAAGTATACCCCTATTGTCTGGCAGACTGTAGCGCTGCAACCCGGCGGCGTTGCCAATATGCAGGCTGGTGGGTAAAGTGACGGCTCGCCAACTATGCGGGAACTATTCCTTCAACATGACCACGCCCTGGCAGCGCTACCAGATCGACCTGGAGCGTGATGACTTCACCCACGATGTTGCTCAGGAGCAAGCGGTCTTGCTGTTGCAGGATCTCTACGAGCGCCTGCTGGCCCGGCGTGCTCAGCGCGGTAGCGGTGGGCTGCTGGGCTGGTTGCGAAAAGCGCGCGGCGAGGTGGCTGAACCCGAAGTGGGACTGTACCTCTGGGGTGGCGTGGGTCGCGGTAAAACCTACCTGGTTGATACATTTTATGACTGCCTGCCCTTTTCGCAGAAGTTGCGCGTGCACTTTCACCGCTTCATGCAGCGGGTTCATGCTGAGTTGAATAGTCTGGAGGGGCAGAAGAACCCTCTGGAGATTGTCGCGGACCGCCTGGCCCGGGAGGCGCAGGTTATTTGCTTCGACGAATTCTTTGTCACTGATATCGGCGATGCCATGATCCTGGGTGGGCTGATGGAGGCGTTGTTCGCCCGTGGAGTGTCGCTGGTGGCTACCTCCAACATTATTCCCGAAAAGCTCTACGAAAACGGTCTGCAACGCCAGCGCTTCCTGCCGGTGATAGCCCTGGTAGAAAAATACACCCGGGTGGTGAATGTGGATGCGGGGGTGGATTATCGCCTGCGCACTCTGCAACAGGCTGAGTTGTACCACTACCCGCTGGACGAGGGCGCAGACGCGAGCCTGCAGGGCAGCTTTCAGCGCCTGGCGGTAGAGGCTGGCAAGCACTGGGAGCGCCTGGAAATCAATAACCGCTACCTGACCTGCCGCTGTATCGCAGACGATGTGGCCTGGTTTGACTTCGACGAGCTGTGTGATGGCCCCCGCTCGCAGAATGACTACATCGAGCTGGCGCGAATTTTCCACGCGGTGCTGATTTCCGGAGTTCCGGAGTTCGGCCCGGAGCTAAACGACCAGGCGCGGCGCTTTGTTAACCTGGTGGACGAATTCTACGACCGCAACGTCAAGTTGGTGCTGGCCGCCGCCAAGCCCCTGCTGGAGCTCTATGCCGGTGGCAACCTGGAATTCGAATTTCAGCGCACGGTGTCGCGCTTGCAGGAAATGCAGTCTTACGACTATTTGGCTCGCGAGCATAAGCCTTAGCGACTGCGCTGGTGCTCTGGCTGAGCTTTGCACTCTGGCGGGCCGTCCCGGAGGGGACATGCCTTGTTTTAGCTGAGCTTTGCACTTTGGCGGGCCGTCCCGGAGGGGACACGCCTTGTTTTAGCTGAGCTTTGCACTTTGGCGAGCCGTCCCGGAGGGGGATATGCCTTGTTCGCTTAGAACACCATGCGCTCTCAAGGCATATCCCCCTCCGTGACTCTTTGCTAGTAAAT
>JAIBDN010000081.1 GCA_024686215.1 Gammaproteobacteria bacterium | reverse complement strand
TCCAGCGGCGGTTCGCGCAGCACGACCCGTGGGTTGTCGAGCTTGAGCAATGCCGCCCGGGTGGGCAGGGTGACAATCAGGTCGTTTTGCTCGGCCATGGTCATGGCGGCCTGGTAGTGGCGGGTAAAAACGCGTATCTGGCGTTTTTTGCCCAGCTTGTTCAAGGCCGCATCCACCCAGCCCAGGCGCTGCACGTCATCCGGGTTCACGCCCACCCCAACGCCCATGCCGGTCTTGCTCACCCAGACATGGTTGGCCTTGAGGTAGTTTTCCAGGGTGAAGTCTTCCAATACCGGGTTTTCCGGGCTGAGCACGCAGGAAAAGCTGTCGTTCCACAGGTGAATCTGGTGAAACGACTGGGGCATGGAGTCGAAACGGTTGATCACCATGTCTACTTTGCCGCGCTCCACATCCAGGAAACTCACATCCGACGGGGTCATGATGTCCAACGTTAGCCCGGGGGCCAGGGTGCGTAACTTGCCCAGCAATGTCGGCAGCAGGGTGGATTCGGCGTAGTCACTGGCCATGATACGGAACACCCGGTGCGCATCTGCCGGCTCAAAGGCCGAGCGCGGTTGTACCGCGCGGTCAATATTGGCGAGTACCTCGCGTACCACCGGTTCCAGCTCCAGGGCGCGTTCGGTGGGTGTCATGCCCTCACTGGTACGCACCAGTATAGGGTCGTCAAATAGTTCACGCAGGCGTCGCAGGCCGTTACTCATGGCAGGCTGTGACAAATTGAGCTGGTTGGCCGCCTGGGTGACATTGCGTTCCCGCAGCAGGGCGTCCAGGTAAACCAGTAAGTTGAGATCAATTCGATTGAGATTCACCGCGCGGCCTCGTATTCATTAGATGAATGATGGAATTGCTAGCTATTGACTGGGGGAATTATACCCGTGTCATTAAAATTGCCAACGTTTACCGTCACCGAGCAGGTACTGTCATGACAATAGAATTGTCGCTATAGATATGCATCGCGTGCCGCCAGTCCAGTATAATCGCCGTTTTGAATAGACCTGAACAAGTGAGGATGACTATGGGCACCTACCGTGCGCCGCTGGAAGATATGGGCTTTGTGATTGATGAACTGCTGGATGCCGGTGGCACCCTGGGCAGTTTGCCCGTCTATGAGGAATTTGGCGTGGGGCCGGAATTGACTACAGCGCTGCTGGATGAAGCGGGCAAATTGGCCGCTGATGTGATGGCTCCGCTGCGCCGCGCCGGCGATGAGCATCCCGCCACCTGCACAGAAGGCAAGGTCACCATCTCTCCGGGGTACGGCGATGCCCTGCAGCAATTTTCCGCCGGTGGCTGGATCGGCATCGCCGCTGATGCCAACTACGGTGGGCAGGGCCTGCCGGAGTTATACAGCACTGCCTGTCACGAAATGTGGAACAGCGCCAATATCGCCCTGGCGCTGGCGCCATTGTTGAGCAGCAGCGCTGCCCTGGCGATTGCCGCCCACGGCAGCGACGAACAAAAGCAGACTTACCTGGAAAAAATGCATTCCGGTGAATGGCTGGGCACCATGAACCTCACCGAATCCGGCGCCGGTTCCGACCTGGGGGTGATGAAGTCCAAGGCAGTTCCCGAGGGCGACCACTACCGTATTTCCGGCCAGAAAATTTATATTACCTGGGGTGATCACGATGCCACCGACAATATTGTGCACCTGGTGCTGGCGAAGTTGCCGGATGCCCCGGCGGGCAGTCGCGGTATCTCGCTGTTTATCGTTCCCAAGTACCTGGTGAATGCCGACGGCAGCCCTGGGGAGCGCAACGATGTTTACCCGGTGTCTTGTGAGCATAAGCTCGGCATCCACGGTAGCCCGACCTGTGTAATGGCCTTTGGTGACGATGAGGGCGCCATAGGCTATTTGTTAGGGCAGGAAAACCAGGGCCTGGCCTGCATGTTTACCATGATGAACGAGGCGCGCCTGAAGGTCGGTATTCAGGCGCTGGGGGCGGCCGAAGGCTCTTTCCAGAAAGCGCTGGGTTATGCCCGCGAGCGGGTACAGGGCAGTGTCCCCATTATTGAACACCCGGATGTGAAACGCATGCTGTTGAGCATGAAAGCGCTGACCGAGGCAATGCGTGCCCTGGCCTATACCGAAGCGGTTACCATGGATATGGCCCACCTGGGGCCGCAGGAGAGCCGCGCGCCGCAGCAGGCGCGTATCGATCTGATGATTCCGGTGATCAAGGGCTGGTTGAGCGAAGTCGGCCAGGAGCTGACCTCCATCGGCTTACAGGTACACGGTGGCATGGGTTACATAGAGGAGACGGGTGCCGCGCAGTATTTGCGTGATGTGCGTATTACCTCTATCTATGAAGGTACCAATGGCATTCAAGCAGCCGATTTGGTCACCCGCAAGATCGGGCGCGACGGCGGTGCCGCCATGGAGGCGGTGCTGGATGACTTGCGCGCTACAGTGACAGCGTTGGACGCAGCGGATGATTCACGCACCGCGATTATTGCCACGGCTCTGGGCCGCGCCCTGGCAGAGATGGAAAGCTCTACCCAGCATATTCTGCAGGCGATGTCTGAGGATGCGTCTATCGCTTTGGGTGCATCCTTCGACTACATGATGCAGACCGGTTACCTGTTTGGTGGCTGGCAGCTGGCGCGCTCCGCGCTGGTCGCATTAAGCCGCCTGCGCGAAGGCAGCGACAACCCATTCTATGAGCAGAAAGTAGCCACGGCGGTATTTTACGCGGAACAGATCCTGCCGCGTTGTGCCGGGCATGCAGGCGCGGTAAGCAGCGCTGCCGGCAGCTTGCATTCCTATCCTGTTGACTGGCTGTAGAGGCTGTTATGAGCACAATATCAACACCGGATCTGTCCGACCAGGCACCCGCTGCGCGCGCCATTGAGCTGCAGTTTGCCAACTATGGCGGCGTTAAACAGTTCGGCGGGGCGGCCGTGACCATCAAGTGCCATGAGGACAATTCACTGGTCAAGCAGTGTGTGGGTGAGCCTGGCGCGGGGCGGGTGATTGTCGTGGATGGCGGTGGTTCCCAGCGCCGGGCCCTGCTGGGGGATATGTTGGCGGAAAAAGCGGCTGCCAACGGCTGGGCTGGCCTGGTTATCAACGGTGTGATTCGCGATGTGGATGAAATAGGTCAAACAGCGCTGGGGGTGCAGGCCCTGGGCACCTGCCCGGTGAAAACCGACAAATTGGGTGTGGGCCAGCGCGACGTCGTGGTCAGTATGGGCAGCGTGGATATCGCGCCCGGGGATTACGTCTACGCCGACAACAACGGTGTGCTGGTGAGTAAAAAGCCGCTGCTATAGCAGGCGCATGGATAAATCCAGGGCCTTGCAGTCCTTGGTCAGAGCACCGATGGAGATATAGTCCACACCGGTTTCGGCAATGCCGCGCAAGGTAGCTTCAGTGACGTTGCCGGAAGCCTCGAGTTCCAGGCGTCCATTGGTGATTGCCACCGCCTCGCGCATTTGCTGCAGGCTGAAATTATCCAGCATCACCCGGTCACAGGCAGCTTCCAGCGCCTGTTGCAACTCTTCCAGACTCTCCACTTCCACTTCCACCGGTTTTCCCGGTGCCACCGAGTGCGCCGCCTGCACCGCAGCGGCGATACCGCCACAGGCCTGGATGTGGTTCTCCTTGATCAGGAAGGCATCGAACAGGCCGATGCGATGATTGTGGCAACCGCCGCAGGCCACCGCGTACTTCTGTGCCAGGCGCAGGCCGGGCACGGTTTTGCGGGTATCCAGCAGTTTGACTGCGGTGCCGGTAACCAGGTCGGCATAACGCTGGCAGGTGGTGGCGGTGCCAGACAGCAACTGCAGAAAGTTCAGGGCGCAGCGCTCCCCGGTCAATAAACTGCGCGCGGGCCCCTGCAGGGTGAACAGGGTGTCGCCGGCGGCGATCGCCTGACCGTCCTCGCACTGCCACAGCACCTGCACCAGCGGGTCCAGTTCAGCAAACACAGCGTCCACCCAGGCCTGACCACACAAAATACCGTGCTCCCGGGTAATGATCCGGGCGCTGGCCGTGTTGCCTTGCGGGATAAGTGCGGCGGTGATATCTCCGCTGCCCACGTCCTCTGCCAGAGCGGCACGCACGTTGGTCAGAACCGTGTCCTGGTGGGGTAAAGAGGGCTGGGTCATAAGCGTGGATACTGTCGATTGTGGGGTCGCGATTGTAGCAGTCCCTACTGTGACTGTTAATCCCGCACATGTTGCGCTTTAGTGCGGGTTTGAGGCGAGGACCGCTGGTCGTTTATGATGGCGGTTCGGTGCCCGGTGGGCCCTACAGGAATACGCATGGAAAGTGAGTTCACGCTAGAGCAGGGTTGGGTAAAGCAGGCCAGGCGCGTGCCGTCACCCAATTTTGGGCCGCGGCCGGAGCACTGTAGCCCTGAATTGCTGGTGATTCACAATATCTCACTGCCGCCCGGGGAGTATGGCGGTGATGCTATAGAGCGTTTTTTCACCAATTGTCTGGACTGCGACGAGCACCCCTATTACCAGGAAATTCGTGGTTTGCAGGTCTCGGCGCATTTGCTGATACGCCGCAGCGGCGAACTGTTGCAGTTTGTGAGTTGCGAGCAACGCGCCTGGCATGCGGGTCAATCCTGCTTCGCCGGACGTGATAATTGCAATGATTACAGTATCGGTATTGAACTGGAAGGCAGTGACGATGACCCGTACACTCAAGCGCAGTATCAGGCATTGTCGTCGGTAAGCGCCGCTGTGTGCGCGGCTTATCCCGCGATTGGCCTCGAGAAAATTGTTGGACACAGCGAAATCGCACCCGGGCGCAAGACTGACCCGGGGCCGGCATTCGACTGGCAGCGTTACCGTAAAGAACTTACTGAGCAGGGAGGTATGGCATGACATTTTTGGCGATGATCATCGCACTGGTGCTGGTACAGGCCTGGGGCTCGGGCAACAGGGTGCAGCACGACGACTGGTTTCTCAGCCTGCAGGCTCGAGTTGCCAGCTGGGGCGTGCTGCCGGAAATTCGCCTGGCGGCGCTGGTGTTGTTGCCGGCGCTCGCCTTGCAGTTGTTGTTAAATATGCTGGAGCCGCTGCTGTTCGGGGTGTTGTGGATCGCACTGGCGACATTGGTGCTGCTGTATTCCATGGGGCGTCGCGATTTCCATGAACTGCTGGAGCGCTATCGCACACAGTGCCGTGGTGAAGACTTTGAGGGCGCTTACCTTACCACGCTGGTGGAATTGGGCTGGACCGCAGAAAGTGATGATCCCGTCTCACCCGGTGACGTGCATGCACTGGTGCAGCGCGGCTTTTTCTATGAAGGCTACCAGCGCTGGTTCGCCGTGCTGTTTTACTTCGTGTTGCTAGGGCCCGCGGGTGCGCTGGTGTATCGGCTGTTGCAATTGTGTCGTCATCACTTCGAGGCGCAGCTGGTGGAGCGCGTCCTGTATCTGTTTGACTGGGTGCCGGCGCGGCTGTTAGCGGCTGCCTTTTCCCTGGCCGGCGATTTCGTTGCCAGTCGCGACACCTTATTTCACGGGTTAACTAATACCTCCCTGGATGCGCCGCAACTGCTGCAGTCGGTGGGTCAGGAGGCAATGGGCGGCAGTTTGGATGCCCCGGGTCCCGACGAACCGTTTGGTGAATACGCCGCGGGGCAGAATCTTGAACTCGCCAGTCTGCTGTATCGCAGTGCCGCCTGCTGGGTTGCCCTGGTCGCACTATTGGTGCTGCTGGACTGAGTGTGAAACTGCGCCGGGCAGGCCCGTCCGGCATTTTCTGGCGTAGCTGCTAAGCTTTACGGTACTCGCAAACAGCATGGGATCGTGCCGCAGGTCTGCGCGACATTCTATGGCAAAACCCACTGACTCTGATCAGACGTTACCTTCGCTTACTGCCGCCCTGCCGGGCAATGACAGCGGCGAGCAGCTGTCGCTCACCATTATTTTCCATGCCTGTACCGCGCGCATAGGCGAGCGCGCGGTGCTTCCCTGGCATCAGCAACAACAACAGCCCTGGATACTGGGCCGACTGGGGCCCGCGTTCGGGCGGGGTGAGGTTGCAACCGGGCTGGCCCTGCAGGATCGCCATGTCAGTCGTCGGGCACTGGAGTTTACCCGCTCCGGCGACCGCCTGTTGCTGACCAGGCCCCACGCTGCCAGTCGCTGTCGCGTGCTGGGCCGTGAGATGAGCGACGAGGTAGAGCTGGATCGCGAGGAGCTGCAGCGCGGTGTGCCCTTGATGTTGGGCCATTCAGTGGTGCTGCTGTTGCGCCTGGTCAGCAACGACACACTGGCGGTGGTCGATGATGATCTGGGCTTGTGCGGCAGTAGTTACTACCTGCAGCGCCTGCGTGGTGAAATTCTGCAGGCAGCTGACAATGATGTGGATGTCCTGGTGCGCGGGGAAACGGGAACCGGGAAGGAACTGGTTGCCACGGCGGTGCACCGTTTGAGTATGCGTGCGGCCGGACCGATGGTCAGTGTCAATATGGCGGCTGTTTCCGCTGAGTTGGCGCCGGCGGCATTGTTTGGCACTGCCCGAGGCGCCTTTACCGGTGCAGACAAAGCCACTGCGGGCTATTTTCGCCAGGCCCAGGGAGGCTGCCTGTTCCTGGACGAGATTGGCGACATGCCGGTGGAAGTGCAGGCGCAATTACTCAGGGCGTTGCAGCAACGCGAGGTGCAGTCTGTGGGTGGGGCTATTCACCGTGTCGATCTGCGGGTTATATCCGCCACTGACGCTGCGCTGGACGGGGAGGGCAGTGATTTCAAAGCGGCCCTGCGCCACCGTTTGGGTGCCGTGGACATCGCCCTGTTACCGCTGCGTGAGCACCCGGAAGATATTGGGGAGCTGGCGCTGGCATGTTTTGGCGAATCGGCGAATGCTCTACAGGCGGTTGCGCTGCTGCCTGATGAACACAGCAGTGCAAGGGCTATCGCAAGCTGGGCCGAATTGTTTCACCGTCTGTTGCAGCATGACTGGCCGGGCAATGTCCGCGAGCTGGAAAATACCTGCCGCCAGATTGTAGTTGCCAGCGCTCAGCAACTGACAATCCCCACACATATTCATCAGCGTCTGAGTAAGACCCCGGCGCTGAATGGCAGCGCGTGCGTTGCTGGTCGACGTAAACTGCGCGATGTTGGCGCTGCGGAATTTGAGCAAAGGTGGGGCGAAAGTGGTTTTGAGGTGATGGGCTGTGCCCGTTTGCTGCGTGTCTCTCGCGCCTCAGTTTACCGGCGTATACAAGACTCTGCGGACTACCGCTTGGCCAGCCAGGTGCCGTTGGAGGAGTTAGGCGGCGCGCTGGCTAACTGTGCGGGTGACAGTGCCACGGCAGCGCAACAGCTGCGGGTGTCGCACACCGGGCTGCAGGTGGTATTGCGCAATAGCCCCCTGGAGTGGCATTGAGCAGTGCGCGGTGATACCCGGGTGGGGCCCTATCGCATACTGCGGCTGATCAACCGGGGTGGGCAGGGCAGCGTTTACCTGGGCTACGATGCGCGTTTGCGTCGCCGGGTGGCGATCAAAATTTATGATCTGCCAGCCGGGCGTGCAGCGCGCAACGCCCTGTTACAGGAAGCGCGCACCATCGCCAGTCTGGACAGCCCGCGCATTGTGCAGGTGCACGACATTATCGAGTCCTTGCAACATGTGGCGCTGGTAATGGAGTACGTGGCTGGCTGTGATCTGGCTGAGTTTCTCGCGGTCCGGCAACCCTCATTGTCCAGCGTGTTGACCATAGCCGCTGACATTGCCACGGCACTGGCGGTCGCCCGGCAGCAACATATTGTGCACGGAGACATCAAGCCCGCTAATGTTTTGATTGCTGACAACGGGCGGGTCAAGCTGACAGATTTTGGTATTGCCCGCGGTGTCGGGCAGACAGATTCCAGGCAGTCCACCGGTGCCAGCCTGGTGGCGATGTCGCCGGAATTGTATCGCGGTGAAGCACTGGATGTGCGCTCCGACCTGTTTGTGCTGGGTTGTCTGATCTACCGCATGCTCGGCGGTGAGTCGCCCTTTTTTAGCGCCGGCCAGTTGGATGTGCAGTGGTTATTGCAGCGCCCGCCATTGCCCCTGGAAGACAAGGTGCCAGCGGATTTGGATGTGCCCCCACAGCTGCTCGCGCTGGTCGCGCAGCTGCTGCAAAAAAATCCGCAACAGCGACCGCGCAATACACATCAGGTACGCAAGGTTCTGCGCGATTGCGCCAGGGCGATGCCGTTATCACAGGGAAACAACCTTTTGCGTGAAGCACGCCCCTGCTTTCGCGGCGAATCTCCCGAGGATATTCCGCCACAGGTGCCCGGAGCATTGGGGCGAGCAGGGCGGTCTGTGCTGGGGCGCGGCGGGGTGTCGAATTACTGGACGTCACTCAGTCACCGCTCCCGACGCACTCGCAGCTTTGCTGCCGTCAGCATACTGTGCCTGGTGATCGTTGCTGCGCTGAGCGCGCTGCAGCAGGGGCAGACGCGGATCTATATCGCCGCTCCCACCCTGCGTCTGCAGCAAGCGCAGGCGTTGCCCACAGACCTGTCCGTGGCCTGGGTGGTGGAAGAGGTGAAAACAGCGCTGGGTGAACAGTTAGGTGGTGTGCACGTATCGGGCCCGGTGGGTGCCACACCGCTGGCGGTGTATCACGCTGGCGAGGAGCGCAGCCAGGGGCAGACTCAACAGCAGACAGAGGAACAGTTCGACATAGATTTGCGTTGTGCTGCTGAATTTTGCGCGTTTGCGATCAGTCGCGAGTACGCCGGTGGTCAGCGTCACCGGCAAGCGCTGCTGTTTCCCGATATGCCGCTGGAACGCTGGAGTGACATCATTCGCGAGGCAACGTTGGCGCTGTACTAGTGGACCAGCGCCACTGATGAGGCCAACAGCATTTGCGCCAGGAAATACAGTGGGGTACCCCATAGCGCATTGCTGCGCTGGGCCTGCACGAACTGCTGTCGCGCCACCGCCAGATCGGAAACAGCAAAAGCCCAGGCGCCGCTTATTATCAGCGCGGCCGCCGGGTGCCCGCTGCTCATGCCGGCGCACAGCAGCATAGCGGTGATTACCAGGGTATACACGCTCACCGGGACTTTCATGTCTGCGCCCACGTGGGGTAATAACCAGCGCATGCACAGAGCCATCAGAAACAGCGCCGGCAGTGCACTTAGCGCCAGCCCCGTCAGGCTGTCACCCAGTCCGAGGAAGGCCAGGGCGTAGCATAGATGCCCGCAGAGAAAGGCCACCAAACCCGCGAGAAAAGCGCGCTCATTTTCGGCCATCAATAGCAGGTCGCCTGCCATACAGCACACCAGTCCAGCCAGCAGCCAGCAACCGTAAGTGGTATCGGTGGCACCCAAGGTCAGTGCCAGCCACAGGAAGGCGGATGCAGCCAGTGGCTTGAACACGTAGCGCCCCGGGCGGAATTGCCGAAAATCACTGGTCACCAGGGCTATAACCGCTATCGCGGACAGCAGTGCCGGGCCCAGAATTACAGGCAAAATGGTTGTGTCAGGTGCCAAGTGC
>JAIBDN010000129.1 GCA_024686215.1 Gammaproteobacteria bacterium | reverse complement strand
CGGCCAACGGCGATGAGGCACTGCACGAGTGCGCGCTGGACCTGGCTGAAGGTGCAGACATGATCATGGTCAAACCGGGCATGCCCTACCTGGATATCGTGCAGCGGGTAAAGCAGGAGCTCAAAGCACCCACCTTTGCCTACCAGGTCAGTGGTGAATACGCCATGCACGTGGCCGCCTTCGAGCAGGGCTGGCTGCAACGCGAAGCGGTGATACTGGAGTCACTGACGTGCTTCAAACGTGCCGGCTGCGACGGCATCCTCAGCTACTTCGCCCTGGAAGCGGCACGCGCACTACAGTAATAGCATGCCACGCCCCCTGCTCATTGCACTTCTATGCTTACTGGCCAGCACTGCCCACAGCGACTGCGAATGCCTGTGGCAAGGCTCTTTCAGCGAGGTGCAGGCATCAACCTCGCTGGTACTCAGTGGCACCGTGGTAGAGGGCAAAGGCAATTCCATCGATCTGTCTGTAGATCGCCTGCTGCGCGGCAGCGTCAACATCGAGCCCATCCGTATCTGGCTGCACACCGCTGACTACTGTCGACCGGAGCCAGAACTGTTCCCCATAGGCAGCCAGTGGGTGATGGCGCTGCAGCAGATAACAGAAAATGTGCCGGGGGGATTCAACCCCGGTACCCCGAATATCAGTTATGGCCGCATCGGTGATTACAGCCTGTCCAGTTGCGGCGGCTACTGGCTCAGCCAGAGCGGTGATGTGGTTACTGGCAACCTGATTCAGGCGCCGCGCTGGGTGCGTGAACCGAAGATGACCCCAGTGCTGTTGGACGTGGTCGCCGGGTATGTCGCGGGTAGTGTAGACGCAGCCGCCCTGCTACAGGCCACCAGGGAAGACCCCGCCGTGCGTGAATTAATGTTGGATACCCGTGCCTTCTTGCGCGGTGATGAACAATAAGCTCAACGCCGCCAGCGTTTGCGCCTGGGATTTTGCCCTTCCACCAGGTCCATCAATTCATCCAGCATCATCAAAGACAGACCCCAGATGCGCCTTTCACCGAAGAAATAACAGGGCATCGAGATACTGGCGCCTTTGAATTCCCACACCATTTTTTCACGATTATCGGTATTCAGTAAAAACTCCAGTGGCACCCAAACCACTTCCGCCACTTCGTAGTTGGGAGTAAAACTCACCTCTCTCTCGAGACGGAATACAAACGGGCTGACCGCCATACCAAAGGCACCCTTGTGCGGGCGTGCATTGATATCCGACAATCTGCCGATACATTGATCTGTAGGGCCTAGCGTCAGCCCCACCTCCTCCTCAGTCTCACGCACCGCTACCGCGAAGCCGTGGGCATCCGTCTTGTCCATCCTGCCCCCGGGAAATGCCATCTGGCCGGACCAGGGGTCACCTTTGCGCTCGGCGCGTTTGATCATACAAATATGCAGCTCACCCTCGCGAACTTGCAGTATCATAGCCACCGCCGAGCGCTTCATCAGGCGGCGCAGCAGTTTGCGACCCGGGCTGTGATCAGCCAATCGCGTCTCGATAAGTTGTAGTAGTGGAACCGACACCAGAGCAGTCATCCAAAGCTGTTTGCAAAGATTAAGCCAGCCGCGAGCGCGATACACAAGCGGACCGCGGCAGAAAATGATACTGAGGCCTCATGAACACATCATCCGCCCCCGAACCCCTGCTGCAATTACAGCGGGTAAACCTGGTTTATCGCGCGCTTCCCGCCCTGCGCGACGTCGATTGGTGTGTTGAGCACGGGCAGCAATGGGCCTGCCTGGGACCCAACGGTGCCGGCAAAACCAGCCTGGCCAGGGTGGTCAGTGGCCAGGCCACACACTTCTCAGGTGAACAGCAGCGCAGTGCGCAACTGCAGGAGAGCGGCGTTGCCTACGTTTGCTTCGAGCAGGCCCAGGCCCTGTGCGCACGCGACAAAAAACTGGACGACTCAGAATACCGCGCCGATGCCAGTGATCCGGGCACCACAGTGCAGGGCATTATTCTCGACGGTCATCCGCAGGACGAGATGTTCCAGCAGTGGGTAGCCCGCCTGGGCAT
>JAIBDN010000021.1 GCA_024686215.1 Gammaproteobacteria bacterium | reverse complement strand
TGGCACCGCCGGCCAGGGCCGCCGCCAGCACACCGATGACAGTGTCGCCGGCGCCCGTCACGTCGAATACCTCACGTGCGCGTGCCGGTAGATGCAATTCTTCCTCACCGGGGCGCAACAGGGTCATACCGTGCTCTCCGCGAGTCAGCAGCAGCGCACCCAGCTCCAGCTCCGCCATCAGGCGTTCACCGCTGGCCACCAGCTCAGCTTCCGTGGCACAGGCGCCCATGACTGCTTCAAACTCCTGCAGATTGGGGGTGAGTAACGAAGCGCCCCGGTAGCGGGCAAAGTCATTGCCCTTGGGATCAACCAGCACGGGTATCGCTCGCGCCCTGGCGGCGGCAATCAGCGGACCGGGATCGGCCAGGGCCCCCTTGGCATAGTCTGACAACACCAGCACGTCGCAGGACTGCAAGCGGGCATCCAGATCCTGCGCCAGCACCGCAACGGGCAGGGACGCCCCGGGGGTTTCAAAGTCCAGGCGCAGCAACTGTTGCTGCCGGCTTATCACCCGCAACTTGGTAATGGTCGGCTGCGCGGCTATCCGCACAAACTCACAATCGACCCCCGCACCGGCGAGCATGTCCTGCAGCGAATCCGCCATTTCGTCATCACCGGTAAAACCTGACAAACTGGTATCAGCCCCCAGCGCTGCCACATTGAGCGCCACGTTTCCTGCACCACCCGGCCGGTCAGTAATGTCTTCCACCCTGACCACTGGCACTGGCGCTTCAGGAGAGATACGAGCGGCGCTACCGGACCAATAACGATCAAGCATGACGTCCCCGAGGATCAATACGCGAGCCTGTTCAAAGCGCGGCATTTCCAGCTTCATGGTGTGACCTTGCTCATAACGGGACCTGGTGCAGATGTAACAAATATCATAGCACGGCCAAAGCGCGGGCCAACGCAGCGGCGGCTTGCCAGAGTCGGGGAAAAACGCTACTTTGCCCAGCCCCTGTGTGCACTGCGAGACCCACGCTAATGATTCCCGACTTGCCCGACCACATCGACCAGATCAAGGGTTTCCTCGCCGAGGATGAGGCCCTTGCCCTGTATCAACATGCTGCGCATGCCAGTGCCCTGGGACCCGTACTGGAAATTGGCAGTTATTGTGGCAAGAGTACGATATATCTGGGGCTTGCCTGTCGCGGGAATAACAGCACAGTGTTCGCCCTGGACCACCACCGGGGCTCTGAGGAGCATCAGCAAGGCGAGTTTTTTCACGACCCGGATCTGTACGATGCAGGCGAGGGTGTGATGGATACGTTCAAGGAGTTTCGCCGCAACATCCGCGCCGCGGGGCTGGACGATGTGGTGGTACCACTGGTATCGGACTCGGAAACCACTGCCAGGCAGTGGCAGACGCCGCTGGCCATGGTATTTATCGATGGCGGCCACAGCCTGGACGCGGCGCTGAGCGACTATCGCTGTTGGGCCTCGCACGTGATGCGCGGCGGAATCCTGGCAATTCACGACCTGTTCGCCGATGCTCACCAGGGCGGTCAGGCGCCGTACGCTATTTACCGTATGGCTGTCGCCTCTGGTCTTTTCGCCGACCTGGGACAGGTCAACAGCCTGGGCATATTGCGCCGTTTGTGACGCGCTTAGTCGACTACTTTACGGCGCTGTTGATTCTCGGAGCTGAGTAGTTCCACGCTACAAAACAATTTCGCTGCAGGCGTATATTCGGTGAGCGCGTCGGCGGCCAGCAAAATAGCCCCCGCAGTCCAGGTCGGCTTCTCGTCGGGCCATAACAGGTCTTCAACCATTTGATAACCTGTCCAGTAGGAACCGTCACTGGTGCGCCACTGGTGCAACCAGCTGTATACCTCCACCGCGCGCGCGTGATCACCCGCAGCCAGCAGCGCCATAACCAGTTCACAGGACTCAGCCACCGTTACCCAGGGCTGATCAGTGACACACAGGCAACCCATACCGGGTTTTACAAACTCATCCCAGCGTTCGGCCAAACGAGCCTTAGCCTCCGCCTGGGGGAACACACCCGCAAGCACCGGATAAAACCAGTCCATGGAGTAGCGCGCCTTGGTCTCCCAGGTGCGGTCAAAGCGCTCCGGCTTATGGCGCAGCGCAGTACCCAGGCGGTCGCGTGCCAGCAACCATTCGGGGCGCGGCTGATCAAGGGTATAGGCAATGTTATAGGCGCACTCCAGGCTCTTGTAGATTGAGCTGCAACCGGTCACCAGCGCATCTTCTTTGGCGTTGCCCTGAGCATCGACGGCCCAATGTATTTCCCCGTGTGAGGTCTGCAAGGACAATGCAAAACCAATGGCACGTTCCACTGTTGGCCACATCTCCTGGAGAAAATCACGCTCACCGCTGATCAGGTAGTAATGCCACAGGCCGGTAGCCACATAGGCGACGAAGTTGCTTTCTCGCCGCTGCGGGTTGTCCACTTCCTCGCCCCGATAGGAGGCCCACCAACTGCCATCTGGCAGCTGCAGTTTCGCCAACCAACGATAGGCCTTGCGGGCTGCCTGCAATTCACCTCCAATAGCCAGACCCATGGCCGATTCGGTGTGATCCCAGGGATCCGTGTAACCACCATCAAACCAGGGAATTTCTCCACTGTCTTGCTGGCAGTTCAAAATAAAGTCTATGGTGGGCCGCAGGAATTCCTGCGGAAACAGACCCCGGCTAAGATACAGCCCACTCATGCGGCAGCCTCCTTACGAAAATACATCACCACGCTCTTACCCATCACAGGATTCATGCTTTTCTCCAATATTCGGGTAACCGACGGGTTCTCCATCAAATCCCACACCAGCAGGCGGTGGTATTGTGCTACCAGCCAGTTGCTGTCACGACTCTTCCAGAACAGGCACTTTAGCCACCAGAAAGGAGCGTGCAGCGCATGCGCCCAGTGGCGATAATAATGCTGGAAACCCAATTGCTCAATTTCTCCACGCAATTGATCTCCGCGGAAAATACGCAGATGACCACCCGGAACGTTGTAATACTCTTCACTCAGGGCCCAGCAGATTTTTTCCGGCCAGCGCCGGGGAACACTGGCGCAAAACAGACCGCCAGGCTTAAGCACGCGTTCGATTTCACGCAGCGCACCCTGATAATCCGGAATATGCTCCAGCACCTCACTGCAGATCACCTTGTCGAAAGTGTTATCGGCAAAAGGCAGCTCCAGGGCATTGGCGGATGACAGGCCAAACGATTTGCGTTCACTGTCAGCCTCGGCAAAATCGGCAAACTTGTCGCGGGTGGTCTGCAGGTCTTCCAGGGACAGGTCTACGCCTACCGAATGCACGTCTGCGGCAACATAGGCGGAGATAACATGCCTGCCTTCGCCGCAGCCAAGGTCCAGTACGAAATCACCAGAATCTAAAGGAAAGTGTTTAAAATCAACGGTTTGCATCTTTTATCACCTTTCGATAGTAGTCTATCATCTGCCCGGCGCACACGTCCCAGCAAAAGCTCTGTTGTATACGCTGCTGGCCGCGTTGGCCGAGTAGCTCGCGCTGCTGCGGGTCGCGCAAGAGCATGCCAATCGCCGCAGCCAGGGCCTGGGCATCCTTGGTTGGAACAATCAGGCCGGCATCACCCACTACTTCCGGCAAGGCACCGCCATCGGTGGAAACAACCGCTACACCACAGGCCATGGCCTCGCCCGCGGGCAGACCGAAACCCTCGTAAACCGAGGGCACCACGGCGATTGCGGCCTGCGCGTAGTAATCTACCATCTGCTGTGTGCTGATGCCGGTAACGAACTGCACCCGGTCGGCAATACCCAGACGAGCCAGCAACTTTTCCGTCTTGCCGCCGGGTTGCGGCTTGCCCACAACCAACAACTCCAGTTCGGGAAACTCCGCTAACAGACTGGCGTAGGCGCGCAGTAAATAACGCAGCCCCTTGAGTGGCGCGTCTGCCGAGCAGGTAGCCATCAGGCGCATCGGGTTGCGCGCTATTGCGGCCACCGGGCGGAACATCCCGGTATCAATACCGTTATGCACCAGACCGATTCCAGCGGGCTGCAGACCGAAATCCCGGGCGATATCCTGCCGTGAACAGTCCGACACAGTGACGATATTGTGTAATTGGCGCACTACCTTCTTTTGCATATGCAGAAATGAGTGCCAACGACGGATCAACAGGCGCTCCCAGGCATTGCGCGCCGCACTGAGCGCGATGCGCAAATCACTGGTAATCGGGTGGTGCAGGGTGGTCACCAGGGGCAGGCCCATATCCTGGATTTGCAGCATGCCGTAACTCAAGCTCTGGTTATCGTGGATCAGGTCGTATTCCCCACCATGCGCTCGCAGGAACTTCACCGCCCGACGGCCAAAGGTGTAGGGCTCGGCAAAACCGCCGGTCAGCTTGCTGGTCCACTCCATAATATTGGTTATCGAGCGGAGGTGGCGCGGGCGCAGTGATAGCAATCCATTTTCAAACAGGTCCAGGCTGGGCAACTCGATCAGCCGTACCCGGGGATCCAGGTGCGGATACGGCGGGCCGGAAATCACGTCCACTGAGTGTCCAGCTTCCACCAGAGCCTTGCTGAGGTAGCGCAGGTAGACGCCCTGACCCCCACCGTGAGGCTGGCTGCGGTAGCCCAACAGGGCAATACGCAGGGGCTTTTCCGCCACCAAGGGTGCCGGGGAGTCAGCCTCCACAGCAGAAACCGCAGCGGCCAGGGGCTGCGAACTGCCCTGTAGTGTATCAAGGTGCCTGATAGGAGCGTCCTCTAGATCAGCGCTGGAAGGTGAGATTACGCGGGGCCCGCGCACGAGTATTGTCATCCGGACCGGGCAGAGACCATCAACCAGCGCCTGTCATCCCGGGAAAGGGGGCAGATTTTAATCAGCCATTGATCAAAAATCCACCCCCTTGACGATCGTACAGTGAAATTAGGGCCTGCGGTTTAGTCGTCAGTACCGTGGCTTTGCCCTTATACTCAACTGTTTTCCAGCATGGACTGTTCTCATGGCAGCAAAACCTTACAAAGGTATCATCCTGGCGGGGGGCTCAGGCACGCGCCTGCACCCCCTGACCAGCACCGTCAGCAAGCAATTAATGCCGGTTTACGATAAACCCATGATCTACTACCCCCTGGCCACCCTGATGCTGGCGGGAATACGTGAAATCCTGGTAATTACCACGCCCAGGGACCAGACGGCTTTTCGCGACCTGTTGGGTGACGGCGCTCAGTGGGGCATCGATATCAGCTACACGGTGCAGCCCAGCCCGGACGGCCTGGCCCAGGCATTCATCCTGGGCGAAGAGTTTATCGGCGACTCCCCCGCCAGCCTGGTACTCGGTGACAATATTTTCTACGGGGGCGGCTTCAGCAGTAAACTGACCCACGCTGCCCAGCGCGACCAGGGCGCCTCGGTATTCGCCTATTACGTGCAGGACCCGGAGCGCTATGGCGTGGTCAACTTTGATGCGGCCGGGGTCGCCCAGGACATTGAGGAAAAGCCCGCCAAGCCGAAATCCCATTACGCGGTGACCGGCTTGTATTTCTACGACAATGAAGTGATCGATATCGCCAAGAGCATTAAACCCTCGGTGCGCGGGGAGCTGGAAATCACCGACGTCAACAAGGTGTACCTGGAGCGCGGAAACCTGCACGTAGAAGTGATGAGCCGCGGCACCGCCTGGCTGGATACCGGCACCCACAACTCCCTGCTGGATGCGAGCAACTTCATTCGCGTAGTGGAGGAGCGCCAGGGCCTGAAAATCGCCTGTCCGGAAGAGGTCGCCTACCGCATGGGTTACATCACGGCTGAACAGTTGCTGGCCCTGGCAGCGCCACTGGAAAAAAGTGGCTATGGCGTATACCTGAAAGATCTGCTCAACGACGATGGGGTAGTATTTCATGAAGTTTGAAGAAACCCCTCTACCAGGCGTTTACCTTTTACACCCACAGGTTTTCGGCGATCAGCGAGGCTTTTTCCTGGAGAGCTGGAATCGCGCCACCTTCCGCGACGCGGGCTTCGACCTGGATTTTGTCCAGGACAATCACAGCCGCTCCGCCCGGGGCATCCTGCGCGGCATGCATTACCAGACCGAGCATACCCAGGGCAAACTGGTGCGAGTCACGGCCGGCGCGGTGTTCGATGTGGTGGTCGACGTACGACGCGACTCCCCGACCCTGGGACAGTGGTATGGCATCACCCTGAGCGCCGAGAATCACCATATGTTGTGGGTACCCCCGGGCTTTGCCCACGGCTTTTATGTGACCTCTGAGTACGCCGACTTCCAATACAAGTGCACCAAGCTGTACCATCCGGGCAGTGAGATCGCATTGGCCTGGGATGACCCGACAGTCGGTATTGAGTGGCCTATCCCCGCCGGGGAGCTGCCCCAACTGTCGGCCAAGGACCAGCAAGGCCTGGCCTGGCCAGAGCTACCACTACTGGATTAGCCCGGTTTGGGCAAAAGTGGCTGCCACCAGTCCTGGTTGGCCAGGTACCAGTCCAGGGTGCGCTGCAGGCCAGTCTCAAAGCTCTCGTGCGGTGCATAACCCAACTCGCCGCTGATCCTGCTGGCATCGATGGCATAGCGCCAGTCGTGACCGGCTCTATCCTCGACAAAAGTAATCAACTCTCTGGCGCTGCCGCCAGTGGCACCGGGGGCATCCGGGAAGCGCTGGGCCAGGGACGGGTCGGCAGCAAAGCGTGCATCCATCTGCTCGCACAGCAGATGAACAATATCCAGGTTATTCCACTCGTTGTTGCCGCCGATGTTGTAGGTCTCCCCCACCTCACCTGAAAGCAATACCAGTTCTATGCCGCGACAGTGATCCTCCACATACAACCAATCGCGAATGTTGCTGCCATCCCCGTATACCGGCAGGGGCAGACCGCGCAGGATATTGGTCAGACACAGGGGGATCAGCTTTTCTGGAAAATGGTAGGGACCGTAATTGTTGGAACAGTTGCTGGTGGTTACCTGCAGGCCGTAGGTGTGCAGATAGGCGCGCACCAGGTGATCCGAAGCCGCTTTACTGGCCGAGTAGGGGGAATTGGGTTCATATTTTTGCTGTTCATGAAAGCCTGGTGCATCCGGACTCAGGGAACCGTAAACCTCGTCTGTAGAGACGTGATGGAAACGGTGCGTTGCTGCGCCCGCCTCCACCAGCCAGTACTCTCTGGCGGCCTTTAACATAGTGTGCGTACCCACCACATTGGTATCAATAAAGGCGTCGGGGCCACTGATCGAGCGATCGACATGGCTCTCGGCAGCAAAGTGCACCACCGTATCCACCCGGTGCTCGCGCAGACTCGCCAGCACACTGTCGAAATCGCGAATATCCGCGTGCACAAAGTGAAAATTTTCTCGCTGCATTAACCCGGTCAGGTTCGCCTTGTTACCGGCATAGGTTAGCGCGTCATAGGCAACCAGAGTGTCCTCAGGGTGTGCCTGCGCCCAGTAGTGGACGAAGTTGGCGCCGATAAAGCCGGCCGCCCCGGTTACCAATAAAGATCTAGCCATTTTGATGCTCCTGTAAATCCTGCAACATAGCGCGCAACTGCACTCGCCAATGAACCCCGGGTAACTCCAGTGCCCGCCAACTGTCACTCTTGTCCAGCACGCTATAGGCGGGCCGTCTCGCGGGGGTGGGATAATCCCGGGCCGGTATCGGGCGAATCGCAGCCTGCGTACTCAATAATTGCAGCGCGTAAGCTTCTTCACAAATTGCCACGGCAAAATCGTACCAACTGCAAACTCCGGCGTCGCTCCAGTGGTAAATACCCTGCAAGCCGGGACGTTCTGTCGCGGCCCACAATGCCTGTGCCAATCCTGCTGCCCAGGTGGGCGTTCCGACCTGGTCGGCGACCACTGCCAGTTCGTCGCGCTCGGCCATCAGGCGCAGCATGGTCTTCACAAAGTTAGCGCCGAAACGGGAATAGACCCAGCCGGTACGCAGGATGAGAGCTTCGGGGTGCTCTTCGAGCACCGCCTGCTCTCCCGCCAGCTTGCTACGCCCGTATTCTCCCAGCGGGGCGGTCGGGGCATCCGGTGTATAGGGGTGTGCGGATTCGCCATCGAACACGAAATCGGTAGAGACATGTAAAAGTCGTATATTGCGCTGGGCGCAGGCCTGCGCCAACAGCCGCGGGCCCTGTTCATTGCCGCGCCAGGCTGCAGCGGTGTCAGTTTCCGCTGCATCAACGGCGGTATAGGCAGCGGCGTTAATCACCTGTTGCGGCGCCACCTTATCCAGGCAGCGGGCCAAACCTGTAGCATCGGACAAATCCAACTGCCCGCGCGCCAGTGACACACACTGGAACTGTTGCGGGACACTGCGCGCCACTTCCTGTCCCAACTGACCACCGGCGCCGGTAACTAACACTGTTTGTTGCAAAGAGATCTCCCGGCTGGTGAGCCGCCTGCGATTCCGAGCGCCATCATATACTGTAGACTAAGCCAGCATCCAGCCATCGGAGGCTCACCGATATAAAAGAGATCAGCAACAGCAGCGAAGCTTTGCACGCCTGCGCGCAGGAATTGGCAGACGACAGTCTGCCACCGGGCTGGCTGCTGGTGCAAAGCTCCAGCCACGCACGCGTGGCTCACAACCCGCGGGCCCGGCTGTATTACAAAGAGTTTCTCCCGCGCAGCCCGGCCGAGTCGCTGAAAGCCTTGCTGCGCGGCAGCCGCGCCAAGCGAGCCCGCATTAACAGTGACGCCCTGCTGCGCGCCGGTTTCGATGCCCCCGCTAATATTACCTGGGGGAAACTCGGCGGTGGGCGAGAATACCTGTTCAGCACAATGGTCCCCGGCGACGGTATTAGCCAATGGCTGCGCTACACACTCACCGAGCGACACGGTCAGCAGCTGGTACTGCGGCGGCGGCTGTTATCTGACCTGGGCAAATTCATCGGACGCTTGCATGCCACCGGCTTTATTCACGGTGACCTGCGCCCGGGTAACGTACTGGTTTCACTACAAGGCGAGCATTTTCATTGCGCACTGATCGATAACGAGCGCACCTTCCGCATGACTCCGCCGTCTGGCCGGCAACTGCTGAGAAACCTGATGCAGTTAAATATGCTGCTGCCCACCGACTTAAGCAGCACAGACCGTATGCGCTTTTTCTGCGCCTGGCACCGGCAAATGCGCGACCTCTCGCGCCTGGAAGCAGCGCTACTGGCTACTGAAGCTTATCAATGGGCCATGCGCCGCCTGGACGAAAAAGGGCTGCTGTGAAACGCCTGCATATAGTCGGCTGTCCTCGCAGCGGCACTACCTTGCTCATGGAGTTGCTTGCCACGTGCTTTGAGCATGATGGCGCCAGCGCGCACGAGTCCAGTATCTTCGAGCAGCGCTCTGGTAACGGCGGGCTTTATATTAGTAAGCAACCCAACGATATCCGACAATTACAGCATGTTTTCTACCGCGATGAGTCGCTCTACATAATATACATGAGCCGCGACCCACGGGCCGTGATCACCAGTGGACACGCGGCAAGTCCCGGCCAGTATTTTTGCAACTACCGCGTGTGGCGAGAGTGCGACAGCGCTGCCCAGGGTTACCAGAATCATCCGCGCTTCCTGCAGCTGCGCTATGAAGATCTGGTCAGCAATCCCAATCAGGTACAGGCCAACATCACCATGGCCTATCCGTTGTTAAGACAGCGACACCCATTCAGCCAATACCAGCGCTTCGCGCAAGCATCCCGTGCAGCGCAACAGGCCATGCACGGAGTGCGCCCGATCAACACCGCTAGCGTGGAAAAATGGCGGGCACACCTGCCCCGACTGGCAGAGCAATACCAGCGCTACCCCGAACTGCCCGACGCACTTGTGCGCCTGGGCTATGAAGCGGACACGAGTTGGCTTAATACACTGCACAACGTGCAAGGCATAACCTACCCCTGCCGCTATCCGGAGCAACGCGAGAGATTGAAAGAGCTGGAGAAACGCCTGCGCGTGTATTTGAAATCACGCAGGTATCTGCAGGAGATGCACGGCAGGCCTGACTAGACCAGTCGCTGCCCACGGTTGCCGTATCTGAGCTGATGCCGGAGCCGCAATTTTTGTAGTGGGGGTAGCATAGCCCGCATCAAGTCCTGCCTGGAAAGGGACATCAACTGGAGATATTCCTGCAGGAATTTTTCATACAGCGCCGATTGCAGGGCCAGCTCTTCGGCATTCAGGGTAAAGCGCGCCAGGTCGCGAGCCTGCCTGGCACTTCCTGCCCGCGCAGCAAGCACTGCATCCAGGTCCACCAGGTACAATTGTTCCTGTGCCCACAGCATATTGCTCCATTTGCAATCCCCGTGAGCGAACCCCTGCTGGTGCAATCGAGCCAGCGCATGGGCTGCCTGGCGCAGGATATTTTCCTGCATTTCCCCGGGGCAGCCCAGCTGCCACAGCGTGTGCACATCACTCGCCTGCGCTATCCCCTGTGCCAACAACAACATACCGCCTGGAGCCAGCACGCAGGCCCGGGCCTCGGGTACGGGTACAGCAGCAGTAAGCAGAGCGGCAGTGCTGTCGAAGTTTTGCACTGCCCGGCCGCGTCCGAGGCGAAAGCGTAGTTGCTGCAAGGTAGATCTGGGTCGATAGAGTTTCAGATAACAGAGCTCGCCAGCTAACTGCAACAGACCCACCTGACTATGCTCATCCTGTTTTAACACCTGCGTATGCTCGCTCAGCCAACCGCCGATATCTTCACTTGCAGGCCCAATGGCGCTGCACAATACATTCGCCCAGGCCTGTCCACGCAGCACACGGTAACTAGCGCTCATTGGTCAGCGACTCCCGCTAGTCCCGGGGGCGCCCGCCCGTGCCCCTTGCGATACAGGGCCTGGGCCTTGCGCGCGACCTGACGCCACAAGCCCGCGTTCTGCCCCAGGGCAACCCGCAAACCACCCTCGGTGTAGTGGTGCATAAAGCGCAGCAGATCGCGCTGCGACAGACCGCAATCCATGGCAGAAAAATACAGGCCAGCCAGATCCTTAACACGCCAGCGCAAAGGTACCTGTCGACGCAACTGGGCACGGTGCAGGTCGATTAAATAACAACGTAAAGCGTCCTGCTCCAGACTCGCTTCATCCAGGTGAAAATGGCATATATAAAAATCACGGTGGTTGATGCCTGCGCCATGCATGCGCCTGGCGCTGTCGGCCAACTTCAGCAACAGGCGCTTGCGTATACGGAAAGCCGGCGGCCTGACTACCCAATCGGCACAGTAATCTTCCAGACTGACGGTGTGCACCAGGTCGTCCGTCAGGATCATCGACGCAACTGTTGCGGGGTTTCGTCCTTTACTGGCATAGGCTGCTACCGCCAGGGTATCAACACCGATACTCTGCAGCCTGCGCACCGCACGGTATTCACTGCCTGCACCGGTCACCGGCAGACGCAGCTGCAGCAGATTCTTGCAGATCTCCAGCCAGCCGATACCAGCGTGATATTTGAGAAAGAATGAGCGCTCAGCCAGGTGCAGACGCAAGGTCTTGCGGCCTTCTTTATCGCGGTAAATATCCGCCGGAGCAGCTTGCTGCGCACAAGCAGCGGCCCAGCTCAGCAAAGCCTCAGGCGAGTCCTGTTGTAGCATTTCCGTGCTGCACAGATCCTCGCGCAGGAACATCTCAGCCACCCTGGTGCTTGCGCTTCTGTCGAATGAATTCCACGATCAAATCTGCGCCGGCACTGTGCATTGAGTATAGGTCGGTAAGGCGCGCATAGAGCAGCGCACTCTCGCGACAATCAGCCCGAAAAACCCCATCTATATTGCGCATCACGGCTCGATCCAGGTCGTCCTGATTGAAAGGCGATGGCAACACCAGCCCGCCCCTTGCCGCCTTGACATAAGGCGCGTAACCACAGACATCAGTAACCACTATGGGCAGCCCGGCCACAATAGCTTCCAGTAAGACCACGCCCGCCGCTTCATTGCGCGCCGGGTGCAGCAACAGGTCAGCCGCCAGCATCAGTTGGTCCACATCCTCACGACCACCCAAAAATATCACCTCTTTTTCAACGCCCAGGCGCTTGCTGAGTCGTTGGAAGTGTCGCGGTTTATCCTGACCTACCACCAGCAGACGGGCCTTCTGAGTGGGCTGCTGTTCACGCAATGTGGCCAGCGATTGTATAGCCCGGTCCAGGCCCTTGGTAACAAACCCGGAGCCCACCAACAGCAGCAGTAACTCCTGCGGTTCCACTGCCAGCTCTTCGCGCTTGGCCCTGCGCCGCGCCAGAGCATCCTCAGGTGCACGCCGCTTTGCGTCCACGCCAGGGGGCAACAGATAAAAACGCGAAGCAGGCGTCTGGTAGTGGCGCTGGAATTTATCCTGCTCACTCTGCGCGATGCTGAGGATTCGGGTGTGGCTTTGCGCACCAAAAACTGCTTTTTCCCACGCGGCAAAGTGGCGATACCGGGCGCCGCGCCGATGCCACCAACTGCGCTGCCCAGCCTTGTCCAGATAACAACTGTCGGCGGCAAAATAGACGTCAAGCCCGGGCATTTTGTTAAACCCTATTACGCCATCCACCGGGTCCGCCGCGAGATCCGCCTGTACCCATTCCAGATAGCGCTGATCGCGCCGGTGGTTACTGATAGCTGAAACCGGTACCCGGCGCAGATCAGCACCCGCCAACGGCTCACCCTGCCAGGAAATGTAATAAATACGACACTCACAGCCACGCTTGTGCAATTCACCTGCAAAGGACAGGAAATCGCGCTGCATTCCGCCATAGGGAAAGTACTTGTATAACAACAGGGCAAGGCGCACGCTTATTCTCTCCGGGCAAGTATGGCGCGCAGTTCGTTCCACACTGCAGCGGCTGAAATTGATGCCATCATGATAGCCGGGTCGCGGGTGGCACCAACACCTACCGGTGACTGAATATGCACCTGGTTTTTACCATAGGCACCCACCAAACGGGTACTGGTAGGACCGTACAAGGACACCGTCGGCACGTCCAATGCGGCACTGAGATGGCCCAGCCCGGTATCCACAGCCACCACCGCCTGCACCTGCAGCAATCTGTCTGCCAGGCCCTCGATATTCAGTCGCGGCAAAACTTCAGCGCCTGCACTGTCCTGCGCGATGCGCTGGGCGCGCTCCCGCTCCTGCTCACTGGCCCAGGGTAGCCAAACCTTATAGCCCGCAGCAAACGCCTGTTCCAGCAAATCGCGCCAATGTGACTGCGGCCATAATTTTTCGGCTCTGGCTGTGCCGTGAAAAAATAACAGGGTAGGCGCCGGAGGCTGGGCGGAGCCAATCAGGCCATCGCGAATACCATAATCACCGCGCGTATTAGGGAGCTCATAGTTAAGCGCCCTGGCAAATAATAATCGCGTGCGCTCTACTGCATGCAGGTTTTTGGGTACGGCTATTTTGTGGTGGTAGGCCAATAGAGCCAGGCGCTCACGTACCGATTTGCGATCCATGCCATAGCGCGGCGCAGACACGCGCGACGCTATGAAAGCGCTTTTAACCAGCCCCTGGGCGTCGATCACCGCATCATAGCGCTCAGCACTCAGCGCTTTACGTGCCTGTTGCCACTCGGGACCGCGAAAATTTTTCAGTGGATGCTTGCGCCAGCGACGCAATGCTACAGGAATGACTGTCGCCACCGCCGAATGCCAGCCGGGCATTTCGGCAAAAGCTTCCTCCACTACCCAGTCGAAGCTAATACCGGGCAGGCTGCGAGCAGCATCCGTCAATGCCGGCAGGGTATGCACAACATCTCCCAGAGACGACATTTTTACCACCAGCACACGCATCAGCCGGACTCCAGCAATAAGGCTTCGAGGCCGTCGACAACTGCTTGTGGTGACATCTCGCGCATACAACGGTGGTGGCCCAGCGGACACTCCCGCTTGAAGCAGGGTGCACAGCCAATGTCACTCACCTGCAACGCCGCGCGTGTACCCTGGGGCGGTGTAAACCCTGGAGATGTCGGACCATAAATAGCCACCAGCGGCCGCTGCAAAGCGGCGGCGATGTGCATCAACCCAGAATCATTACTGACCACCGCGCTGGCCAGGGATAACAGGTCTAGCGCCTCCGCCAGGGATGTACGGCCCGCGAGGTCGGTACACGCTTTGTGGGCCTCGCTGATCTGGGCACATACTGATCGGTCGCTGTCAGAACCAAATAAAACCACCTGCCACCCCCGCTGCACGTACTGTCCTGCCAATTGGGCAAAATACTCGGCAGGCCAGCGTTTGGCAGCACCAAATTCCGCCCCGGGGCACAGCGCCAATACAGGCTGTCCAACGGCAAGGGAGAATTTCTCTGCGGCCTGGCGTGCAGCTGTCGTATCCACCTGGAGAGCCGGTACCGGCAGCACCTCAGGCATCGGCGTGCCGACTGGCACCCCCAGAGCTGCGAAGCGCTGCACCATCAACGGCAGCGTCTGCTTATCCAGCAACCGCAGATCATTGAGCAAGCCATAACGCATTTCTCCACGCCAGCCAGTGCGCAGCGGAATGTTGGCAAAAAAGGGAACCAGAGCCGATTTCAATGAGTTAGGGAGAACGATGGACTGTTGATAAGCAGTCGCACGCAATTTGACGCCCAGTTGTCGACGCTCCCTCAGTTTGACTTCCCCGTGCCCGAAGGGCAGCGCTATAGCCTGATTAACCTCAGGCATGCGCTGCAGGATGGGAGCGCTCCAGGCCGGAGCCAATACATCGAGCTGCAGCCCCGGGCGAAGTTGCTGCAGATACCTGTAGAGTACCTGCGACATCACCATATCACCCACCCAGGAGGGGCCGACAACTAACACCCGCCCTGCTGTGTCAGACATTTAACCGCTCACGCCCGGGCTACTCTCGCCACCATCGAAGGGGTAAGGCGAAAATAATTGCTGCCACTTATCCAGTACTACCTGCCTCAGCGCAGCATAGCGGTCGGCGGGCACGCTGCCGGGCAACTGCTGCAATGACAGCTGGTGCGCGGCAGAGCGATACGCCAGATAAGCGTCAGTGAGCAACTGGCATTCCTCAGCCTGGAACAGGCCGTGATCACTCAGGGTTTTCAGTATGCGTACGTTGTCTGACCAACGGGCCAACTCCGGTACGCGGTGGGACCAGGCCAGCACAGCGTACTGCACCATAAACTCGATATCGACGATACCGCCGGGGCTCTGCTTGAGGTTGAATTCGCCGTCGTCGCTGCCAGTTGCCGGCAAAAGATGCTCGCGCATACGCCGCCGCATCTTTTGCACCTCCTGCGCCAGCTGGGCTTCCTCACGCTCCTGGCAAAGAACTTCCTCACGCACCCGCCCTACTTTTTCCGCCACCGTGGTATCACCGGCAACAAAACGCGCTCGCACCAGAGCCTGGTGTTCCCAGGTCCATGCCGAGTCTTGCTGATAGCTGCGAAAACCGGCGAATGTAGTGACCAACATGCCGGATTCCCCCGAGGGACGCAGGCGCATGTCCACTTCATATAACTGCCCCAGCGCCATGCGCGTGTCCAGGATATGGATCATGCGCTGCCCCAACCGGGTATAAAAAACCGTGTTGTCGATACTGCGTTCGCCATCCGTGGAGCCCTGGCGCACTGCATCACTGACAAACACCAGATCCAGGTCAGAGCCGTGACCCAGTTCTATCCCCCCGAGTTTGCCGTAACCGAATACGGCGAAACCATAACCTTCACTGTCACGCTGCGGCTCGCCATATTTTCGCGTCAGGTCAGCCCAGGCCACCGCCAACACATGTTCGAGAATGACCTCAGCAATCCAGCTGAGATTATCACTGACTTGCATCAGCGGCAGGCGCCCCGCCAATTCGCTGGCAGCTACCCGCAACACATTTGAAGCCTTGAAATAGCGCAGGGCGTCCATCTGCGCTTCCAGGTCATCCAGTGCCAAACGCGCCACCTGCTGCCGCAATTCATTCTGCAACAGGGCCTTGTCAGGCGCTGTATACAGGCTGGCACGGTCGAGTAATTCATCCAGTAACACTGGGTGCCGCGCCATCTGCTGAGCGATCCAGGGGCTGGCACCACACAACACCACCAGCTCCCGCAGCGCCGGGGGGTTTTCCAGTAGCAAGGCCAGGTAGGCACTGCGCCGCAACACAGCAACCACCAGCGGCAATACCCGCTGCAGGGTCAGGTCGGGGTCATCTATCTCGGCGCAGGCTCGCAATAATTGCGGCATAAATTGCTCCAGCCGCTCGCGCCCCTCTGCCTGCAAAGTGGCAACACGGGAGCTGTGCTGTAGCTCCTGCAATGCCTGCAAAGACTCTTCCTCGCACTGGTAACCCAGCCCTGACAGGCTCGCCGCATTCAGCTCATCTCCCCACAGGGGTAACTCATCCTCGTCGCCGTCCTCGTCACCTTCACCGGGCGCCGCGATCAAGCCACTGAAATGCTCTGCTACCCGCCGCCGATGAATCTCCAGCGCCTCCAGATAAGCATCCCAACTAACAAAACCCATCACGGTTGCCATCGCCAACTGTGGCAGCGGATCAATCGGTAAGGCCTGGGTCTGCTTGTCCTGGTAACCCTGGATGGCATGCTCGCTGTCACGCAGAAACAGGTAGGCACTGCGCAGCTCAAGCACTACTTGCGGAGGCAGGCAGCCCAATACAGCGCACTCATCCAATACTTGCAGTAACTCACGTTGCTGCAGGCCGAGATCACGCCCGCCTCGTATCAGCTGAAAACACTGGGCGATAAACTCCACCTCGCGAATACCGCCGTGCCCCAGTTTTACGTCTGCTTGCAACCCGCGACGGCGCACCTCAGAGGTGATCATTTGCTTCATCCCGCGCAAACTATCAATCACCCCAAAGTCCACGTAGCGGCGAAACACGAAGGGGCGCAACGCTGCCATCAATTCCTCAGCACACTGCGGATCCCCGGTCACCGGCCGCGCCTTGATCAGCGCGTAGCGCTCCCAGTCCCGACCCTGGTCCTGGTAGTACTCTTCCAGGGCGGCGAAGTTGTGCACCAGAGCACCGCTCTCACCGTAGGGTCGCAGGCGCATATCCACGCGAAATACAAAACCCTCCGCAGTAATCTGGTCCAGCGCGTTGATAACGCCGCGACCCACCCGGGTGAAAAATTCTTCATTGCTGAGTTGCTTGTCGCTACCGTCGGTGGTGCCGGACTCGGGATAGGCAAAAATCAGGTCTATATCCGAAGAAACGTTGAGTTCCCGCGCACCCAGCTTGCCCATGGCCAAGACAATCATCTGCTGAGGCTGACCACTATCGCGACCGCGCGGGACACCAAAGCGCTGCTCCAGAGTACTCTGGCAATGCGCCAGTGCCTCGGCGATACAGGCCTCCGCTAGCAGAGATGTATCGCGAACTGTCTCCAGGGTATCTGCCAGACGACAAAAGTCGCGCCACACAATACGCAACATGTGCCGCTGCCTGAAACAGCGCAGCACCGGCCCCAGTTCGACCTGATCTTCCAGCAACTGCGTATGCAGGGATTCACGGAATTCTGGTTCGGACAAGCTGCGCTGAAAATCACCGGATTGCGCCAGCTCTAGTAACAAAGCCGGTTTGCGTCGACATAGCTCCGCGACAAAAGGGCTACAAGCCAGCACACGAGCAAGCTGCGACGCCTCCGGCTCTTGTGTAAAGGCCCCACACAGCTGCTCTCCGAGGGGCTTCCCGGCGCGCTCTAGAATATTCTCCCAGGCACTCTGCGCCTGTACTGCCAGGGTTTCAGGCAGCCTATGTGCATCCAAATCCATAAAAATCTATCGCTTCCCCGTTAGCTTCATGCGTCCAGTAGGGGTGCAACTCTCATCACTTCTTCTATTGTTGTCTGTCCGCGAGCTACCCGGGCCGCGCCACTGAGCCGCAGCGTATGCATGCCCTCCTGCATGGCGGTCTTGCGGATGCTTACCGTTTCCAGGGTTGGTGTTATCAACGCTTGCACAGCGGGACTGTTCACCAGGACTTCATAGATGCCCTGACGCCCCATATATCCGGTATCGCGACATTCCCGGCAACCCACGGGCCTGGCCACCTCTGCCGGGGGCTTTACCTTCCACGGTTGGGTCAATTGCTTCCAGGCGTCTACATCCAGAGGTGCCGACTCCTTACAGTGCGTACATAGAATACGCACCAGACGCTGTGACATAACGCCACGTACAGTGGCTTTGATCAAATAAGCGGGTACACCCAACTCCAGCATGCGGGAAATCGATGAGGGCGAGTCATTGGTATGCAGGGTAGACAACACCAGGTGTCCGGTAAGTGCAGCCTGCACCGCCATATTGGCAGTCTCCAGGTCACGTATCTCGCCCACCATAATGATGTCCGGATCCTGTCGCATCAGGGCACGCACGCCTGAAGAAAAATCCAGGTTGATGGAATGATTCACCTGCATCTGGTTAAACGCACCCTCAACCATCTCAATGGGGTCTTCAATAGTGCAGACGTTCACTTCCGGGGTCGCCAGTTGGCGCAGAGTGGAGTACAGGGTCGTGGTTTTTCCAGAGCCGGTAGGGCCTGTCACCAACACGATACCATTGCCGGTCGCCGTCATTTGGTGCCAATTGCTCAGGTCCTTATCTTCAAGACCCAACTGTGCGAAGCTGCGTTGCAGCACATCCGGGTCGAAAATACGCATCACTATCTTCTCGCCGAAGGCAGTAGGCAGGGTTGCCAGACGCAGTTCCACCTCGTTGCCCTCAGGGCCACGGGTTTTTAATCGGCCATCCTGGGGGCGCCGCTTCTCCGCCACATCCATGCGCCCCAGTATCTTTACCCGGCTGATGACCGCCGCACTGACCTGCTGCGGCAGCTCATACACGCTGTGCAGCACGCCATCGATGCGGAATCGGACATTGCCGACATCCCGCCGGGGTTCAATATGGATATCGCTGGCGCGCTGCTCAAAGGCATACTGCAACAGCCAGTCGACGATATTGACAATATGCTGATCATTGGCGTCGGGCTCCGCCATGGCGCCCAGGTCCAGCATCTGCTCCAGATTGCCCACGCCGGCGCTACTTTCAGGGCGCTCAGAGCCGCGAGCACCGCGCACTGAACCGGCCATGGTATAAAACTCAGCCGTATGTCGGGCAATCGCCCGGGGATCAGCCAGCACCCGGCGAATGGGCTTGCGCAGCACATGCTCCAGGTTGCTCTCCCAGCTGCGGATATAGGGTTCGCCACTGGCAATCACCACCTCGTCGTCGGTCACTTCCACCGCGAGAATGCGGTGCCGTTCAGCGAAGGCCTGTGACATCACATCGGACACGGCGGTTACATTGATCTTCAGTGGATCAATCTGGTAAACCCCCTGATCTACGCGGCCTCCCAGCCAGGCCAGCAGTGTGTCCATATCCAGAACTTGACCCGACGCTGCGGCATCCGGTAATTTTTGCTCCGCCAGGAAAACCAGTGGGTGAACGCGCACGATGCTGGATTTTCCCACTCTGGCCAGCTCCTGGGCACTGAGTCGACCATCCTCGTGTAGTTCCCGTGCCAGCGTGGACAGGTTGAGGCGGTGCTCCATCAATTGTTCACCAAAGTTTGTTGCCATACCGCAGTCCGCAAGGCTCCCGGCCCTCAATCTTATAAGCAAACATGCTAACACAGTGCCCGGCTGACAAAATCCCTATCCCTTGATTTCCATCATCACAACTAAACCTGCCCAGGCAATTTATTTATCCAATCCTGTGACAAAATTATGACAACGGCAGCCACAAAATCTACACTAGCGCTGCCCATAATTACCGGAGTTTTGATATGGCTAGCAGAAACCCCTTGGCCAACTTATTCGGCCGCTCGCCAATTCGACCCATACAAGAACATATGCGCGTCGCCAACGAGGCGGCACAGCACTTGCCAGAGCTTTTCACGGCAGCGGCAGACAATGACTGGGAGCGCGCCAAACTGGTGCACAAGGCCATATTGGCAGCGGAAAAAGAGGCCGATAAGCTCAAGGGTGCATTGCGCCGTCACTTGCCCAAGAGTCTGTTTTTGCCAGTCCCGCGCACTGACCTGCTGAGCCTGCTCTCGATACAGGACAATGTGGCCAATACCGCCAAGGACGTGTCGATGGTCGTGCTCGGACGAAAAATGCGCTTCCCGGACAAACTTCAGGAGGGCATCGTGGAGTATACCCAGGCCTGCGCGGACACCGCGCAGCAGGCCCTCGTAGCCATTCAAGAACTGGACGAGTTGCTGGAAGTTGGCTTCACCGGCCGCGAGGTCACCCGGGTAGAGAGCATGCTCAAGGAACTGGACAAATTGGAGCGCCGCACGGACAAACTCGCCGTCTCGCTGCGTGGTAACTTGTTCAAAATGGAAGCTGACCTGCCCCCGGTAGACGTGATGTTCTATTATCGCGTGCTGACCCTGCTGGGTACGGTTGCCGATGATGCCGAAACTGTCGGCGACCGTTTGCAAATTCTGATGGCCAAGTAAGAGAAGACTCCGCATGGAAATTATCGCTCAATACGGCAATACCTTCCTGATCATGGCCTGTATATTCGGCTTTTTCATGGCCTGGGGCATAGGGGCCAATGATGTCGCCAATGCCATGGGAACTTCCGTAGGTTCGCGCGCGCTCACTATCAAGCAAGCCATCCTCATCGCCATGGTATTCGAGTTTTTAGGTGCCTACCTGGCGGGTGGCGAGGTTACTTCCACCATTCGCAAGGGCATTATCGATGCCGATGTGATGGCCGATAACCCGGAGCTTATGGTGTACGGTATGCTCTCGGCACTACTGGCGGCAGGCACCTGGCTATTAATCGCCAGCATAAAAGGCTGGCCCGTATCTACCACCCACTCCATCGTCGGCGCCATCGTTGGCTTTGCCTCCGTTGGAATCTCGGTAGACGCCATTCATTGGGGCAAAGTCGGCGGTATTGTGGCCAGTTGGGTAGTATCGCCGGTCATGGCAGGCAGCATCTCTTTTGCACTTTTTATAAGCGTTAAACGACTGATCCTGGACACCGACGACCCCTTCCACCGGGCCAAGCGGTATATCCCGGTGTATATGTGGATGGTAGGTTTCATGATCTCCATGGTGACGCTGCTCAAGGGGCTGAAGCATGTGGGACTGGATATGGATCTCGGCCTGGGTAGCAATTTTGCCAACGCAGTGCCCGTGTCGATCGTTGTAGGCCTGTTGGTGGCTGCTTTCGGCGCCTTACTGCTGCGCAATATCAAGGAAATACCCGACGAAATAAGCCGCTTCGGCAGCGTGGAACGGGTGTTCGCCGTGTTAATGGTTTTTACCGCCTGCTCTATGGCTTTTGCCCACGGCTCTAACGATGTGGCCAACGCAGTAGGACCACTGGCGGCTATTGCCTCCACGGTGCAGTCCGGCGGGGAAATAGCGTCCAAGTCGGCCATGCCCTGGTGGATACTGCTGGTAGGGGCCCTGGGCATAGTCATCGGCCTGGCCACCTACGGTTGGCGCGTCATCACCACGGTGGGTACCAAAATCACCGAACTGACACCCAGCCGCGGCTTTGCCGCTGAATTGGGTGCGGCCGGCACAGTGGTCATCGCCTCAGCAACGGGCCTACCCATCTCCACTACGCACACCCTGGTAGGCGCGGTACTGGGTGTCGGATTTGCGCGTGGCATCGGCGCACTGAACCTGCGCACTATTGGCGCCATCTTTATGTCCTGGATCATCACCCTGCCGGCGGGCGCGGGCCTGGCTATCCTGTTCTTTTTCCTGTTCAAGGGTATTTTCAACCCCTGATCTGTACCCACCACTTGGCGTGAGCACAGCCCTTGTCTAGACTGAGGGTACCCTCACGGCAGTTCCAGCTGCCGTGAGTCCCGGCCGTCAGTGGCCCCCTATAGCGGAGCCCGCATGGCCCAATCCGACAAACAAGTCCTGGCCCAGCTAAGCCAGCTCATAGCAATACCTTCGGTCAGCTCAACCGACCCACTGTGGGATCAGGGCAATCGCCCGGTGGTCGACCTACTGGCCGGCTGGCTGGCCGACATGGGTTTCAACATTGAGATTCAAGAGGTTTGTGCTACAGGTAACAAGGCCAATCTCATTGCCACACTGGGCAGCGGCCCTGGGGGACTGGTGCTGGCAGGACACACCGATACCGTGCCCTTCGACGAGGGCCGCTGGCAGAGCGACCCCTTGAACTTGAGCGAACGCGACCAGCGCCTGTACGGGCTCGGCAGTACCGATATGAAAGGCTTTTTCCCACTGGCTATCGCTGCTGCCAGCCAATTTATCGACACCCCACTGCAGCAGCCACTGATATTCCTGGCCACGGCCGATGAGGAGAGCTCCATGAATGGCGCCCGCGCACTGGCAGCGGCGGGTAAGCCCAAAGCCAGGGCGGCCATTATTGGCGAACCGACCTCGCTGGCGCCCATCCGCATGCACAAGGGCATTATGATGGAGGCGGTAAGTATCACCGGGAAAGCTGGCCACTCGTCAAATCCGCTGCTCGGCAACAGCGCCCTGGAGGGTGCCCATGCGGTGATGAGTGACCTGATGACCTACCGCGGTGAATTGGGGGAGCGCTACACTAACGAGCTGTTCAGCGTGCCATTCCCCACTCTCAACCTCGGTTGTATTCATGGGGGTGACAGCCCCAATCGGATATGCGGGCGAACAGAATTACATTTCGACCTACGCATGACACCAGGCAACGATAACGCGTCGATTCGCGGCGAATTACAGCAGCGCATGGCGAACATTGCACAGCAACATTCACTGGATATCGAAATGCGTTCCCTGATACAGGATGTGCCGTCCTTCGAACAGCCCGCCGACAGTGAACTGGTGCGCCTGGCAGAACAGCTCACCGGACACACTGCGGAGGCTGTCGCCTTTGCCACCGAGGCGCCCTTCCTGCAGCAGCTGGGGATGGACACCATTGTCATGGGCCCGGGTTCCATCGACAGGGCCCACCAACCCGATGAATACCTGGAACTGGACCAGATCCAGCCGTGTATTTCTCTGCTGCAGCAATTTATCCGGCACTACTGTCTGTAGTCGCTGCAACAGTGTGCAATATTGCCATTAGGTAATCCGCAGCTGTTTCGGTAACCTTGATAACTTAATACTTTTCAACAGCTTGGATCATATCGTGACAACACCAGGGCGGGGCCATATTCGCTGGTTCAGGAATACCGCACCCTACATCAATGCACATCGCGGCAAAACCTTTGTGCTGATGCTGGGGGGAGAGGCTGCGCAGCACGAAAACTTCGCGAATATAATTCACGATATTGCCCTGCTTAACAGTTTGGGTGTGCGCCTGGTGCTGATTCATGGTTCACGTCCGCAGATCGCCCAGCGACTGGCGCGCGTCGGACTGGCTTCGTCCTTCCAGGATGGCCTGCGTATCACCGACAGCGAGGCCATGGAGCATGTCAAAGATGCCGCGGGATCTCTGCGCGCGCAGATCGAGGCGCTGTTGTCCATGGGCCTGCCCAACTCGCCCATGCAGGGTTCGCGCATGCGGGTATGCTCCGGTAATTTTGTCACCGCGCGGCCCATAGGTATTGTCGGTGGCATAGATTTTCACCACACGGGTAAGGTGCGGCGCATCGATGTCGCCGGCATCCGCAGGCAACTTGAGGACGATTCCATTGTGCTGCTGTCTCCTCTTGGCTACTCCCCCACCGGAGAGATTTTCAATCTTGCACTGGAAGACATTGCCGTGCACTGCGCCGCCGCCATTGGCGCCGACAAGCTGCTGCTATTCGGTGCTAGCACAGGGATCAGCAACAGTGACGCTACCCTGATACGCCAGTGCACCGCTGACGCTGTCGACCAACTGGGTGTTAGTGACCCGGAACAACTGTCCTTATTACACACCGCCAGGACAGCATGTGAGGCCGGGGTGTCCCGCTGCCAGATCATCAGTTATAGCGACGACTGTGCGTTGCTGGAGGAGCTGTTCACGCATGACGGCAGTGGCACCCTGGTGGCCAACGATCACTACGAACAGGCGCGAGTGGCCGACATCGAAGATGTTGGAGGGGTACTGGAACTGATCGAACCGCTGGAGCAAGAAGGCATCTTGCTGAAACGCTCACGGGAATTACTGGAAACCGAGATTTCACAGTTCCGTCTGCTGGAGCGTGACGGGCGCATTATCGCCTGCGCGGCGCTTTACCCATTTTTGGAAGACGCTTGCGGCGAAATCGCTTGCATAGTGTCACACCCGGATTATCGCGGCGGCCAACGGGGCCAGCGCTTGTTACTGGCCCTGGAACACGAGGCCAGACGTCAGGGCCTGGACCGGGTTTTCGTGCTGACCACACAAACAGAGCACTGGTTTATTGAGCAGGGCTTCATTGAAAGTACCCGCGATCAACTGCCGAATGGCAAACAGTCCCTGTACAACCTGCAGCGCAACTCCAAGGTGTTTTTTAAGAGGCTTTAGCTTATGCGACGCCCCGCGCTCGGCTGGCACCACGCACTACCAACAATACTGGGCGTGGGACTTATTTTCTTTGCCGCCCTGGCAGTTGCCCAGCCAGCAGACAACTCACAGGAAAGATACCAACGGATATGGCGCCATGCCGATCTGTACCAGAGTTCAGGTGATGGCCTGATACGCGATTTCTCTCTTAGCGGCCGGCTGCAGGCCGATTACGCCTGGTTCGACGCGGATGAAGGTGACTACGACGCTGCCCGCTGGCGTCGCTTCCGCTTCGGTTTTACCTCCCTGCTGGCCGATCAATTCACCGTGCGCCTGGAAGGTGACTTCGATCTCAATAATTCAGCCAGCGATTTCTACCAGCGCCTGACCGATGCACACGTTGACTGGCAGGTGACTGAAAAAACCTCGCTGAAGATACTCAAACATTCCGCAGGCTTCACCCTGGATGGCATAACCTCCTCCAAAAAGCTGCTCACACCGGAACGCAACAACCTCACCAACAACCTGTGGTTTACCGCGGAATATTTCACCGGTATCAGCCTGTCGGGGAAGCTCGACAAACGTTTGTCCTACAAGGCGGGCGTGTTTTCCAGCGACGACAGCGACGAATGGGGTATTTCTAACGCCAGCTATTTCACCCATACCTCCCTCAGCTACGACTGGGCAGCAGGCCTCGGCCTGGAGCAGGCGCAGGTGACCCTGGACTATGTCTACAACGACAAGGACCCCAGCGCCAATACCCGGGATTTTGGCCATGTGGTTTCCGTTTCCAGCCGCTGGAGACATGCGAACTGGGGACTGCAGACCGATCTCTCTGCCGGCGACGGCTACTATGACCAGAGTGACATCTGGGGATTAGTCCTGATGCCCTCTTACTCCTTTACCGAAATGACCCAGTTGGTAGTTCGTTATACCTACCTGAACAGCGACGGCGACAACGGCGTGCGACTGAATCGCTACGAGAATCGCGCCGTCTCCGGCAGCGGGGATGAGTACGACGAGTTCTTCGCCGGGGTAAACATCTTCTTTTACGGCCACAAAATGAAATGGCAGAGTGGCCTGCAGTACACCAGCATGGAAGATGCCGCGCACGATGGTGGCGAATACGATGGTTGGGGCTTCACTACCGGTCTGCGCCTGTACTGGTAGGCGCCAGCCACGCCCAAGTAACAGGTTAAAGTAAGGCCGAATTTTGGTATCCTGCGCTGCCTGATTTACGGACCGCCCGCAGCAAGGCGGCATCGCCGACAGCTATAACGGAAATTTTCCCATGCCCGACTACCGTTCCAAGACCTCTACCCACGGCCGCAATATGGCCGGCGCCCGCGCCCTATGGCGCGCCACCGGAATGAAAGACGGTGATTTCGGTAAACCCATCGTCGCGGTGGTGAATTCCTTTACCCAGTTTGTGCCGGGACACGTGCACCTCAAGGACCTGGGCCAGTTGGTGGCGCGGGAAATCGAGGCGGCGGGCGGCGTCGCCAAGGAATTCAATACCATTGCTGTGGACGACGGTATCGCCATGGGTCACGACGGCATGCTCTACAGCCTGCCCTCACGGGACATTATCTCCGATTCAGTGGAGTACATGGTCAACGCTCACTGCGCAGATGCCATGGTCTGCATCTCCAACTGCGACAAGATCACTCCGGGAATGCTCAACGCCGCGATGCGCCTGAACATACCCGTGGTATTTGTGTCGGGCGGGCCCATGGAGGCCGGCAAGACCAAATTGTCGGAACACAAGCTGGACCTGGTGGACGCCATGGTGATCGCGGTGGATGACTCTGCCAGCGATGAAAAAATCGCCGAGTACGAACGCTCCGCCTGCCCTACCTGTGGCTCCTGCTCCGGCATGTTCACCGCCAACTCCATGAACTGCCTGACCGAGGCGTTGGGCCTGAGCCTGCCCGGTAACGGCTCGACGCTCGCCACCCACGCTGACCGCGAACAACTGTTCCTGCGCGCCGGAAGGGTGGTTGTGGATCTATGCCGGCGCTATTACCAGGAGAACGATGAATCTGTGCTGCCGCGCAATATCGGCAATTTCAAGGCCTTTGAGAACGCCATGTGCGTGGACATCGCCATGGGTGGCTCCACCAATACCATCCTGCACCTGCTAGCCGCCGCACAGGAGGCAGAGCTCGATTTCACCCTGGAAGACATCGACCGCCTGTCGCGCATAGTTCCCCAACTGTGCAAAGTTGCGCCCAACACGCCGCTATACCACATGGAGGATGTGCACCGGGCTGGCGGCATAATGAGCATTCTCGGTGAGCTTGATCGCGCCGGCCTGCTGCATACTGATTGTTCCACTGTGCACAGCCCCACCATGGCCGATGCCCTGGACAAGTGGGATATCGTGCGTACCAAAGACGCCGAAGTGCGCAAATTTTTCAGCGCAGGGCCTGGTGGTATCCCTACCCAGACGGCCTTCAGCCAGGACACCCGCTGGCCCAGCCTGGATGATGATCGCGAGGGTGGCTGCATCCGCTCCCTGGAAAATGCCTATTCCGTGGAGGGCGGTCTGGCCGTGCTTTTCGGCAATATCGCCGAAGACGGCTGCGTGGTAAAGACCTCAGGGGTGGACGAGAGCATCCTGGTATTCTCTGGTCCAGCCCATGTCTGCGAAAGCCAGGAAGGCGCGGTGAAAGACATTCTGGATGGCCGCGTAAAGGCTGGCGATGTGGTTATCGTGCGCTACGAGGGGCCCCGCGGCGGGCCCGGTATGCAGGAAATGCTCTATCCCACCAGTTATATCAAGTCCAAGGGGCTGGGTAAGGACTGCGCCCTGCTCACCGATGGTCGTTTTTCCGGGGGAACCTCAGGCTTGTCTATCGGCCACGCTTCTCCGGAAGCCGCTGCCGGGGGTGCCATTGGCCTGGTAGAAAACGGCGATATTATTGAAATCAACATCCCGCAGCGCACTATCAACGTGGCGCTTAGCGACGAGCAGCTGGCTGAGCGCCGCGTCGCCATGGAGGCCTTGGGCGATAAAGCCTGGCAACCGCGTGACGCCAGGCCGCGCAAAGTAAGTGCCGCACTCAAGGTGTACGCAAAAATGGTCACCAGCGCCGACAAAGGCGCGGTCAGGGATTTGTCGCTGCTGGATTAAGCGCAGGCTCTGCTTGAGCAGCCAGGATCTGCAGGTCTTCGCGCAAGTTGGTAAGCTTTTTGCGCAGCCGCTGGTCCTGTTTTTCGCTACGGCTATTAAGTACCTGGGCCAATGCGCTGTGTATTACCGCCAGGTTGTGTTCGTACAGCTCCAGATAATCCACTGATACCGTCTCACTACGCTGCTGGACCGCGTCACGTATGGCCTGCTGCCATCCCGGTTCGCGGCGCATCATCACCCCCAGCCGCTGCAACCAGGCGGCGCGCTCGCGCAACCAGGTAGCGTCCGAGCGCAGCAACTCACCACTCGCCGTCTGCAGTAGTTGTTTCTGGGACTTGTCCAAGCGGCCCAGGTAGTCCTGCACACTGTCCAGCAGACTGTCATAACTGTCGTCATGATATTCCCGATCGCTGCGCTCCAGGTATTTTTTCTGGTATTCCTCCTGTTGCTCCCAGAGTTCATCCAGAAACTGCTGCACCTGCTCTTCTGTCAGTCGCTCCCCCAGGGCCAACAGCCATTCGAGAGAGCGGCCCTCCAGACGAAACCAGGCCTGCTCAAACTCCAAAGATATTGCCGCCACATCCTGGCCAGTTAACGGTCCATCCAGGCGACGCGCGATGTCATCCAGTATTTGCGTGTAGCGGGGTAGCTCTTCACTGCGGTGCCAGGCGAGGAAAGGTTGCAGCTGCGCGTCCAGGAAGGTCTCCTGGGCGCGATCCAGTTCTACATAGTCGTCGAGGTACCAGGGCAGGATAAAGTCCAGCCGATTGTAGACGAAGGTGGTGCTACTGCAGCCCCCGATAAACAACAGGGCGAGTAGCAGGTAACATTTTCTGATTTTGAACACTGCTGTTTACTCCCGGCATCAGCGCCAGTCCGGTATGGTTTTTTCGAGACTCGCTGGTGGCGCCACCACTGCTTCCGCCAGCTCAACTCGATTGCGGCCATTGCGCTTGGCCAGGTAAAGGGCACCATCCGCCAAATTGAGCCAATGATCGACACCTTCAACCACCGACAGGTCACAGACCCCCACACTAATGGTCATATTGCCTGTAGGCAGCACCGGGCTGTTTTCTACGGCGGCACGCAACTTCTCTGCCGCTTGCCTGGCACCGGCCACGCCGGTCTCCGCCAGTAATACTACAAACTCTTCACCACCATAGCGACATAAGGTATCTACGCTACGAATATTCCGCGAGATCACATCCACCAGGCTTTTTAATGCCATATCACCAACACCGTGCCCGAATTTGTCATTGATGCGCTTGAAGTTGTCGATATCAATCAGTAGCACCGAAGCCGGTCGCTGATAGCGCTTCCAGCTGTCCAGAACCTGCTCCAGTTGCAGTTCCAGGTAACGACGATTGTAGGCCCCGGTTAAGGGATCAGTGATGGCCATGTCCTTCAGGCGACGGGATTGCTCAGTCACCGCATAGACCAGCCAGGCACTCACCAGCCAGGTAAGTCCCATGCTCGCGCCGATCACTATCGCCGTGGTGGTTTCGTACTGGGTGAAGACAAGGGGCGAGACCATCAACCCACTGAGTACCGCCAGTAGCACTGCCCAGCGGGTTTTCAGCAACATCGGCAATGCCACCAGCAGCGGGTACAGCAGATAAAGGCTGTGATGCTGGCCGTAGTAGATGGATAGCATTACCAGCGCGATGCTCAGCACCATTACCAGCGGCGGTGACAGGAAGGCCTCGCGATTCATGCTGAGCAACAGGATGTTGGTCATCAGAATGGCCAGCAGCGCCATGCCGCCTGCAGCAGGTACCATTTGACCGATGTACAGGTTGTGAATATCAATGGGCAGCAGGATCACCGCCAGCAACAGCAGAATATAGCGATAGGCATTGCGCCAGCGCTTTACCCGCTGGTCATCCACCCGCTCCACGTCATAGGCGCGGCGCCTGTAGACCAGCTCTCCGGAGAACGATTCGCTGAAATGTCGCTGCAAACGCAACCAGCTGGATTCATTTGTTATTGTCAGCGGACTACCCATTAACCACTACGATGCGGGTGCGGAGGGTTGCACACCCACCGCCTAATGGATACAGGTTTTATCATAATACACCCGCAGATTACATGGGATTATTGCCGCCGCCTGTTGCCCGGTGAGCGCGGGCTCAGGCAGCGGCGTGCTGTTGCTGTGCAGCAGCCTTGTTGATCGCGCAGAGAATCCCATCCAGGGAGGCCTGGATGATGTCGTGGCTGCGGCCGACACCGCAGTAACGCTCACCATCAACGTTTAGCTGTATGTAGCAAATGGCCTCGGCATCAGCACTGTGACTCAAGGCGTGTTCGTTGTACTCCACCAGCACAATCTTCTGGCCAGTAATATGCTGCATACCATCCACGAAGGAGGCCACCACACCATTACCACTGCCAGTCAGGGAATGGCTGGCGGTCCCGCGCAATAATTGCGCCTGCAACTTGTCAATATTGCCTTCACGGCTCACCTGGTAATCACCCAGGCTCCAGCGGCCATCCGTCCCCAGGTAGGTCTGCTGGAACAATTGATAAATTTCCTCAGAACCGACTTCGGTCTCACTCTTTTCCGCATGAGCCTGCACCGCCGCACTGAAGTCGACCTGCAGCCAGCGCGGTAACTGCAGGCCGAAATCGCGCTCCAGCACATAGGCGATACCGCCTTTACCGGACTGACTATTGATACGAATCACTTCCTGGTAGGAACGCCCAATATCGGCAGGGTCTATAGGCAGGTAGGCCACCTCCCAGGGTTCACTTTCATCGCGCTTATCGAGACATTTCTTGATCGCATCCTGGTGGCTGCCAGAAAACGCAGTGAATACTAACTCACCTGCATAGGGGTGCCGTGGGTGGATTGGCAGCTGTGTGCAGTCGCGAGTGGTCTGGATAATTTCGTCCATATGGCCCAGTTGTAATTGCGGATCGACCCCCTGACTGTAGAGGTTCATAGCCATGGTCACGATATCCATATTACCCGTGCGCTCGCCATTGCCCATCAGCGTACCTTCGACCCGGTCAGCGCCCGCGAGCACACCTAATTCCGCGGCAGCCACGCCACAGCCTCGGTCATTGTGTGTGTGCAGGGATATCAGCAGACTTTCCCGATTGTTCACGTGGTCACAAAACCACTCTATCTGGTCAGCGTAAATATTGGGGGTACTCATCTCTACCGTAGCCGGGAGATTGATAATCACCGGGCTCTCCGGTGTGGGCTGCCACACAGCGGTCACTGCATCACAAACCTCAACGGCAAAATCCAGCTCAGTTCCGGTGAAGCTTTCCGGCGAGTACTCGAACACCCACTCGGTTTCCGGGTATTTTTCGGCACAGCTCTGCAATAGCTCTGCGCCGCGCACGGCGATATCCACAATGCCCTGGCGGCCCAACCCAAATACCTTCTCGCGCTGTACGGTGGAGGTCGAGTTATACATATGCACCACTGCCCGGCGCACGCCCTTGAGTGCGTCAAAGGTCTTTTCAATCAGATCAGCACGGGCCTGGGTCAATACCTGAATGGAGACATCGTCGGGGATACGGTTGTTGTCGATCAAGTCACGGACAAAATCATAGTCGTGGCCCGAGGCAGAGGGAAAACCCACCTCAATTTCCTTGAAGCCGATCTTGACCAGTTGCTCCCACAATTGGGACTTTTGCCGCGTGGTCATGGGCTCAATCAGCGCCTGGTTGCCATCTCGCAGGTCCACGCTACACCACTGTGGCGCGCGCTCTATTACCTGATCCGGCCAGCGCCGATTGCGCATGACAATGGGCTGGAACGGCTTGTATTTGCGGTGATCGAAACTGCTCATGGGGTGTTACCTGTCGCGATAAATTTAGAGGCTGCTCACCCGTCCGGATTCCGGGGTACCTGCCCTTGTGAGGCTATGTACAGGACATTGGCAATAGGGGTAATTCGCCAACATCCGCTGCACCGGGTGATTTATCAGCCGAGCGCACAGTATAGGGCGTAGCGAGGAGCATAAGCATGCAAATATTGCGCTTTATCTGTTCAATAATGCACTTATTCACTATTTTTACTACATTAATTAGATATAATCACCACATTGGCTGTAAATACCCTTATCTGTAACCAATGTCGCGAGGCGTGGAATGAAACTGGACCGTACTGACCGTAGAATCCTGCAGGCTATGCAACATAATGCGCGCATCAGCAACCTGGAGCTGGCGGAGAGCGTAGGCCTGTCACCCACTCCTTGCTCACGACGCGTTAAACGCCTCGAGGAATCCGGCATCATACGCTCCCACGTCACCCTGCTAAACCAGTCCATGCTGGGCCTCAAACTGACCGCCTATATCAGTATCAGCATGGACCGTCACACCCCCGAGCGTTTTGAAGCGTTCGAAGCAGAAGTAGCCAGCTACCCGGAAGTAATGGAATGCTCCGTAGTCACTGGTCAATCAGCGGATTACCTGCTCAAGGCAGTTGTGCCCGATATGGAGTACTACGAAAAATTCCTGCTGGGCAAACTGACCCGTATCGACGGCGTTAGTGGTGTGCACTCCAGCTTCGAGCTGCGACGAGTGGTACAGCGCACGGAACTGCCCTTCGAGCACATTTCCGACCAAACCATTTTGTGATCCCTCAATAAGCAAAATCCGACAGTATTAGTGGCCGTTTCGGGGCTTCCCGCAGGCGCACTGCGCAAGCAGTATGATGCCCTCGTAAATACCCACTGCAATATGGAGACCCTATGATAGACATGGCAGGCAAGGTAGCCCTGGTAACCGGCGGCGCCAGCGGTATGGGCCAGATTATCGCCCGACGCCTGGCAGCCCAGGGCGCGCAGGTCGCAATTTTTGATGTCAACGAGCAGGGCCTGCAGGAAACAGCAGCAGAAGCGGAAAATATTCACGGCTTTCGCTGTGACATTTCCAGCCTGCAAGATGTTGAGGGGAAAGTAGCTGCAGTGGATGCGCAACTGGGCCCCATAGATCTACTGGTGCACGCCGCGGCGCTTATGCCCAGCCATAAACTGGCGGAACACACGCATGAGGGCATGGAGCAGCTGTTCAAAATCAATTATTTTGGCACGACCTATATGGTCAGGGCGGTACTGCCTTCCATGCAGCAGCGCCGCAGCGGTCGTATCGTTATCTTTGGCTCAATCGCGGGTATCGCCGTGGTACCCAAGATGGGCGCCTACTGTGCGACCAAAGCGGCGGTCAACGTCTATACGGAAGTGTTACAGAATGAAATTCGCGACAGTGGAGTGCGTGCACACCTGGTGTGCCCTCCCGCAGTCAATACTCCCCTGGTAGACCAGACCCTGGCCACTGACAGCCCCGGCAGCATACGACAATCCAAGGAAACCGGGCGTCTGGCAGATCCTGAGAAAATCATCGACGCCATCGAAAAAGGCATCCGCAAAGACAAGGACATTATCTACCCCGCCGAGGCCAAGTTACTGTACTTGTGGCGCGCCCTCTTCCCGGGCCTATGGTGGAAAACACTGATGAGATTCGAAAAGTAGAGCAACCCCGTCGGGCTGTCACTTTCTTTGCTTTAAACCGGGCCATGGGCTAGCATCGCCGCCCCATGTCCCGGCGATACCTGCATCACGATTCTCCCTGGCTGCTGGCTCTGCTGGCGGCCATGGTTGCCCTTGGCCCACTCAGTGTCGATATGTACATCCCGGCCATGCCCAACATGATGCTGGCGCTGGGTACCGACATCAGCCATATGCACCTGACCCTGAGTGCTTATCTCACCGGCTTTGCCCTGTTTCACCTCATCTGCGGCCCATTGGCCGACCGCTTCGGGCGCAAACCGATACTCCTGCTGGGAACCGCCCTGTTTGTGCTCGCCTGCCTGGGTTGCACCTTATCCACGACCATCGATCAATTATTGGCATTTCGCCTGCTACAGGGGGTTGGCGCCTGCGTAGGCCCCACCCTGGCGCGCACTGTCACTCGCGATGTCTTCGGGCCAACCAAGGCCGCCAGAGCATTGTCACTGATCGCCATGCTGATGGCGCTGGCACCGGCCATAGCGCCCACGCTAGGTGGCTTGATGCTGCTGGTGCTGCCCTGGAACAGCATTTTCGTGTTCCTGGGTATTTACGGATTGGCGATGATGTTTCTGGTTCACAGGCTGTTGCCGGAATCTCTGCCCATACGTCAGAGTCTGCACCCGTTCGCGATTGCCAGAAACTACAGGGAACTGGTAATGGATCCGTTTTACCTGTCGGTCACCCTGGCCAGCGGCCTGGTCTACGCTGGCTTGATTACCTATTTATCTTCCTCAAGCTTCGTTTACATCGAAATGCTGGGCGTTCCGGTGGAATATTTCGGCCTGATTTTTCTCACCGCAGTGATAGGCTATATGACCGGGAGCGGCCTTAGCGCCAGACTCACGCGGCGCCTGGCCTCAGAGCAAGTAATGTTGCTGGGGGCGAGCCTGTCGGTTTTCGCCTGCTGCCTGATGTTAACCGGCGCCCACATTTGGCCGCACAGCGTAATGGCCTTGATGTTACCGATGATGTTCTACTCCACCGGCCTGGGGCTGGTGCTGCCGCATGCTATGGCCATCGCCCTGCGGCCGTTTGCCCACATAGCGGGCACCGCCTCTGCCCTGTTGGGTTTTATCCAGATGTCCCTGTCCGCCACGGCCAGCGCGCTGGCTGGCGTGTTCCTCAAAGACACCCCCCTGCCCATGCTTTGGGCAATGCTGGTTATCACCCTACTGGCACTAGCGCTCACTGTGCGCGCCCATGGACTATATCGCCGCAGCAAACCCTGACCCGGTGCCCGGGCTGTGGCATACTCAGCGGAAATTATTGCGGAGAACACACCTTGCACACCGCTGCTGACGTCACCCAGCTGATTGGCAACACTCCCCTGCTCCACCTGAAGCGTGTCTCTGAGCAGACGGGGTGCACCATTCTTGGCAAAGCCGAGTTCCTCAACCCGGGAGGCTCAGTCAAGGATCGTACCGCGCTGGGTATTATTCGCGCAGCAGAGGCTGCGGGGGAACTCCAGCCCGGCGGGCGCATCGTCGAAGGTACCGCCGGCAACACTGGTATCGGCCTGACCCTGCTGGCCAATGCCCTGGGTTATCGCAGCACGGTGGTGATGCCCATCACCCAGAGCAGGGAAAAAATCGATTCCCTGGAACTGCTGGGCGCCGACCTGCACCTGGTGGGCGCCACTTCGTACAAGGACCCCAAACACTATATTCATACCGCCGAGCGTCTGGCGGAAAAATACGCTGCCAGAGAGGAGCACGGTGCAATCTGGGCAAGACAATTCGATAACCTGGCCAATATGGCAATCCACCGTGACACCACCGGAGTGGAAATCTGGGAGCAAACCGACGGCGAGGTGGACGGTTTCGTCTGCGCGGTGGGCACCGGCGGGACACTGGCAGGGGTTTCCATAGCGCTCAAGGAGCGCAACCCGAATATTAAAATCGCTATTGCCGACCCGGTGGGCGCCTCTCTGTACAGTTACTTCACCACTGGCACGCTGCAGCCCAGTGCAGGAAATTCTATCGTCGAGGGCATCGGCGTCAATCACATTACGGATAATGTCGCCCAGGCCCGGGTAGACTCTGCCTTCAGCATTTCAGACGAGGAAGCACTCCCGGTCATTTTCTCCCTACTGCAGGACGAGGGCCTGTGCCTGGGTGGTTCTGCCGGGGTGAATATCGCAGGTGCCGTGCGCCTTGCCGAAGAACTGGGTCCGGGGCACACCATCGTCACCATCCTCTGCGACTACGGCAACCGCTACCAGAGCAAGCTGTTTAATCCGGTGTTCCTGGAGAACAAGGGGCTGCCAGTGCCTGAGTGGCTGGCGATCTGAGCCATCGCTCTATAGGGGTAACCTGAGTTTAAACTGCACCGTGCCGCTACCGTGAAAGAGAGCTTGGGTTCAGGACACGCCGTCAACCCATCCATGGGGGCTTGGCTACGGCGTCCTGCCTCGCACAGTCCTGAACCCAAGCTCTCTTTCCCACTAGCTCTATCGAGCGCTGGGAAAAATTTCGGGAGGGCTGCTGGAGAGGGCCTGGACGGTTTCAGGACCGTCGGCGCCCACGGACGGGCGCCGTCGAGCCCACATGGATGTGCTTGTAGCGTGTCCTGAGACCGTCCAGGCCCTCTCCAGTAGCGGCAGGAAAAGACCAGCTAGCTACCCTTAGCTGCACGCTCTTTTGCAATGAGGTAATCGGCGACTTTCAGCATACCGGCCTGGCTACCTGCCTGACGGGTACTTATCTGGTACTTACCATTGACCATCAACGCC
>JAIBDN010000072.1 GCA_024686215.1 Gammaproteobacteria bacterium | reverse complement strand
GGCAATGGCCGGAGCAGGCCGCGGATATCTTCACTGCCAATAACCAGCAACCGCCCATGACCCTGCGCCTGAATACGGGGAAAATGACCAGGGAGGACTATTTGCAACAACTGGCTGAGCAGGACATTGGCGCCAAACCAGGCTCTCTCAGCCCTCAGGCTATCATTCTCGATCAACCCCTCGATGTACTGCAACTACCCGGGTTCACTGCAGGCCTGGTCAGTGTGCAGGACGAGGCGGCGCAACTGGCAGCACACCTGCTGCAGGCGATGCCCGGAGAACGCGTGCTGGACGCTTGCGCCGCCCCGGGGGGCAAAGCCTGCCACGTGCTGGAGCTGCAGCCCGAACTGCAGCTGCTGGTAGCCATGGATGTAGATAAACAGCGTCTGCTGCGTGTCGATGAAAACCTGCAGCGCCTGGAGTTGCGCGCCAGCCTACAAACTGGCGATGCCAGTAAGCCGCCGCCGCAATGGCAGGCCGGTGAGTTCGATCGCATCCTGGTGGACGCGCCCTGCTCAGCCAGCGGCGTGATCCGACGCCACCCGGACGTAAAACTGTTGCGCAGGGAAAAAGACATACCACAGCTGGCGCAGCAACAGTTACAGATACTGATGGGGCTGTGGCCACTGTTGCGACCCGGCGGTACCTTGCTTTACGCCACCTGCTCCATACTGGAAGAAGAAAATAGCCGGGTGGTGACGCGGTTTCTCGACAGCCAGGATGACGCCAGGCTGTCCGAGCTGCCGCATGCATGGGGCCTGCCAGTGGCATGTGGTCGGCAACTGCTGCCCAGCGCCGACGGACCGGATGGCCTGTTCTACGCCCTGATCTCAAAGGACGCCTAGCCCTCCCGCACAATGTGCACTATTACGCCCCGCTGGCACTTACATTAAGTGGGCGATTTCTTTAAGGTGCACAAGTACTTAGGGACAGATAACACACCAAGAGCTCCACGCGCCATGAAGATTATTATTCTCGGAGCCGGTCAGGTTGGCGGCACGCTTGCAGAGCACCTGGCCAACGAGCAAAACGATATCACGGTCGTCGATACCGACGGCGAGAAATTGCGCGCGCTGCAGGACCGCCTCGATATCGGCACCGTGGCCGGCGGCGCCTCCCATCCCAACACACTGTACAAGGCCGGCGCAGAGGACGCCGATATGCTCATCGCAGTCACCAATAGTGACGAAATCAATATGATGGCCTGTCAGGTGGCTCACACCCTGTTTAAAACGCCCACCAAAATCTCGCGAGTGCGCTCTCCCAACTACCTTGCCCACCAGGATCAACTGTTCAATCGCGACCACATCCCGGTAGACGTGATTATTGGACCGGAACAGCTGGTTACCAAGAATATTCAACAATTGATCGCCAATCCCGGCGCATTGCAGGTACTGGATTTTGCTGAGGGCAGGGTACAACTGGTCGCGGTCAGGGCTTTTCATGATGGCCCTATCGTCGGGCAGGAGCTGCAGGAAATTCGCCAGCATATGCCCAAGGTGGACACTCGCGTAGCCGCTATTTTTCGCCAGGACAGACCCATTATCCCCGTGGGCGACACCGTGGTTGAGGTGGATGACGAGGTATTCTTCATCGCCGCCAAAGAAAATATTCGTGCTGTAATGTCAGAGCTGCGCAAGGTCGATAAACCCTACAAGCGGGTAATGATCGCGGGCGGTGGCAATATTGGCGCGACCCTGGCGTCCAATATTGAAAACAGGTACAAAGTAAAGATCATTGAAATGTCCTACAACCGCTGCCGCGTGCTTTCTGAAAGACTAAAACACAGCATCGTGCTGCATGGCAGCGCCTCGGAGCCACAACTATTAACCAGCGAGAATATCGAAGCCACCGACGTATTCTGCGCCCTGACCAACAACGATGAATCCAATATCATGATGTCAATGCTGGCCAAGCGTATGGGGGCCAAGAAAGTCATCACACTGATCGCCAACTCAGCCTATGCAGACCTGGTCGGCGACGAGATCGACATCGCCATCTCACCACAACAAATCACTATCGGCAGTCTGCTGACCCACGTGCGCAAAGGGGATATCAGCAATGTACACTCGCTGCGCCGGGGTGCAGCCGAAGCCATTGAAGTGACTGCACATGGCGACGCCTATTCTTCCAAGGTAGTGGGCCGGCGGCTGGACGAAATCAGCCTGCCAGAGGGTGTGACCATCGGCGCCATCGTGCGCGGCGACGAGGTAATCATCGCCCACAGCCACATCGTGGTAGAAAGCGATGACCATGTCATCCTGTTCCTGATTGACCGCAAAAAAATCAGCGCTGTAGAAAAACTGTTTGCCGTTGGCTTCGGCTTCTTTTCCTAGGCCCGCCTGATGCATATATCCGTGTCATTTCGTATTCTCGGCATGCTGCTGATGCTATTCAGTAGCACCATGCTGGCGCCACTGGTAATGGCCTTACTCGCAGAAGACCACACCGTGATGGGCTTTCTTTCAGCCCTGGGTATTACCTTTTTTTCTGGGCTGATTCTCTGGCTACCGGTAAGAAATGCCCGGCATGACCTGCGCATCCGCGATGGCTTTCTGATTACTTCTTTATTCTGGACAGTTTTGGGCCTGTTCGGGGCACTGCCATTCGCCCTCACTGATACGCTTGACCTGACGCCCACAGAAGCTGTGTTTGAGTCCATATCCGGGCTGACCACTACCGGCGCTACCGTTATCGTGGGCCTTGACGACCTGCCACAATCTATCCTCATCTACCGCCAGATGCTGCAGTGGATGGGTGGCATTGGCATCATCGTGGTCGCCGTGGCAGTACTGCCCATGCTGGGTATCGGTGGCATGCAACTGTACAAAGCGGAAACACCGGGGCCTTCCAAAGACAGCAAACTGACCCCGCGCATCACCGAAACTGCCAAAGCGCTATTCTCTGTGTACCTGGCGTTGACCGTTGCCTGCGGTATTGCCTACTACGCGGCAGGCATGTCCGGTTTTGACGCTATAGCCCACGCATTTTCGACGGTGGCTATAGGTGGCTTCTCCACCCATGACGCCAGTATGGGCTACTTCAACAATGATGCCATCTTGTTGATATGTAGCGTTTTTATGTGTTTTTCCGCGATAAATTTTGGTCTGCATTTTGTCGCCTGGCGCAGGCGCAGTGGCGTGGTTTACAGCAAGGACGCGGAGACCAAGTTCTTTTTTACGGTGCTACTTATTTGTATCGTCATTACCTGCGCTTACCTGATGATCACGCAAACGCTGAACCCCAGAGAGAGTATTATCCACGGCTTGTTCCAGGCCATATCCATTACCACGACCACCGGCTTCGCCACCCAGAACTTTGCCCTGTGGCCTTCCTTCCTACCGGTCATGATGCTGTTTTTTTCCTTTATGGGCGGCTGCGTAGGCTCTACTGGCGGCGGCATTAAAGCCATGCGCCTGATGCTGATTTACAAACAGGGTATTCGTGAACTGAAGCAACTGGTACACCCCAATGCCGTGATACCACTCAAGGTGGGGCGACGGCGGGTGGAGGCCGCTGTGGTCAGTGCGGTGTGGAGCTTCTTTGCCGTGTATATGACGGCGTTTATTATTATCCTGCTGCTGCTGATGGCCACCGGACTGGACTTCACTACTGCATTTTCCGCGGTGGCAGCCTCCCTCAACAACCTGGGCCCGGGTCTGGGGGAGGTCGCGGCAAACTACAGCAGCATTAATGAAGTGGCCAAGGGCCTGCTGTGCTTCACCATGCTCCTGGGACGTCTGGAAGTCTTTACCTTACTGGTATTGTTCACACCCATGTTCTGGCGTATTTGAAACAGCTACTTTTTAAGCCCACGGTGCTTGCGCACCATTGCATAAGCGGCCTGTATCTCCTGTGAACGCTCAGTTGCCAGCTTGATCATATCCTCGGGCACGCCCTGTGCGATCAATTTATCCGGATGGTTTTCACTCATCAACTTACGGTAAGCACGCTTCAGGGCTTTGTCATCAACATCGCTGCCAATCCCCAGGGCGGCGTAAGCGTCCTCCAGGCTGGTACCGGGCTGCGCCCCATAGCCGCCCTGCCCATGAAAGTGCTCCTGGGCCTGCGCCATGCGTAGCAGTTGCTCCAATTGCGCGACACCCAGGCCCATCAATTTGGCTATGCGTACCAGAGCAGCGTGCTCCGCCGGTTCAATGACCTGATCAGCCAGCGCCAGGGAGATCAGGAACAGCAGCAGCGTCTGCTGTAACTTGCGCTGGGGCCCACAGGCCTGCAGGAACGCAGTGACCGTGGCCTCTAGCTGGAAATCATTGCCGGCCCCCTGGCGAAACAATTCGATGGCGCGAGCACGCTGCGTGGCGCTGAGTCCCATCTGGGTAAACAACTGCTCGGTATGATCAATTTCGTGCTGTGAGACGCGGCCATCCGCTTTTGCCAGGTAACCCGCCAGCAGAGCTGTGGTTTCAAAGAAGCTCTGTTTTATGCGCTCGATATTTTCCGGGGAGCCAAACCCCAGAGTGTGGGTCAGGCCACGGTCAAAGGCATGCCCTATAAATACACCCACAATAAGGCCAAAGATGCCCCCCACCAGTAGACCGAGCATCCCGCCAATTATTTTTCCAAAAATCATGTCATTCCTTCATCATCATAAACACCGGGGCCCAGCCGTGGGCGCACCCGAAAACGTTTGTATTCCCATTGATACTGCTCGGGGCAGCAGTGCACACTCTTTTCTACATCTGCGTTCATCGCCGCCAGTGAGTGCGCTATGTTCTCATCGTATATCTCCGGGGAGGCGGCCCGGTAATGCAAATGAAACCCGCCCCTGACGCGCTGGGCAACGGCAACCACAGCCATCGCTTGATGACGACTGATCAGCTTACTGGCCAAGGTCGCGGTAAAGCAATGTACTCCCATAAACGGTGCATTTTCCCCCGCACTCAGGGACGCGGGTACCTGGTCCGGAAGCACCCCTACAATGTCACCGGCGCCCAGTGCCCTGGATAAACGGGCCAGACCGCGCCTGTCCGTGGGCACCAGTTGCGCACCGCTACGCTGTCGCCCGCGCTTGATCAGTGGTCCCAGCCCTGCCAGTTTCGGCGGTTGATACAGTGACACTGTCGGGCCCAGTGTGGCCAGGTGCAGGCCCAGCACTTCCCAGTTGCCCAGGTGCGGTACCAATACCACCACCGAGCGGCCCTCGGATCTGGCCTGGTCTATCAACTCGACCCCATCTACCTGCAGCAACAGCGATGACAGCTGCTCCCAGGGCCGCAACCACACGTGGCCCATTTCCGCGATTAGTGCGCCGGTGGCTGCCAGGCTTGCACCGGCCAAGCGCCGCCGCTGCGCCGTCTCCATCTGCGGATAGGCCAAAGCGAGATTGCGCAGGGTAACCCTGCGACTGCGCCCACCTAGCAGAAAATATAAACGGCCGGCCCCGCGACCGAGGGCTCTTGCCAGGCCCAGCGGTAACAATGCGCAAAAGCACAGCAGCGCCTTTACCAGAGCCACCTTGGCTGCATCCATGGCAGAATTTCACTTTCGAGGAAAGCGCGTATTATGCCGCCAAAAGAGCCTGTATAATAGCCGCCTTTTGCACAGACCATACAGGCATACCGGTGGCACAAGAACAGATTAAAACTCTTACTTTTCAGGAGCTTATATTTAAGCTGCAGCAGTTTTGGGCTGAACAGGGCTGCGTCATATTGCAACCTTTGGATATGGAAGTCGGCGCGGGCACCTTTCACCCGGCAACCTTTCTGCGCGCGATAGGCCCGGAAAACTGGAATGCCGCCTATGTACAGCCCAGCCGCCGTCCGACTGATGGACGCTACGGCGAGAACCCCAACCGTCTGCAGCACTACTACCAGTTCCAGGTGGCGATGAAGCCCTCACCGGATAATTTTCAGGAGCTGTACCTCGAATCCCTGGCTGCACTGGGTGTGGATTCGTCAATCCACGACATTCGCTTCGTGGAAGACAACTGGGAATCACCGACTCTGGGCGCCTGGGGCCTGGGCTGGGAGGTCTGGCTTAATGGCATGGAAGTCACCCAGTTCACCTACTTCCAGCAGGCCGGGGGACTGGAATGCTTTCCGGTTACCGGGGAGATCACTTACGGCCTCGAGCGCATAGCCATGTACCTGCAAGACGTGGACAGCATTTACGACCTGGTATGGGCCGACGGCCCAGCCGGCAAAGTGACCTACGGCGACGTGTTTCACCAGAATGAAGTAGAGATGTCGCGCTACAACTTTGAGGAAGCCGACGTGAAACAACTGTTCGCGTTTTTTGATCACTGCGAAGGGGAGGCAATACGCCTGGTGGATAAGAACCTGCCTTTGCCCGCCTACGAAATGGTAATGAAGGCTTCCCATACCTTTAACCTGCTGGACGCGCGTCACGCCATTTCAGTGACCGAACGCCAGCGTTTTATTCTAAGAGTGCGCACACTTGCACGCGCCGTTGCCCAGGCCTATTTCGACGCCCGTGCCGCTCTGGGTTTTCCCATGGCAGATGAAGCACTGCGCGACGATGTTCTACAACGCTTGCAAGCGGAGGCGAGCTAAGCCATGAGTACTGAAACCTTGCTGGTAGAACTGGGCACCGAAGAGCTGCCTCCCAAAGCGCTGAAAGCCCTTGGCCTGGCATTTCGCGACGGTATTGTGGATGGCCTGAAGCAACGTGAGTTGGGCTTCGGGGAGGTCCTGTGGTTCGCCTCACCGCGGCGACTGGCAGTACAGATTTTCCAGGTGCAATTACAAGGTGCCGACAAAGAGCTTGAAGTCCTCGGCCCACCCGTGGAGCGAGCCCGCGATGACGCCGGGAACTGGACGCCCGCTGCCAGCGGCTTTGCCAAGAAGCAGGGCGTGCCTCCTGAAGACCTGCAAACTATTGATAGCCCCAAAGGGCCGCGACTGGGGCTGCGCTCCACGGCAAAGGGCATCAGGACACGGGACTGCCTCAACGAGATCATCAACAGCAGCGTACAAAAATTGCCTATCCCCAAACGCATGCGCTGGGGCGCCAGTCGGGTAGAGTTCGTGCGCCCGGTGCATTGGGTAGTCGCGATGCTGGGCAAGGATAGCGACCATGGTGAAATCCTCGGCCTGCCCACCGGTAATATCACCCGCGGGCACCGCTTCCACAGCAGCGGCACGATCACTCTGGACGCCCCGGAAGATTACATCCCGGCACTGGCCGCGGCAAAAGTCGTCGCCAGCTTCGAACAGCGTCAGCAAATGATTCGCGACCAGGTGGAAGTAGAAGCCAGCGCACTACAAGCCACCGCAGTGATCGAGCAGGACTTGCTGGATGAAGTGACCGGATTGGTGGAGTGGCCGGTAGCGCTCACCGGTTCATTTGAACAACGCTTTCTCGAGGTGCCCGCAGAAGCGTTGATTTCTTCCATGAAAGAACACCAGAAATATTTTCACCTGGTCGATGAGCAGGGACAACTCAAGCCTAATTTCATCACTATCAGCAACATCGAGAGTAAAGACCCGGTGCAGGTTATAGCCGGGAACGAACGCGTGATACGCCCGCGCCTGTCAGATGCTGCCTTCTTCTTTGAGACCGATAAGAAAACCCCTCTGGCGGACAGGGTTGAACAACTGAAGACGATTGTATTTCAACAGAAGCTCGGTAGCGTCTACGACAAAACCCGACGCGTGGAACAGCTGGCCGGGGCACTGGCCGCGCAAATAGGCGCTCCTGTAGATTCCGCGCAGCGAGCTGCGTTGTTAAGCAAGACTGACCTGGTCACCGACATGGTGCTGGAGTTTTCAGACATGCAGGGTATAGCGGGGTCGTATTACGCCGCACATGATGGCGAAGAACCGGAGGTCGCCTCAGCCCTGGCGCAACAGTACTGGCCCAAATACGCCGGCGACCAACTACCGCAAACCACTACCGCCTGTGCCCTCGGTCTGGCGGATCGGCTGGACACCCTGGTGGGTATTTTTGGTATTGGCCAGGCGCCCACCGGATCCAAGGATCCTTTCGCCCTGCGTCGCGCTTCACTCGCGGTGTTGCGTATTCTGGTAGAGAAAGACCTGGATCTGGATGTGCGGGAATGCCTGGAACTGGCGGTAGCTCAATTCCCCGCCGATACCCTGGCGCCGGGGTGCACCGAACAGGTATTGGCCTATATGATCGAACGCTTTCGCGCATGGTTTGAAGAGGAAGATATAGCTACGGAAGTGTTCCGTGCCGTCAGCGCACGGCAGCTCAGTCGGCCACTCGATATACAACGCCGCGTGCATGCAGTAGATGCCTTTACCCGCCTACCAGAAGCGGCGGCACTGGCGGCTGCGAACAAGCGAGTATCCAACATCCTGGGCAAGCTTGAAGCCGACCATCAATTCGGTGATGTGAGCGCTAACTTACTGGAAGAGCCACAGGAGAAGGCATTAGCAGAGCAGTTAGCTACTCTAGCCGGCGTTTGCAGTGACCACCTGGCCAGGGATGAATACACTCAGGCACTGGCTTGTCTGGCAGGCCTGCGAGAGCCCGTAGACAGCTTTTTCGATGGTGTGATGGTGAATGCGGAAGACACCGCCTTGCGTCAAAATCGATTGAATCTGTTAAAAGCGCTGCGCGATCTTTTCCTGCAAGTTGCCGACATATCGCAACTTGTTGTCAGCAAGTAGCCCGTGCCACTGGTCATCCTTGACCGCGATGGCGTGATCAACCAGGATTCGGACCAGTACATACGCTGTAGCGCTGACTGGCAACCGATTCCGGGTAGCATGGAGGCTATCGCTGCACTGTCCCAGGCAGGCTATCGTATCGCCGTAGCTACCAATCAGTCTGGGCTCAGCAGGGGCTATTTCAGCCTCGATGATCTTGCAGCGATTCACGCAAAGTTGTGCCAGCAGGTGGAAAGCCTGGGTGGGGAAGTGGCAGGCATTTTCTACTGTCCCCATTTGCCTGAGGAGGGCTGCAGCTGTCGCAAACCGGCCACCGGATTACTGTCTGCTATAGAGTTGGAGCTGGGAGAGCCAGCCGCCGGTGCCTGGTTTATCGGTGACAGTCTCAAGGATTTACAGGCCGCCCAGAGCTTTGGCTGTACCCCGATATTAGTGAAAACCGGCAGCGGTAAAATCACTCTCAACACCCTGCAGTCGGATGCACCCGGGGTAGACAGCCCCCTGGCGATTGCCGTCTACGCTGATCTCGCCGCTGCCGCCACAGCGCTACTCAGCAGCTAAGCCGGGTATGCTTTAAAACACGACATAGTCCCCAGCGCATTCCCCCAAATCAGCCGCTTTGCTTTACACTATCCACAACGCGTGAAGGGGAACACATGGAATTGGATATCAATCTGCTCATCGCCAGCGGGGCAGCTGCAGTCGGTGGCATCGCCATCGGCCTGATTATTGGTATCCTGCGCGGTCAAAAAGCCAAAGAAGTATTGCGCGAGCAGATGGCTGTCAGCGAACAGGCATTGAATGAGCAACTGGTAGATAGTCAGTCCAATTTCAGAGCTCAGTCGGTCGAATTACAACTCGCGAGGGAAAGGTCCCAGGAGAGGGTCCGCCAGATACAGAAACTGGAACTGCAACTGTCCAATCTCACCAGTCAGTTCAATACCCTGAAAAATGATCATACGCGCCTGCACACCGAGCACCGGGAGCGCCAGGGCCAACACGAACAGCAAGTACAACTGTTAAACGAAACTCGCGAGAACCTGAAGAAGGAATTTGAAAACCTTGCGCACAAGATTTTCGAAGACAAGGGCAAGAGCTTTACCGCCACCAGTAAAGACAGCCTGGAAGCCTTACTGAAGCCTTTTCGCGAACAGATTAGCGGTTTTCAGTCGCGCATCAACGAGGTTCACCAGGAGTCAGTGAAGGGAAATACCGCGCTGGAGAAGGAAATACACAAGGTTCTGGATGTCGGCCTGGAAATGAACAGCCAGGCGAGCAATCTTACCACTGCACTCAAGGGCGACAAGAAGACCGCAGGGAACTGGGGCGAAGCCCAGTTAGAGCGCACTCTGGAGCTGGCTGGTCTGCAGAGCGGTGAGCACTATGAAGCACAGTCCAGCTTCAGGGATGAGCAGGGTAAACTCAAACTACCGGACTTTTTGATCAAACTGCCCGATGGCAAAAACCTGGTTATCGACAGCAAGGTATCCCTGGTAGATTACGATCGTGCCATAGGCGCCGATACCGATGAGCAGCGCGAAGAGGCGCTTAACGCCCACGCCCAGGCAGTACGCAATCATATAGACGATCTGGCATCCAAGGATTACGTCAATTTGCCGGGCATCGGCAGCCCTGATTTTGTGTTGATGTTCATGCCGGTGGAGCCCGCCTATATCGAGGCGATGAAGCACAATAAGGAGTTATTCAACTACGGCTATAAAAAGGGTGTGGTCATGGTATCGCACACTACTCTGATGCCGATTCTGCGCACGGTCGCCAATCTGTGGATGATCGATAAGAGTAACAAGGAGGCCAGGGAAATCAGTACCAAAGCGGGGGATATCTACAATCAGGTATGCCTGGTAGCTGAGCGCCTGAACAAGTTGGGTAACACCCTGAAAGCCGCCAACAACCACTACAACGACACGGTCAAAGGCCTGGTCGGCAAGCAGGGTCTACACGGCAAGGTAGAGCGCTTCCAACAGCTTTCTACCAGGGCAAATAAAGAGATGACCGCGCTGGAGCCGATTCACGCAGATATCGAGAATGACCGTATCGACACCACTGTGAGCCAGGAAGACACCGCGGCAGAACCAACACGTCTGGCAGATATAACACCCATCACTCCGGCGAAGCCAACGGCGGAGTAACTGGTATTATTGCTGCCCTGAACTGAATCAAGGCGACAATAAACCGTATCCGTTGGCAATGCTTACCTTTTCAATCTGTGACCACAACGCCACGCCAAAAAGCCACCCGGCCAGCTATCTCGTGGGCTGCGTCTTTGGGCTGTGGATAGTACCAGGCGGCGTCGGGGTTAACGTCACCCTCTACCTGTATAGAAAAGTAACTGGCATCGCCTTTCCATGGACAATGCGTCGTTTTATCGCTTGGCGTAAAGTAGTCTTCTAGCAGTGAATCTCGGGGGAAGTAATGATTGGACTCGACCACAACCGTGTCGCTACTTTCCGCAAGCACCTGACCTTTCCACATTGCTTTCATATGCATATCCTTTAGAGCTGAAAGGGCTTCTATCAATTAAGAAAATCTGACCAACTTGGTCAAATACGACTAATCGTTCTCATGTGCTGCCGCTACACAGGGGTTACCGTGTTGATCAATAGTTACACTAAAATCAATCGGACGGCAGCACACCTGGCAATCTTCAATATAGTCCTGTTGCGCTACGGAGCAATCGATAAGAACTTCGATAAACTCGCCACAATAGGGGCACTCTACATTTTTGGGGCTAAGGTCGTGCATGTTGTGAAGCTTCCCTCCGGCTAGCTGAAACGCAAATGCCATTTTCCATCGTGTTGATTATCACATGCCTCTTGCGTATCAAAACTGACCTGATGCCGCATATTCGCTATGGGGATACCCGCAGCGGCCAATTTTTCCCTGATAAGTGTACGTAAATAATCGTTCTGGTGGGTGCTCACCACGCTGGCTAACTCATCGTTAGAAGCAAACACGCAGACGATCGACAATGAATCCGGGAAGTCATTGTAATTTACGAAGTGGGTTATCCAATTAAAGCCTGCAACGTCTTCCAGAGCCAGCTCACATACTGCAGTGAGCGCTTCTCTTATAGAATTTTCAATTTTCTTATCAGACTTTTTCATCGGGGACAGCACTAGTACCAATGGCTTAGCTTTCAGGGTAGATGAAATTGGGACGCATTGTAACCGGAGTCATCTTCATACCCTCAAAGACCCAAGCTGATAGCAAGCGGTCACTTACGTCTTTAGGCAGAACCCCCAAGCCTAGCGAGCGGGGTCCTGCCGGCATACGTTACCTATCTGCACGCGGCCGTTAAATCTCCGAAGAAGCGTTTCGCCTTTAGTCAACATCACTCCTATAGGATTTCCTATGCGGAGAAGCGGTTAGTTCTCCGCATATGGAAACTTCCGGCCCAGCGCCTTTTCTGCCTCTTCATAGATCGGCCGGATCACGTCATCGACATTCCAGCGTCCGGCCTCAATCTCGGGCGAATACCCGACGAGGTCTTCCGCCTTTACAGGCTCGGGCGGAAAGGCTGCTGGCGGGTTCCAGCTCTCGTGATCAATGACCCCCTTGCGCACACGGATATCATCCTTGGTCACATTCCACGTCACATAATCCGCGGCCAGGCTCAATGGACCGTCATAGGTCGTCCGGATCCGTTCAAGGACACCCGGGGTCGAGTC
>JAIBDN010000036.1 GCA_024686215.1 Gammaproteobacteria bacterium | reverse complement strand
TCGCCCCTGTCCAGGTATTTCTGTGGCTCACCGTGATAGGAAAACAACAGCTTATCCGCGCTGCCATGCTGCGCCCTGAAGGCTCTGATGCTGTCTGCCAGTGCCGTGATGTAAGCCGGGTGATCGTGGTAGTGGCTGATAAAGCGCAAATCCGGTAGCCAGCGACGCGCGGTGAAATCCTCTGCAATAGCATCAAAGGTAGAGGCCGTGGTCGCTCCGCTGTACTGCGGGTAAAGTGGCAGTACCAGTAATTTCCGTACACCCTGCTGCAGCATGTTTTGCAGTACATCGGGGATGGCGGGGGAGCCGTAGCGCATGGCGAAATCCACCATGACCTTATCGCCAAATTGTTCACTTATAACACTGCGCAAGGCTTCCGCTTGATCCCGGGAATGGAACATGAGCGGTGATCCGCGCTCGGTCCACACCGTTTTGTAGGCGGCGGCGGAGCGGGCAGGGCGAATATTGAGAATGACCCCGTTGAGGATAAACCACCAGAGCAATCGCGGTACTTCGACCACGCGAGGATCGGATAAAAACTGTTTCAGGTAGGTCCTGAGTGGCTTTTTCTCCGGCGCCTGGGGAGTGCCGAGGTTGGTAAGCAGGATCCCCACCCTGGGTGCCTGCTCATGATCAAAATTTTCTGTGCCGATATATTTCATGTTGCGGACGATATACGTTTGCCTGTGCGTTGCCAAGTGATGATGATTTGTACGGCACAGATGGCCTGTTGGTTTGCCGGCTGCTGTGGTTAATCGTTGTGGCTATGGGCTGGTTTAATGGTCGAAAAAAAGCCCCCGCACAGGCGGGGGCTTTGGAGGTGCTCCGGAACCTTGTTACTGCAGGAACTTCTGGTGAACTTCCCATGCGTCGGCAACACCGCTGCCTTCGCGGTGACAGGAGTTACAGTCCTCGAACACTTCGCCACTGTCGATGGCGGCCTGGGTGGTGCTGAAATTACCGCCATTGGACGTCATGTGAGATGCGCTCTCACCGCCATCGTGGCAACTGGAGCATACTGCTGTTATTGGCGTGGTCACCAGATCATCAACTGGACTGGTGTGGTCTTCGCCGGTATCCACTGTGGTGCCCAGTACGCCGGGAGCCAATGGCAACTGGAAGCCCTCCTCGGTGTGGCAGGTAGTACAGTTTGCCAGGTTACCGGGATAGTGCACGGCTTCCTCGTCGTAGACGTAGGTGGTGAAACCGCGGAAGCCGACGACTTGCAGCGCATTCTCACGCATACCGGCAGCGTGGATGCCGTGGACCATGGTCTTGAAGTCGATGGACTCCTCATCCTTGCCGTCTGTTGGCGGGCTGGCAGCGACTTCGCGTACTTGCCTGTCCGTATTGCGCGGATTGTGGCAGGCAACGCAGACCTGTAGATCGTCGGTGCGATTATTGCCGTGCAGACTCAACTGGCTGTGACAAGTGAGGCAGCCCTCGAGATCGGCGACATCCCGACGATCATTAGGCTGTCCGTCTGCTTCATCGATGCTGAAGAACTCATGCGTATTGGTGAAGGATATCCTCTGCACATCTGGCTCTTCTTCGCTGCCAAAATTGACCGCAGGATGGCCTTCTACTGTTGCGACGCCGCTACCAGTGGCGGCAATGCCCGGGTGCAAACTGCCATCCGGAATCGCGAGTTCTGACTCGACAGTATAGCTGCCATCACCGTTCGGCGTGCCCTGCAGCGCGTCCAGGCTTACCGCACTGGCTTCATCCTGTCCGTTGCCGGTATTGGTGTAGTCGACAGTATCCCAGGCCAGGTCGATGGCCAGACGGCTGGCGCCGCTGTCGGTGGCGGTCCATACCGGGTCGTTCTGCAGGTCGTAGGGTGCATCGTCGTTGGTTGGGTCAACAATCTTGTACTGTACCTGCGGAAACTCGCCCGGCGCAGTGTTGGTAATCATCAGGATCTCCGCCGCGAAGCGCTCGCCGGCCTCGGCGGTAAGGATGCGGTGGCTGTCAGCAATGCTGCCGGCGCGACCACCTTCCGAGTGACAACTGGCACAACCGGAGTCGTCCTCTTTGCTCCCTATGTGGTCATCGGGTCCCAATTGATCATCGTGACAACTGCCACAAGCTGCGGCACTGGCAACTTCAGACCAGTTGTCGCCCTGTGAGGTGACTACCAGGTCTTTCCGGTCACCCACGGTGCCAGTACCCACGTGGCAGTTCACGCAATTGCGGATGTCCTGGGGGTAGTGCAGGTTGGAGTAGTCATGTTTGCTGTCGCGAAAACCCCAGATCGCATATTCCCCGCCGTCCTGTACGCTGGGCAGGTTGGCGCCGGCGTGGATTTTGTGGATCATCACTTTCATATCCACGGTATTGGTGCTGTTGGCATCGGTGGAGCCGGCGTTGTGGCAGGTGACACAGTACTTCACCTCTATGCGGCCGCCGCCGTGTATAGCGAGTGGGTCGTGACAGCGGTTGCAGTTGTCGGTGGCGGCGATATCCATGCTGAAGATACCGGTGGTTGATCCGGTCGCCGGAACCCAATCGTAATTGGGGTTGGCTTTGCCTGGAGCATCGTCAAACTGAATGGCGACCCTATGGGTGCGGTCCGGCTCATAACTCAGGTCCAGGCCTTCCGTATCCGCCTGGTCCAGGATGCCCTGGTCCAGATCGGTGAGGCTGGTGATGTAATGGTAGCGGTAAGTGCCATCACCGTTGTTGGTGAAGCCGTCCTCGTTGCGCTCATAGGTGGCCTGCAGGCGGTCTTCTGTCCCCGGACCGACGCTGCCGGCTTCTTCGATTCTATTGACATAGGACTGCCAGGTGCCGGTCAGGTTACCCAGGGCACTGCTTTGCAGCTTGGATATTACGAAGCGGATATTATCCACTTCCAGATCGATGATGGCGGTGCCATTACCGTCGGTCAGTTGGAATTCCACCACCGCCTGGTCGTTGTCGTCCAGGGTGACATTGGTGATAGCTGCCAGCAGCACCTCCGCCTCGGCATAGGGAGAGATGGGCGTCGGTTGTGTCGGTGGCGGTGGTGGCACCGAACCACCCGGGGGTGGCGGGCCGGCTTCTACGCCGGAAGCGCTGTTACCACCGCCCCCGCCGCCGCAGGCGACGAGGAGGCCGAGAAGGCCTGCCAATAACCAGTTGCGAGTTTGCGTACGCATTGCTTCTTACTCCCCGGGGTCTACTGCCAGCGATAGATCACTGACGCGCCCAAATAATGAATATCTTCGTTAGGATTCTGCTGGCCGAAGCTCAGCACTTTACCGATAGTATCTGCCTGCACATTATCCCAGGCCCAATCGTCTGTATCGTAACTGTAAAACTGGTAATCCAGTTGCAGCGAAAGGTTTTCCTGCATGTGCCAGGTGCCGCTGGCCTCCACGTGGTGCAGGCGAGTGTCCACATCCGGTAAGTCCGATACCACCAGACTGCTACCCGCGGGCGTGGAATAATCCTGTTCGCTCTTGGTGTCTACAAAGCTGTAATCCAGGTTCAGCTCCATGTTCTTGGCCGGCAGCCAGCGCAGGTTCAGCCCGACAGTAGTGCTGTAGTCGGTGGCGTCCAGATCCCAGTCCTGCAGCGGGTCACTCGCCTGCGGCAGGGGAGGGTAGATCTCGAAGGCATTTTTTTCCTGCCCGCCGCGGAACGCGCGACTGGTTTGCTCCCCCTCGTAGACATCGTAGCCGGCATAGACCGTGCCAGAGAAGGTTGCAGACGCGACATAGCTGGCGCTAATATGCAGGCGCCCCCAGGAGGCGCCGGTCAGTCCCAGGTTACTCTTGTCGAAGTCATCTTCCTGCCACAGCAGGTTCATGTTCAGGTTCCAGCGCTCGCTGGGCAGGTAGGTCAAATCCAGTTTACCTTCCCAGCGCTCCCGGTTGGCCATGTAGTATTGCATCAACTGCGGGTGGTTGGTGTAGCGCTGATTGTCGGGTGTGGCATTGATCAGCTCGGCGTCCAGCAAGGCGTAGTAGCTTTGCGCCCACTCGTAGGTGTCGGCTGCCCGATCGGCGTATTGCAGGTGCATTCTGGCGGTGAAATTCGACCAGGGCTGGATGCGGTAGCCCAGTGTGTAGCGGTCTTCTTCAGTTTCTTCTACCGCGGCATTCCTGCGCTCCACGTCTTCGTACGCGTATTCGAAACTCAATTTGCTGCGCAGGGGCAGGCGATAGTCCACCTCGATGCCGGCAGTTTGTGAGGTCAGGTCGTGATTGGTGTTGTATACGGTGAACTTCGAGGCGGGCTGATTGCCACCATCGCCGCGCACGTAGAGATAGCCGTCCCGGTTCGCGTCATAATCCCGATCGCGCAGTTTATAAAAAACCTCGGCATTCATTTTCGCCATGGGGCGCAGCATTAGCCGGGTATTGAAGATGCTGGTGGCGACCTCGCCATCGAAATTGCTAGCGGGCAGCGGCTCGGTGACGACCAGCGCCTGGTTTACCGTGTAATCCAGGTAGTCCTGATCCTGTGAAGCAACCGCGTAGCTGCCGTCGAACTGCAGGCGCATGGTCGATGAGAACAGGTAGTGCCCGGTGAGGCGGCCGCTGGCCTGCTCACTGTCCGGTGCCAGGCCCAGGCCGCCATAACCGTTGGGATAGCTTACGTTGGGGCCGTAGTTACTGTAGGGGTTTTGCCAGGTCAGTGCGTCATCGTTGTTATCGAAGTCCGAATACGCCAGCTGGCCATGCAGATGCAGCTTACTGGCGTCATAGGACAGTCCCAGGTCTACCTCTGTGGTGCTGTAATCAACGGGTGAGCGCAACAGCGCCGCATCGGCCGATGCGCCATCAATGTAGATGCCGGCACCCACATCCCCGTGTCCCTGCTTTTCCTCGTAGGAGAGATTGCTCTCCACGCTCCAGTTATCACTGAGGCTGGCGGTGATACCGGCAAACACGCGGTCACGATCCAGCTCACGATCGAATTTTCTCAGCGAACCGTTCAGGGCAGCAAAATCCGAGGTATTGATGCCGCTTACCCAGTTGTCGGGTAGCTGTTGGTTGGTGTCCCCGCTAAACGGCGTACGACCGCTGTCATTGCGCACCTGCTGTTGCGAATCGAAGCCCACATTAATGCGCAATTTATCGGCCTTGCCCCAGGTCACCTGAGCCTCACGGGTGTCCAGCCCCAGGTCCGACATGGAGATTTTCCAGTAATGATCTGCGGCGTTAAAATCCTGCCATTGCAGATCGACTATAGCCGTGGCGCCTTCTTCGCTGCGGCCGTTGTACTGGCCGAACATGTAATTGTCGTCGCTGGTATACCCGGCTCCCAGTTGCACGCTGCCGCGATAACCTGTTTGCAGGTTCGGCGCCTGGGGTCGATTTTCCAGACCCAGCGGCATGTAAGGTGTTTCTGGCTCCGCAGTAGTTTCCGCAGCCTGCTGTGCTAGCGCACCACTGGCCGCGAGTACCAGGATACTGACGGCGCTCAACTGAAACGGTAAGGGACTGCGACGGTTCATCGTGTCAAGCGCGCTCCCGACGGATGGTTGGAGCCGTGTATCTGGCTGTGGCAATTCAGGCAGTTTTTGCCCAATAGATTCTGGTTGGCACTGCCGCCGGGTAATCCCTCGCTGCCATAAGGCACGCTGGGGTGGAAGGCCGCTGCGTGACATTGTTGACAGGAAGCCGGGCCCCTGGCAGTCAGCAGGCGCTCGTTAACAGAGCCGTGTGGGCGGTGGCACAATGAGCAGTCTTCCGCCACTGGCGGGTGTTCCCACAGGAAGGGGCCGCGCTTTTCCTGGTGACAGCTGAAGCAATTGTCGTTAACCGATGCCTGGTGCAAGGCCGCGTCACCCAGTGAACCGTGGGGATTGTGGCAGTCGACGCAGGCGGTTTTGCCCTCGGCGATGGGGTGACGTGAGGGCAGGTGTATCTGCGCTTGTACCTGGGTATGGCAGGTCAGACACTGTTCTTGTGATTGCTCTTCTACCAGGCCCAGATCTGTTTGTTCGTGGGAATTGTGGCAAGTGTCGCAGGTCATACTTTCCTGCTCGTGGGCGCTGCCTGCCCACAATAGCTGGTCGCCATTCTCGTGGCAGCCAAGGCAGCTGCCATTGCGGGTTTCTGCGTCTGAGGGCCAGCGGGGCCCGAAGCTGATATCCGGCGGGTTGCGTCTGCCCCTGCGATTGTGCGCCTCACTGGGGCCGTGACAGGCTGTGCAGGCAGCGGTATCGCCACCGCCGAGTGTGCCGTGCACGGTCTTGAAAACCGCATGCACCGCGGAGTCGTCTTCTGCGCTGTGGCAATCGAAACAGGCGGCTTCATCCTGTGCCGATAAGCCGCTTGCCGCCAGCAGGGCGAAGCAGGAAAAAAGGATGGCTGTTAGGCGCTTGCCTGGCATATATGCTTTCACTGTGCAGTAAAGTCCGTTTCTTGTCCGCCGAAACTCAAGGTTAGCGGCAGGGATACCCAATGTCTATGCCCCGGGTTGGCGGCGCCATTCAGCGCTATTCCAAAGGTATACTTAGCTCTGTTGGTAAAATCGATCCCGACCTTAGTATCATCCAAGCGGTAGCGCAGCGCCACCGACCAAAGTCCCCTGTCGTGTTGCTTATTGATCGAGATCAATTTTTCCGGCAATGGATCACTGCCGGCCTGTAGCAAGGTTCTTTCTAATGTAGTTGAGTGTAGGGAAATTCGCCACATTTCGGCGAATACGCCTGCCTGTAGCAATTGTTGCAGCGTTACATCATCTTTAATGGCCTTGCCATCGCGAGAGATTTGCAGGTATTTCTGTTCCTGTCTCCCGCTATCCTGGGACATCCCCGGCATATCGTTGTGACAGGCGGCAAAGCAAGCACCGCGCTGAAAGGCATCGCTGCCGCTACCACCCCACATCAGCGCTAGCGTTTGATCGTCGGCCGGGCCCTGCCACTGCAGGGTTATCAATAATTCATTGTTCTCCCGTGCGAAGGCCAGCTCGATCTCTCGGTAGGCAGCTTGCTGAGAGTCGCTTAGGGAAGTCCCCATCTCGGCTTCGTCGCCACGGTGGCAGCGGCGGCAATCGGTTCCCTGCTGCAGCGGTTGCGCCCCCGGGTGCGTTTTCAACAACCAGTCGCTATCAGCCATTCCCGGGTAGAACAGGGTGACCGTGCCCTGCTGCACCGGTAACGGCTGCATGGGGGGTGCGGAGGCGGCCGGGGCGTGTGCGATACCCTGGTGGCAGTCCAGGCAGGTGTTGCCCGGCTCCTGCATGACCCGGTGGTAACTGTTGGCCTTGGCAGCGACCAGCGGATCATCGGCCATGGCTGCCAGGTCATGGCAGTGACGGCAACCCTGGGACTGGTTAGTCAGCATTTGTGGCTGGGCAGATTCATGGTTATGGGGATTGTGGCAGCTACTGCAGGGGGGGTCCTTTGCCAGGTTCTCTGACCTGCCGTGCATACCTGTTTCCTGCACTTTATGACACATCGTGCACACCTGGGCTTGCTGCTCATCAAGCAATACACGGTCCTGTTCACTGTGAATGTCGTGGCAGGTCACGCAGGTAAGGTTGTTGAGCATGTGCAGCGCGTGCTGCCAATTGCCTGCTGTATCGCTTTCGTGACAGCTAAGGCAAGCCCCGTCCTGTGCGGCACTGCTGGCGCTCCAGCGTGGACCGAAACTGGTCTGCGGGGAGTTTTCGCGCGGTGCGGCTGCATGGGCTGCACTCGCTCCGTGGCAGTCCTCGCAACCACGCTCGAAACCCGCCTCAGTGCTAATGCCATGGGAACCCAACAGCAGGCGTTCAACATGCTCCGCCGGGGCGTAGTCGTGACAGGCGCGGCAACGCTCGGTTCCTGCAGTATCTTCTGGCGCGCCCACACTGCAAGGTGCGCTAAGCAGTAGCCATGCAAGGAGTGCGGGCGCGAGGCCACGCGGCCTGCAGGTCATTGAGATAAAAAACATATTCCCCAGAGCGTATTGTTCTATTTTGCGTCACAAGTTATTACAGTCGCGTCTCGCGTGCCAGTGGATTTTTCCCAAAAACATGGCACCCGCCATCCATCCCGGCAGGATTGGGTAAACCAGTACTGGTTTTGGCCTGTTGTTGATTCAGGTCAAGCCCGTCGCAGGCCTGCGCTGCGGTTTGGGGGTATCATGGCAGTGAATCTCTGGTCTTTCCAGCGTGGCTGGGGGGTGAGCAGTGGTGGTGAAGGGTAAAGGTGGTCGGAAAAACCTCGCACCTGGCGATACGGTAGCCATAATCGGGGGGGGACCCGCTGGTGCATTTTCCGCGATGCATATTCTCAGGCGGGCGCGTGAGCATCGGCGGCAAATTCGCGTGGTTCTGTTTGAGGAAAACTGCCAACCCGGTAAGCAAAACCATGCGGGACTGTCGGGCCCCTATGCGGGTTGTCCGCAATGCGCGGGAGGTATCTCTCCGCGCTTGTATGAGGCTCTGGAGAGTCTTGATATCGACATGCCGCCGGAGGTTATACAGTCGCGCATAGCGTCCGTCACCGTTCAGGGAAATTGGAAAAGTATTACCCTGCCGGTACCCAAAGACCGCAATTTGTTATCGGTCTATCGCGGCACTCTGCCATTTGGTCAACACCACACACATTGTTTTGACGCTATGCTGCTGGAATTTGCCGTGCAGGCCGGTGCCGAGCTGTTAGGCAGCCGGGTGCTGAGTGTTGACTACAATGCAGCCAGCCGTTTGCACCTGGCTTATTTGGCTCACGGTCTAGAGGAGCAGTTGACGGCGGATTTCGTGGTTTTTGCCGGGGGTGTTAACCAGAAGCCGGACAAGAGCGGAGCTGGCGTATCGCTGGTGTCTATGTTTCAACAATTACAGCCTGCCTTTACACCACCGCGTTTGCGTAAAGCATTAATCTTCGAACTCGAGGCACTGGCAGCCACCGACAAGGCTGCGCAGGGTGAATTGCATTATCTCGAGAGTAGTGCGCGGCACCTGCAGCTGGAAATGTGCTCTATATTGTCCAAGCGTGGCTTTATTACGGTGACGCTGGTGGGTAGAAGTGTGGATGAGGCGAGTACCCACAAGCAAAACCTGCGGGTGATCAAGGATTTTATGGCTCTGCCACAAACCCACCGGACGCTGCCGCCAGGAATGCAGCCCACTATCCGCTGTATTTGCAATCCCAATCTTGTCGTGGGCTCCGCCAGCATGCCCTATGGACAGCGCATCGCTGCAGTGGGGGATATGGCCACGTCGCGCCAATACAAGGACGGTATTTTATCCGCGCACAATATGGCTGAGGCGCTTGCCCTGGCATTGTTTGAAGAGGGCGTTGATCAGCGTAGCCTGGAACTGGGTTATGGCCCCACCATCTCCGCTTTCAAACGCGATAATCTCTACGCGACGTTGATATTCTTTTTCTATCGCTGGTTTTTCACCAGTCCTTTTCTCAGCCGTATAATTTACCAGGCGTTTGCCAGTGAAAAAAAAGCCAAGCCAGAGAAGCGGCGCACGTTCAAAAAAATATTTTGGTCGATTTCCAGTGGTGACGCAGCCTATAAAGATATCGCCTGGTCGATGCTGCGGCCTGCAACCCTGTGGTTGTTGCTGTGGGGTGGCTTTTTCACCACGCTGCGCAATGGCCTTGTTGAATGGTTCTTCGGCCTCGACTGGCGCGGCATTGGCCGCGAACCCACAGCGGTATCGCGGCGTGAACTCAAAGCCAAGCGCGTCGTGTTGCTGGGGGATGACGCGCGTTCCAGGCTGCGCGGGCGCCTCCCTGAATTTGAAGGCATGTACACTATTCATATCCGCTCGTCGGCGGATGTGGTGAGGCGCTTGCTGGGCCAGTTTGGAGATGCAGAGCGCCCCTACCTCAAGCCCCGTTGGGTAAACATACGACTTACTGGCGGTGAGGCTTTGCAGCCGGGCTCGACCATCGGCTACCGCATTTTTTACGGGTTTATTACCTTCTCTATCGAGCTGCAAGCCGATACTGGAGACGGCCTGATTGTGTACAGGGTGCAGGACGGATTTGCCCATGGTGGCGCCTTTGTCTTTGAGCTGGAAAATCTCCCCGACGACACCTGTAACCTGACGATTTATCTGGCGTTTGATTATGCCCGGGGTAGGTCATTCTTCGGGCGTATCTACTGGCGCTTGTTCAAGTTACTGTTCCCCGAATTCATCCACGATGTGCTGTGGAATCACGCCTTGTGCGAACTCAAGCAGAGCGCCGAGTTGAGTGATCATATAGCGGCACAAATGCAACTGGATTGACGGCCGGCTGCGTCTAGTACAGTAAGGTATCCAGGATCACACCGAGCAGGAACAAGGAGGTGAACCTGCGGGTATGGCGAAAGGCGTGGGCGGAAAACCACAGTGGCCAGACTTCTTCAGGGTAGTCATGTGGCGGTTCATTGGGTTTGGGGTAGCGGAAAACGTTGAACAATTCCGGGAGCTTGGGCAGGTTGATGAGTACCAGCAGTAACACCCAGCTGAAACTTCCCGCGGCGACCAAGGCAATGCAAAGTACGTACTGTGCGGCGAGCATTGCCTGGACGCAGTAGCGCGCGCGGCGCTCACCCAGAATAACCGGTAAGGTGTTTACCCCCTTGCCTTTGTCCGCCTCCAGTTTGTCCGTGTGCTTGCCGAATAGAACGGTGGTTGGACCCAGGGCGAAGACCAGGCTGAGCCAGGCGACGTCCCAGCTCCACTGCCCGGCGAGCACGTAGAAGCTGCCGCCCACCATCAATGGGCCCCATACCAGTAGTACCGCGGGTTCACCCAGGCCGTAATATTTCAGCGGCCAGGTATAAAACAGCACGAAAAACGCACCCGCAAGCATCAGGTCCATGGTCAGGCCACTGCGTTGGGATACCAACCAGCCCCCCAGCAACAGGGCGATGCCTGCGGTTACACCCAGATAGCGCCAGAACTGTCGCTCATTCATCAGGCCGTCTTCCAGCACGTGAACCCCGTACTGGTTGCGGTAGTAATTGTCCTTGTCGATGCCGCGTTTGGAGTCTGTGTAGTCGTTCAGCAGATTATTGGTGGCATGCGCAAACATCAGGCCGAGTACCGTGGCCAGCCACAAATCCCATTGGAAAGCACCGACGCGCCAGGCCATCAGTCCGCCCAGGGCCGCCGCAGTGAAGGTCATAAATAACACGGAGGCCCTGCAGGCAATCAGCCACTTGGCCACCGGATCCAGGGTCTGCCACTCACTTTGTGACAGCTTGGGCATCTGCTCCAGTGCCCGGCCCCACATCTTTACATCAATCATTCTCGCGATCCCGGAATTCCAAGCCACAAGATAACCCATTGAGCGCAATAGTTGCGAGTGCCCGTACAGATTCTGTATAAAATTCATGCACTAATAGTGACCCACAGGAGATGGTTCTGTTTTAAAAGGCGATATAGCACTAGGAAGGGTGTTGCCAGTCCGCGATCCTTTGCTATTATATTCGTAGGGATTTCCGCTGTTTACTGGCTTGGCCCGGTAACATCTTGGCTACTTATAAGGATAATAAGCACTGTGAGCATTTTTCGTAATCGCCTCGTTAGAACAGCACTGATACTGGCGGGACTCGGTATTGGCGCCATAGCCAGCTGGGCCGCACTGGATACTGCATTCCATATGACCGGGGACTATGAGTTCTGCACCGGTTGTCATGCCTATGAACCTATAGCCCGCGCCTATCGCGAAGACATTCACGGCGGCAATAATTCGGTGGGCGTAAGAGCCGCTTGTAACGACTGCCACCTTCCCCACGACAATTCGCTGCACTACTTCTGGGTTAAGGCAAAGCATGGCATCGTTGACCCGACCATGGAGTTGCTCAAGGAACCTCACGAGATCGACTGGCATGGTATTCGTGAGCGCCGTGAAGAGTTTGTTTACGACTCAGGGTGCCTCAACTGCCACAAATACCTGCAGGAGGCTACCGAGGGTAACCGTATGGCCTTCCGCGCCCATCGCCGTTACTTTAGCGGTGAAACCGACCGCAAGTGCGTCAGCTGCCACGAAAATGTCGGACATAATCGTCTCGGCTTCCACCTCGAGGATCTGGGGTGGAAAAAACCCGAGAATGGAGATGAGTCATGAGTCGACTGTTGCAAGGTAGCGTCGCCCTGTTGTTGCTGGTGCTGAGTTCAGTATTGCACGCCGAGTCGAGCGCGATCAGCATTGCAGCGGTTAAAACCCTGAAAATAGACCGCGGACTGTCGCCAGAAGGCAAAGCCTGTATCACCTGCCACCAGCAGACTACACCGGGACAAGTAGCGGACTGGAAAGACAGCCGCCATGCGCATGCCGGCATTTCCTGTATTGATTGCCACCAGGTGCCGGAAGATTCACCCATGGCGTCGCGTCACGCCAACGTGGAGGATACCCCGGTATTTGTTTCACCGCTGGTTTCGCCCAACGTGTGTGGCCGTTGTCACGTGGACGCCAAGAAGCAATTTGATGCCAGTGGGCACTTCCGCGCGTACCGCCAGATTATCCCCAAGGATAGTTTGCACGCCCTGCAAGTTGTGCACGAAGGGCGCAATCACCCGGAGCTCTCCGGTGCACCGGGAGAAACCGGTTGCATGCAGTGTCATGGCACTGAGATCAAGCTGGATGAAAACAACCGGCCAACACCGGAGACCTGGCCCAATAACGGCATGGGCAATATTTATCCAGACGGCGGCACCGGCAGCTGCAACGCCTGTCACAGCCGGCACAAATTTGACATCGGCGAGTCGCGTCACCCGCATGCCTGTGCGTCATGTCACCTGGGCCCGGACCACCCTAATATAGAAATCTTTGAAAACTCCAAGCATGGTCATTTGTACAACACTGAAGGCGATGAGTGGGAGTTCGACACTGCCCCGGATGCATGGGAGCCAGGTGATTATCGCGGCCCAACCTGCGCCACCTGTCACATGAGCGGCATTGGTGAGTTGTCGGTTACGCATAATGTCAGTGAGCGTCTGTACTGGAACCTGTGGGCCAAGGAGTCCAAGGTGCGCGGCTCGGATGATGTGCTCAGCCCCCTGTTGGGTGATGGGCCGGAAGGTCGCAAGAAAATGAAGATGGTGTGCTCTAACTGCCATTCGCAGACTCACACGGATAATTTCTTCACCCAGGGTGACAAGGCGGTGCGCCTCTACAACGAGGCCTATTACACGCCGGCGACTGAGATGCTCAACGAGCTCAAGGGTAAGGGCCTGCTCAAGGACAACCCCTGGACGGATGAATTCCAGATTACCTATTACTACCTGTGGCACCACGAAGGTCGCCGGGCCCGTCAGGGCGCAATGATGGGTGCCCCGGATTACGCTCACTGGCACGGCTTCTTCGAACTGCAGCAGGATCTGTACAAGCTGGAGCAGATTTATAAAAAGCGTATGGATTCTGGCGAGATCGAATAGCCTTTCCTCTAAGGACTAAACAGGCGCTCTTTGTTGGGGCGCCTTTTTTTTGTTGTTTTGGTGGCGGCCCTTTTGGGGCCGCTGCGTTGCCTGGCGGGCTGGTGGTTCTTTTACTGCATTACGGGCGCTTGCGCTGCCTGTGCCTCTTTACTTTTTGATAGGCGCGGCACACCTTCCCGGGAAAAGTCATCGCCCGCTGAGGCCTATATTGTCTAAATGTCTACTATCGCCGCGGGAGCGGGAGTTGAGGGTTGTGCCTCTAAGGTGATTGTGGGTTGGCACCGACGCCCTTCAAGTCCGTAAAAGAACCCCCACCCCACCAATCAACGCGGGAGTGCTAATCGACGGCTCATTTTTAAAGTCAGCTGTGTGTATTGCCCGCATAACCGTGTCGTTAGACTGTGCAATGAAATATCAACGCGGGGAGCGTATTTGGGCTTCACTCTTTAGTGTTGGATAAAATGTCTGTGCTGTTTGGATGGTTTACGTCGAGCTTCATGCTCAAGGGCCGGGCTCTCGCATAGGCAGTTAGTCAGTAAGGCAGGCAGGCAGTAAAGCAGGCAGGGAGGCAGGAACACAGGCAGATAGGCAGGGCAGTGGGGCAGAGAGGCAAGGCGGCACAAGCGGCACATCTGGAGGGTTCAGGCTAACGCACAGTTAGTTGGATAATGCGGAGTCCAGCGTTGATTGGTGGGGTGGTATTGCTTTTACGGACTTGGAGGGCGTCGGTGCAAACCTAAAGCCCGCTTAGAGGCTAATGCCGTGGATGCCATGACCGCGGCGATATTGGTCCGTAGCAACATTGCCGGGTTCCTTGCAATGTTCAATCCCGGGAAAGAGTGCAGCGTCCATCAAAAAGTAAGCAGGAGCGAGCACCGCAAGCGCCCGTAATGCAGTAAAAGTAATATCACCGCGCCAAGCAACGCAGCGACCCAAAGGGTCGCCAACCACCCGCTATCGAGAAATAAAAGAACTACCCAGGCTTGCCATCCACCCGGGCCCGGGTAAGCACAGGCAAATACCGCCAGAGAAAACAGCTAAAGGCGATAATCCAGAGAACGGCAGAGACCCGCCATGCCCAGGGCGTGAGCTCTGCGGCAAACATGGGTAACCCAGCGCGAACTGCCGCAGACAGCAGTACCAGGGCAAAAGCCCAGGCCAGGTAAGTAGGGACTTGCAACGGGCGTCCGGTATGGCCCAGTGACACGCGCGACATCATGGCGATGATCATGCCGCCGATAGTGCCAATGGCCAGCAGGTGCATCACGTTTTTGCTGGCAATGGGATCCGGTCCGGCGATGGCCATGCCCAGCATGGCCAGGGGAATACACAAATAGCTCAAGTGCATGGACCACAGCAGTGGCACCCCAAAGGTCTTCCAGCTCTGCCAGCGGTACACGCGGTAGCTGTGAATCGCGCAGCCCGCCAGACACAGCGGCGCAAACCAGGCCGCGCTTTGCGGCGCGGGGGCAAAGGCAGCAATCAGGCCGATAACAGCGGTGATGCCGATAGCCAGGTATTCGATGCCTGGGTGCAACGGCGGGATTTTAACGCCCAGGCCATTGCCGGTGAACATCGGGGTGACGCGGCCGCCGATAATGACCACCAGCACGGTAATCATCCATACGGTGCCGTAAAAGAGTCGGGTGGTGAGCAGCGGGTCCTGTGCGTTCCAGAAGCTGATGCTGTCCAGAATACCCAGCATCAGCAGCACCGGGGGAAACAGCATATTGCGCCATTGGCGCTTGGACCATACACGGGTGGTCAGTTCATAGATGATCAGCAGCAGGAACAGCATCTCCGCCGCCCAGGCTAGCAGCATCAACCCGGGCGCCAGCCACAACAGCACGCGGGCCGCCAACCACAGGGCAAACAACAGTTGTAAGCGGCGTCCAGTGGTGCCGCGCGTGCCGGTCCAGGTGGCGACGGCGGTAAGCAGAAAACCGGCCACTACCGGCATGGCAAAGCCGAACACCATCTCGTGGGCGTGCCACCAGTTGGGCGCAATACTGTAATCCCAGCTAGCGGGTGACACCATCCAGTAGAGCCAGCGCAGCATGGCCACTACCGCGAATAGCCCGGCGCACAGAAAGCCTGCTCTAAAGGCCAGGAACCACAACGCGTGGCCAGACTGTTGCTTGCTTGGGTCGCCGATGTCCATACAAGATTCCAGTCGTATTGTTCAGGTTTTGCGCAGGTTATCCCACGGGGCTAGCGGAAGGAACCTTTTGCTGTCACCTTTGCCCAAATCATTGGCGCCCTAGCCCATGCGTTGCCGCAGGGGCTTATCTAGTATAGTTGGCCCTGAGTTGTATCCTGTTGGAGAGCCACCATGTCACTGGATTTTGACAGTGCCCGTTTGCCCAATCCCCATCTGCGCGAAGAGCACCACGAGTGGCGTACCCAGTTGCGCAAGTTCATTGACGCCGAGATCATGCCATTTGCCGAGGACTGGGATGAGGCAGGGCATATTCCTATCGAATTGTGGCCCAAGGCGGCGGCGGTGGGCCTGCTGGGTCTGGGCTATCCAGAGCAGTACGGCGGTATCAAGGAAGGCATCGACTCCTGGCATCAGTGGATCGCCAATGAGGAGCTGGCGCGTATCGGCGCAGGTGGTATTCCCGCTAGCCTGATGGTGCATGGCATTGGTTTGCCACCGGTAATCAACTGGGGCACGGATGAACTCAAGGAGCGCATTGCGCCCCCGGTACTGGCGGGAGAAAAGCACATCGCGCTGGGTATTACCGAACCAGGTGGCGGTTCCGACGTGGCGCAACTGGCCACAACGGCAGTGCTCGATGGCGACCACTACATCGTTAATGGCTCCAAGACCTATATAACCGGTGGCATGCGTGCCAACTGGGTGTCTACTGCCGTGCGCACCGGTGGTGAGGGGGCGGGCGGCGTCTCCATGCTGTTGATTCCCAGCGACGCAGAGGGCTTCAGCCGTACCCAACTGGATCGCAAGCAGGGCTGGTGGGCGTCTGACACTGCTACCCTGTATTTCGACAATGTGCGGGTGCCAGTGGCAAATTTGATTGGCACCGAAAACAAGGGCTTTCAGGTCATCATGACCAATTTCAATGGTGAGCGTATGGCCATGGCCGCGGGTATGGAAGCCCTGGGTCGTGTGTGTCTGGAAGAAGCGGTAGAGTGGGCCAGGGAGCGCAAGACCTTTGGTAAGCGCCTGGCGGACCACCAGGTCATACGCCACAAGATCGCCCAGATGAAGCAGAAGCTCAACGCCACCCAGGCCTACATACGGGTTTGCTTTGAGTCGATCGAGGCGGGCACAGCAAACCCCGGTGACATCGCCCTGCTGAAAGTGCAGGCCAGTGAAACCATGGAGTTCTGCGCCCGTGAGGCAATGCAAATCCTGGGTGGTATCGGCTACATGCGCGGTAGTCGCGTGGAGCGTATTTATCGGGAAGTACGGGTTAACGCCATTGGCGGCGGCTCAGAAGAAATCATGCGCGACCTGGCCGCGCGACAGTACGGAGTATGAAAATGAAATTATGGCATTGCAGCGGCGCCCGTTCACTGCGCCCCCTATGGGCATTGGAAGAAATGGGCCTGGAATATGAAGTAGAAATACTGCCGTTCCCGCCGCGGATATTCAATCGTGATTACCTGGGGGTGAACAGCCTGGGTACCGTACCGTACTTTGTCGACGGTGATACACAGATGACAGAATCGGCGGGTATCTGCCAGTACCTGGTGGACCGTTACCAGCAGTATGACTTTGGCCTGCGTCCCGAGGATCCTGAATATGGCGCTTACCTGAACTGGCTGCACCATTCCGATGCCACGCTGACCTTCCCGCAGACCATTGCCATGCGCTACTACTACCTGGAACCCACCCCGGAGAAGCAGGCCGTGGCGGATGATTACAGCAAGTGGTTTATCGCCCGCCTGCGCCGCCTGGACGAGCATCTGGAAAACAATGAATACCTGGTGGACCAGCGCTTCACCATTGCCGATATCGCAGTGGGCTATGCACTGTACCTGGGGCGCGCGCTGAAACTGGACGCGCGCTACAAGCCGCAGACCGCAGACTATTTGCAACGTTTGATGGCGCGACCGGGGTTCCAGCGTGCCGATGAACAGGGTGAGCCTTTGCAGCTTCCCGGGATGGAGTAGACAGATGAGTGCCAGTGAGCAGGAACTGCAGGAATTCCGCGCAGAAGTTTCCGCCTGGATGCAGGAGAATAATCCGGCAGATCCGGGGTTTCTGCTACCACAGACCTTTATGGAAGTGAGCGATGATCAGCAGCTTGAATTTCTGCGTGAATGGCAGCACAAAGTCTGGGCTGCCGGCTATCTGGGTATGGCCTGGCCCAGGGAATACGGCGGTGGCGGTGTAGATGCCAAATTTCAGAGCATTGTTGACCGGGAGATGCGGCGCCACGCAGTCCCCATCTGCTTCAATGTGATCGGCCTGGGTTGGGCCGGGCCATTGATCAACGATATTGGCTCGGAGGAAGAAAAGGCTAAATATCTCAAGGGTATTCTCACCGCCGAAGATATCTGGTGTCAGGGCTTTTCAGAGCCGGATAACGGTTCTGACCTGGGCAATGCGCAGACTCGCGCGGTGCGTGACGGTGACGAGTACGTACTCAATGGCCAGAAAATCTGGACTACCATGGGCAACTTTGCCAAGTACATGATTTTGCTGGCGCGCACCAATACCGAGACCGCGCGCAAATACGACGGCCTCTCATACTTCCTGTCACCCATGCATGTGCCCGGTATCGACACCCGTCCGATTCGCAAGATTACCGGCGAGTTCGGCTTTACCGAAACCTTCTTCACTGATGCGCGTATCCCCGCAGATTGCCTGATGGGCGAAGAGGGGCAGGGCTGGCGTATTGCCATGCAAACCCTGCAGTACGAGCGCGGTGCCGAAGCCGGTAACGCCGGTGGACTGGCCATGGTGCGGGTGACCATCGACGATATGATAGAGCAGTTAGCCGACGTGACGCGCGATGGTGAACCGGTGTTGCGCGACCCGATTATGCGCGACCAGCTGGTGCAGGCGATTATGGAAGAGAAAGCCCTGGCCATTGGCGACAAGCGTGCCCATATAGGGCCATTGACCACCGATTACCCGGGCTCACTGCCGCTGTCACGTAAGCTGCGCGCTTCGGAGATGACCCGTCATATGCGCAAGCTGGCAATTAACCTGCAGGGCGCTGCCGGTGGCCTGTATGTGGGTGATGACGAGGTGCGTCAGGGCGGTTTCTGGCAGCGCGCCTATTTCAACAGTTTTTCTGCCACCATCGGCGGCGGTACCAGCCAGGTGCAGGCCAATATTGTCGGTGAACATGTCCTCGGTTTACCGAAGTAGGGAGTCAGTAGATGTCAGTAGTTGGAAACACAGCGCTGCAGTTCAGCGAAGAGCAGGCCATGTTGCTGGATGTGGCGCGGGAATTCTGTCGCGACAAGTCGCCGATTAGTAGCGTGCGCGCGCAGCTGGAAAGCGCCGCCGGGTTTGACCAGGCCGTATGGGATGAAATGGTCGCCCTGGGCTGGACCGGCATCGCCCTGCCGGAGTCCTGTGGTGGCTCGGGCATGGGTGTTGCCACCGTGGTTCCGGTGGTCGAATCCATGGGGCGGGCCATGTTGGGCACGCCATTGATCAGCACCACCCTGGCCGGACAGTTACTGCTGCGCAGCGGCGCTGGTGACTCGCTGGAGCCAGTGCTGGCAGATATTGCCGCCGGTTCTCCCGCTAGCGTGGCGCTGCTGGAAAATGGGGATTGGGGCGATGAGCGCCTGTCTTGCCATGTGGATAGTAACGGCCAGTTACAGGGGACGAAAAAATACGTGGTGAATGCTGCTGTAGCCGCGTTGTTTGTAGTGGTTGTGGAGCATGAAGGCGCCCCGGCGCTGGCCCTGGTGCGCGCACAGGAGTTGCCGGCGGGCGCCATCAGTCCCTGTACATTAATTGATCAGACGCGGCGCGCCGGGAATGTTGATTTCTCCGGTGTGGCAGTGCCCCGCGAAGCGCTGATTACCGGTTCGGCCGTGGCCAGTGCGCTGCGCGATTTTCGCCTGCTGGGTGCGCTGCTGCTGGCGGCGGAGTCCACGGGCAGTGCGGCAAGTTGCCTGGATACGGTGGTGGATTACCTCAAAACGCGCAAACAGTTCGGCAAGCTTATCGGTTCCTACCAGGCCCTCAAACACCCCACCGTAGAGATCCTCAATGCGGTTGATTCCAGTCGCTCCTTTATCTACCACGCAGCCAGCCTGGTGACCGAGGGGCCGCTGGATAAGGATACAGAGATCGCCTGCCGTATGGCCAAGGCCCAGGCCACTGACACACTGCTTTACGCGGGCGACAGGGCGGTGCAGTTTCACGGTGGTATGGGCTTTACCTGGGAATGTGACGCCCAGTTGTATATTCGTCGTGCGCAGTGGGCTCAGCAGCAATTTGGCGATGCTCAGCACCATCGCAAGAGGTTGGCGTCCCTGCTGCTGGATTCCTGAACACGGGAAATTTAACATTGCGCACAACCAGCGTATGCCCGTTGCGCCGCGCTTCGTATATACTGGCCGCCCAAAATTTCCAGCCCCTTTGAGTAATATGGTGAAAAAACAGCGCGGCCTGAAAAGTAAGGCAATTCCCCGCGGCATTACTGTCTCCCTGGCCGGCATCCGCGCCGGGGGTGCACTGGCCGTAGACAGCGCCGTGCAAAAGGTAATGCGCCGCAGTCCAGACGATGATGATTCTGAGTTCGCCCGCCGTGAGGCGCGGCGTTTTGTGCGGGAGCTGGGTAAGCTCAAGGGTACTTACGTCAAAATCGGCCAGATGCTGGCGCTGTTCGGCGAGCAATTTCTGCCCGCCGTACTGGTGGATGCCCTGCGTGACCTGTCTGACCAGACCGAGCCCCTGCATTGGGATGCGCTGGAGTCGTTTGTGCGCGATAGTCTGGGAGAGCGCTTTGACCAGCTGGAAATTGATCCGCAAGCGGTTGCAGCAGCCTCGCTCGCCCAGGTGCACCTGGCCAAAGTGCGTGCCACCGGCGAATGGATCTGCCTGAAACTGCAATACCCGGGCCTGGCTGCAGTGATCGACTCAGATTTTGATGCGGTTGTGCGTATGCTGTTACTGGCGCGCTGGGTCAAGTCCGGGCGCGAACTGGACGATTGGCTGGAGTCCATGCGTGAGCATCTGCATTTCGAGATCGATTATGCACGGGAGGCTGACTTGACCTGTAAGATGGCCGACCTGGTGCGTGGTGTCCCGGTGGGTGATGTCAGCTATCACGTGCCTGCCGTGCACCGCGAGTTCTGTACCGGAAGCGTACTTGCGCTGGAGTACATCGAGGGTTACTCGGTGGTGGATGCCAATGTAGGCGGATTGTCCCTGGAGCGACGTAATATTCTCGCCAAGGGCATGCTCGATTTGTTTTTTTACGAACTCTATGACTGGGGTTTCCTGCAGACCGATCCCAACTTCGGCAACTACCTGTTGCGCCTGGACGACCGTCGCAAGAAGCAGGGCAGCGATGAACTGGTGTTGCTGGATTTCGGTTCGGTACTCGATTGCACTGCGGAGTTCCTGTACCACTTGCGTCTGACTATCGCCGCGGGTTTACAGCAGGATGTGCCAGGCCTGGTTAAAGGTTTGACCGGATTGGGCTGCCTGCAGCCGGATGCCAGCGAAGAAGGGCAGCAGATGTTCGCGGATTTTTGCCTGCATTTGCTCGAGCCCCTGCGTCCAGCGCAGTTCCTGCCGCAGGAGTACCTCAATGAGCAGGGAGAATACTGCTGGGCCTCCTCGCGACTGATGCGCCGCGCCGGCAAACAGGCGGCAGTGTCGGCTACCAGTCGTCATTTTACGCCCCCCTCGCGGGATTTTGCCCTGATCGCGCGCAAACTCAGCGGTGTGTTCAGTTTTATCTCCGCACTGGAAGCCGAATTCAATGCCCATGAGATGGTTATGGTGCATATAAATCGCTGGCAGCAGCGGGAGCAATGTGGCCGGAAATAAGAAAGACTCGGACGATGGACATCGCGCCATACCGACTTCACGCATGGGGCGTTTTGCCCGCGTAGCGCGTATGGCCAGTGGGGTCGCAGGTGGCATGCTCGCCGAGGGAACGCGGCAGCTGCGCGCGGGTAAGCGCCCCAATGCCAGGGATATGTTAATGACCCCCGCCAATGCGCGTCGGGTGGCGGAACAGTTGTCCACCATGCGCGGGGCGGCGATGAAGGTAGGGCAGATTCTGTCCATGGACAACGGGGATTTCCTGCCCCGGGAGCTGGCGGATATTCTTGCTCGCCTGCGCTCCGACGCCAAGTACATGCCACCACAGCAGTTGCACAAGGCGATGACCGAGGCCTATGGTGAGGGCTGGGAGGCGCTATTCTACGGTTTCGAGAATAAGCCACTGGCGGCCGCGTCTATAGGCCAGGTGCACAAGACACTGTCGCCCGATGGCCGCTCAATCGTGCTCAAAGTTCAATATCCGGGTGTTGCCGCCAGTATCGACAGTGACGTGGACAATATCGCCACCCTGCTGCGCATGTCGGGATTACTGCCACCGGAGCTGGATATCCAACCGCTGCTGGATGACGCCAAAGTGCAGCTCAAGGACGAGGCGGATTATCACAAGGAGGCAGAGTTTCTGCAGGCCTTTGGTGACCTGCTGCGCGAGGACGAGCGTTTTCTGGTACCCGAAGTGTTGCCGGAACTGACTCGGCCTACGGTGCTGGCCATGACTTATGTCAGTGGTAAGCCGATTGAAACCATCCTGGATTTGCCCCAGGCAGAACGCGACCGGGTGATGACCGCCCTGGTGGACCTGATGTTCATGGAGTTGTTCGAGTTGCGCATGGTGCAGACCGACCCCAATTTCGCCAACTACCAATACCGCAGCAGTAGCGGTGAAATTGTATTGCTCGACTTCGGTGCTACCCGGCGCTTCAAGGCCGCTTTCGTCAATAACTACCGGAAGCTGGTGGCCGCTGCCATGGTTGGCGATCACGACAAGTTAATCGCAGCGGCGGAGCGCATCGGTTACGCCATGGGTGATGCCAACAGCGAGTACCGCGACCTGGTGCTGGAGTTGTTCCTGCTGGCACTGGAACCACTGTGCGAAGACGTCGAGTATGATTTTGCGCGCTCCGACATGTCTGCGCGTATGTCGCAGCTGGCCGAGGAGGTGACAGATTTTCGTGATTTCTGGCAGGCGCCGCCCACCGATGCGGTGTATTTTCACCGCAAATTGGGGGGCATGTTCCTGTTGGCGAGCCGGCTCAAGGCGCGCGTCAATGTGCACCAACTGCTGGCACGCTTTGTCTAGTCACTACCTGGTTACACGTTTCTTCCTGGCAGGTTTTGTCTTTGCGGGTTTTGCCCGCTGTAGGGTTGCCGTGCGCAACTCGTCAAAGGATTGTTGCAGGCAGTCTGCGTAGAACGCAGGGTCTGGCAACATGTCGCGACAGGCGGTGAAGGACAGGTTGATGGAACCTTTCTTCTCCAGCACTGAGCTGTACACGATGTGGAACAGGCCTACATTGGGCAGCAACGGGCCCAGGCTGATGGAGTCAATCAGTGCGGCGCCACATAAATAGAGTTGGAATGGCGCGCCGGGTACGTTGGTCACAATGGTGTTCTGCATTACGTTGGCTTCAGACAGGCCGGTGGAACTGGCGGCGCGAATGGCCAGGGACAGTACATTGCCCGGCATGACGTCGCTGAGATCTACCATCATGCGCGGCCCCAACGCCTCGGCATAGGCCTTGGCCGACAGGGATTCCGCATGCACAGCAGCCAGGCGCTCCAGTGGTTCATTGATATCCGTACGCAGGGCGACATTCATGAAACCCACCATGTTCCCACCTGCGGCACGCTCCTCGGGTGAGCGCACATCAATCGGACAACCCGTCACCAGACTCTGGTCGGGCAGCTCTCCCTTGCTGTCCAGGTATTTGCGCAAGCCGCCGGCGACAATGGTCAGCATGGCGTCGTTAACTGTGGCACCCGGGACTGCGCTTTTTATCTCACGCACTTCACCGAAATCAAACTTGCACGCCTCCACCACCCGGTGTCGGGATATCTTGCCCTGAAAACGGGTTTTCTGCTTGTCTTCCAGGGTGTGGAAATGTTCGTCCTTGCGGCCCTGGCGAATACGCATAAATGCCGG